>NZ_JBSAXF010000060.1:0-10201 GCF_053427845.1 Burkholderia sp. AW49-1 | reverse complement strand
AAGACATATGCTGGCGCCCCTCGGTCCCGGACGGCATCAGGTCGCTTGATGCGCCACTTTCACACGACGTCACAGCGTGATTCAAGCGCCCTGGGCTGATCTTCCTCCACCGCTGAACAGTGACTACAACTATTGGCATCATCGGTCTACTTCTTCGCGGGATACGTCTCAGAGATCGATTCCAAGCGGTGCGACAACTGCGTGAGCCACTCGCGCCGTTCCCTGTCATAGGTATGGCGGTTGTAGACGCCGATGATTCCGGGTCTTACATGACCGAGGACCGACTCGGCGATATCATTCGGACATCCCAGCATTGCAAGCAACGTCCGGGTAGTGCGTCGAAGATCGTGAGCTGACCAATGCGTGACGGGCAAACGCGGCCGGTCATACTCCGGAGCGATCTTGCAATATGGCTGATAGTAGTAGACGCCGTGCTGGATCACGGCCTGGTTCATCGACGTTCCGTTCAATGAAGGGAACAGCATGGTTCCCTTGATCTGATCGAGGCGCCGTCGCACAACTACCTCAGCACGCCCTATGAGTGGCACACGCAAATCCGTTGCCTTTTCGTTATTCAGCCCCTTTGTCTTGTGTTTCGGGATAGTCCACCAGAGACCGTCAGCTTCCTCAGCGATCTCGGTGCGCTCCATGGCGACGATCTCGCCGCCTCTCGTGCCGGTCCAAAGATAGAGCGTCAACGCATCAGCAACAGTCGAACTGAAATTCGGCAACCACCGAATCAATGTGCCCAGTTCGTCAATCGAGAGCACTCGCTTCTGGGTCCCCGTGTATATCCCATCGATCTTGCGCCCCTTGCTCTTTAATCGCCCTCTTAGAACATCCTTCCACCAATTCGCCGAATTTTCGGGAAGGCGGCCAGCATCAAGCCCATAATTCCAGGCGCAGCCAAGCTCCATGCGAAGGCGTGCTGCTAGTACAGGCGTCGATCGATACGACTCGAGGAAATCGAACGCCTGGGCGCGGGTGATGGTCGCCGCGCTAGCATCCGCAATAGGCCCGAGCATCGCCTTGAAAATTCGTGCGACCTCAAGCGCACCCTTTGTCTTACGATTTACTTCTACGTGCCCTTCGAGGTAGTCCCGGCACAGCTCCCTGACGGTATAGGAAGTTGGTGATCGACGCGCCGTCGTCTCTGCCCGCTTTCGATGCCGTGCGGAAAGCTCAGTGCCAGAATCACGCTTGATGCGATTCTGTTCCCACGCGGAGATCGCGGCGGCAAATGACATCGCGGGCCACTCGCCGAGCTTGACCTGTCGCATGCGGCCATCGATCGGTGACTTGTAGCGATACGTCCACGACTTGCGGCTCGTCGAAGCTTGGAGGCGAAGTCCCGGAAAGCTCTCGAAGGTCAAGTGCTCACCACTCGGCAGCTTAGACGCGACGCGTGCATCAAAGCGCATTAGTCCCTCGGCGTTTGGTTTCCCGGGAATAGAGTACACGGCGTAGGTTTTCTGTACAACGCACGAAAACCTACGCCGCAGCAGCAAGTTAAGCCGAGCGGAGGCAAGTGCTGACACACTGATTTTGGCCGGATGGAGCCTTAAATACCTTTAATATTCAGTATGTTAAAGACTTCTCCGGAACAGGCCGGACCAAACCGCACAAATCCGAAATTCCACGCTTTTATTCTTCTCGAAGTAGTCGGTCAGTACGCCGCCGTGCTGACGCGTGATGTCCTCGCCGCGAATCGTCTGGACGTTGGCCGGCACGCGCGACAGCGGTGTGCCGATCCCGAGCAGTGGCGTCGTGCCGACGACGACGATCGGCGCGAGCGTCGGCGCATCGACGTTGCCGGCCGGCTCGACCTGCGCCGACGCCGGCGTCAGCCAGCCGCCGAGCATGCCGCCGAAGCACAGCGTGACGCCCGCGCGCCGGGCGACGAAGCGGCGCTTCGCCCCATCCGTTTCCTTCATCTCCACGTCTCCTCTTTTCTTGTCTTGGCGTCGTTATATCGTTGTCCGTACCGATACATCGGCGATCGTCTCAGCCGACGTCGATCACCTCATCGCGCCGCACCTGCATCGCCGTCCGCCGTCGCGATCGCGACATGCACGACACGCGCGCGTCCAATCGACGCGATGACGCCGGCCACGGTGCCGAACGACTCGTTGCGGTCCGCGTGCAGGCTGACGCTCGTCCGCGGGTCGCGCGCGACGCGGCGAGCCAGCACGGCCTCGACCTCGGCCGGCGTGACCGGCGCGCCGTCGATGCGGACCGCGCCGTGCGCGTCGACGGTCACGGTGACGGTCGATGCACGCATGTCGCGCGCCGGGGCGGCCGCCTTCGGCAGGTCAATGCGGATCGCATGCGTCATCAGCGGCGCGGCAACCATGAAGATCACCAGCAACACGAGGACGACGTCGACGAGCGGCGTCACGTTGATCTCGCCGAGCGGTTCGCCCGCGTCGGCTTCGCGGTTATCCGTCCTCATGCCGCCGCCCGACGCACGGCGCCCGCATTGCTCGCGGCCGAGAGCGCGGCATGCGCCGGCGCGTCGATCCTGAAGCGCCGCTGCTCGGCCAGCGCGATCAGGTCCTGCCCGAACTCGTCGAGCCCGGCCGTCACGGTCTTGAGCCGCCGCAGGAACAGGTTGTAAGCCAGCACGGCCGGAATCGCGACGCCGATGCCGATGCCGGTTGCGACCAGCGCCTGGCCGATCGGCCCCGCGATCGCATCGATGCCGTTCGTGGCCGACGCCGTCATCGACTGCAACGTGTGGACGATGCCGAACACGGTGCCGAACAGCCCGACGAACGGCGCGACGTTCGCGATCGACGCGAGCACGGCAAGCCCGCGTTCGAGCGACCGCTGCGCGCGCCGAATCTCGCGCGCGAGCGTGCGTTCGAGCAGATCGCGGCGATCCCACGCGACCAGCGCGGCAGGTGCGTCCGGCTCCGGCGCGTCGAGATCGCGCAATGCGATGCATAAGGCACCCTGCAGGTGCGCGTTCAGGCTGGCGGACGCATCGTCGTCCGTCGGCATCGACAGCACCGGGCGTTCGCCGCGGCGCGCGGCAAAGCGGTGGTTGCCGAGCGCGACGCGCGCATACAGCAGCGTCTTGACGACGATCAGCGTCCAGGTGATCGCCGACAGCACCGCGAGGAGTGCAAACGCGCCGACGACCGCGTAGTGGATGTAATCTGACATGACGGATTCCTTAGTTTCCGAGTTTGAACACGACCGGCACCCTGACCCAGCCGTCGATCGATTCCGTGCCGCGTTTCGCCGGCACGAAACGCCAGTCCATGACCGCCGCGACGGCCGCATCGTCGAGCGCGTCGTGTCCGCTGCTCGCCGACAGCAGCACCTGGTCGGGCCGGCCGTTCGAGAGCACATGCACGTTCAGGAACGTGGTGCCTTCCCAGCCGCGCCGCTGCGCGACGTCGGGATATTCGGGCGCGGGATTGCGCAGGTAGGCCGCCGCGAAGCGCGGAGCGGTAACGGGTTCGGGTGCGGCAGTGGACGGCGCGACCGGCGTCGCATGCGCGGCAACCGTCGCGGTATCCGCCGCTGCATTGTCATGGGCGGGCTGAACCGGTCCCTGCTCCGGCACGGTTCGCCGACGTTCACTGTCCGGCTTCGCCGCCGCAGTTGCCGCAGCGAGCTTCTGCGCAGGACCTGCAAGATCGGCCCGATGTGTTGCGGCCACACTCGGCCCAGCCTCTCGACGGACGACTGTTTCGCGGCTCGAATGCGAAGGCATATGTTCGCGAGCACCCTGCGTCGCGACATCCACCCGCCGATGCGCGCCAGGTTCTGCCACCCGCGTGGATTCGCTCGCGTCCACCTCGACGGCAAGTGCGTGCGGCAGCGTCGAGCGTCCATCAGGCGCCCATGCATGCCACAGCGCGGCCATGATGGCCGCATGGGCGGCGAATACCGCCAGCGCGACGGCTCGCAGCGGCTCGCGTGCGCGCGCGGCCTGCGGCATCTCGATCGTCGCCGCGTACGGGCCGGCAGGCGCGATACCGTAGGCGAGTGCGACCACGCGGCGGCGCTCGCACCTGCGAGCGGCATCGGACAAAATCGGGAGATGCATGGTGGTCTCTGGCTGCGCGGAATCATTTCCGTGTCAAACGGCAAGAAGCATGCCGATATGCGCAACGCCCGGCTGGCTGCCAATCGAAGCCACCTCGCATCGATATGCAACCGCGCATCTGTTGCAGTTCGTGCCACCCCTGTTGCGCCTGTGTCAATTTGGATCAACGAGGCGACGCCTTCGGCCGCGCACCGCAGTGTCATGTTTCGCAACACTCCACCCGCGGCTGTCCCCGAACGCAACACATGGGGATCATCCGCGCCACGCTGCACACGTCGTCGCGGCGCGCACGATCGGCTGCTCCGCCTTGCTCGACAGGGCACGCGCGTCAATGGCATGCGATTTGCGTGACTGGCTGCGCACTGGACCCGGATCCCCACCCTGCCGGCCCGGCCATGTGTTGGCCGCGGTGCGATCACAATGACTCTGGAGACAACCATGAAAAAACTCTCGGCTTCGACGAGCCGACTGGCAACGATCGGAATCGCGGCGGCGGCCGCGATCGCCTTGAATCCCGGCCTGGTGGACGCTGCCGCGGATTATCCGGCCGTCACGTATCAGCGGCTCACGGATGCGCAACGCGATCCGGGCTGGCTCACCTACTACCGCACCTACAACGGCCAGGCGCATTCGCCGCTCAAACAGATCGACGCGTCGAACGTGAAACAGCTCACGCAGGCGTGGAGCTACAAGTTTCCCGCCGAGTTGAAGCAGGGCTTCGAAGCCACGCCGATCGTCAACGGCCGCTACCTGTTCGTGACCACGCCGAAGGACAACGTGTACGCATTCGACGCGGCCACCGGCGCGCAATTGTGGAAATACGAACCGAAACTCGGTGCCGAATCATTCAAGACGGCTTGCTGCGACGTTGTGAACCGCGGCGTCGCGCTGTACGGCAAGAACGTCTACGTCGCGATGCTGAGCGGCGAGGTGGCCGCGCTCGATGCACAGACCGGCGCGCTCGTGTGGAAGAAGCAGATGTTCGAACCGGGGCTCGGCTACGCGTTCTCGCTCGCGCCGCTCGCGCTCGACGGTGCGATCGTCGTCGGCAGCTCGGGCGGCGAATACGGCGCACGCGGCTTCATCGCGGCGCTCAGTCCGAACGACGGCACGCTGCTGTGGAAGCGCTTCACGATTCCTGGCCAGGGCGAGAAGCACGGCGACACCTGGCCCGACGGCATGCAAGCGCACGGCGGCGCACCGGCGTGGTTGACCGGCACCTACGATGCAGCGACGCGCACGCTGTACTGGGGCGTCGGCAACCCGGGGCCGTGGCTTGCCGATCTGCGCCCGGGCGACAACCTGTACTCCGATTCGTTGCTCGCGCTGGATCCGAAGAACGGCGACCTCAAATGGCACTACCAGTACACGAAGCACGACACGTGGGACTATGACGGCGTCAACACACCCGTGCTTGCGACGATCAAGTACAAGGGCAAGGAGCGCGACGCGATCATCCATGCAGACCGCAACGGCTATTTCCATGCGATCGATCGCGACACCGGCAAGCTGATCTATGCGGAGCCGTTCGTGAAGGCGACGTCGGTGACCGGCTACACGGAAGACGGCACACCGATCCAGGATCCCGCGAAGTACCCGAAGGTCGGCACGACGATCGACACGTGCCCGAGCTTCCTCGGCGGCAAGAACTGGTGGTCGGTGTCGTACGACCCCGTGCGCCATCTCGCGATCGTGCCGGCGCTGCATGCGTGCATGAGCCTGTCGGGCAAGTCGGTCAACTACATGGAAGGGCTGCCGTATCTCGGCGAAGGCTTCGAGATCAAGCCCGAGCCGGGCAGCGAAGGCTACGGCGAACTCCAGGCGATCGACGTGAACACCGGCAAGAAAGTGTGGAGCCACTGGAGCAAGCTGCCGTGGAACGGCGGCGTAGCGACGACCGCGAGCGGCCTCGCGTTCAGCGGCTCGCTCGACGGCCACCTGTACGCGTTCGACGTCAGCACCGGCAAGGTGCTGTGGGAGAGCCCGAAGCTCGCGAGCGGGATCATCGCGCAGCCGTCCGTCTTTGAAGTAGACGGCAAGGAGTACGTAGCGGTGCTCGCCGGCTACGGTGGCGCGAATCCGATCTGGGGCGGCCCGATGGCCAAGGCGGCGGACGACGTGCCGCGCGGCGGCACGCTGTACGTGTTCGCCCTCGACCGCGGCTGATCGGCATCCGGCCAGACGTATTGCGCCCGCGCCACTGGCGCGGGCGCCCCTCCCTTTCTCATTTTCAACCGAGCGTACGATCATGAACATCCGACTTTCCCGCCTCGCCGTGGCCTGTGCGCTCGCGGCAAGCACGGCGCTGATTCCGGCGCTCTCCACGGCCGCGACGGCGGTGCGCGTCTGCTCGCTGCCGGGCACGCCGACGGCTGCACTCGACAAGGCCGTCGCCCGCGACGCGTTCCGCACGGCCGGCATCGCCGCGAACTTCTCCGGGCACGACGCGGGCGGCAGCGACGACGACGGCGTGTCCGCGCACGAACTCGCCGGCATCCTCGAACACGATTGCGACGTGCTCGCCGGCTTTCCGCGTTCGGCCATCGCCGACGCATCCGATACGAAACTGCTGTTCTCGCAAGGCTACCTGCGTTCGGGTTACGTGAGCGTCACGCGCCGCGATGCCGGCGCACCGGCCACCGGCCGCGAAATCGTCGCGGCGACCTACGCGAGCCCCGCGCAATTGATCGCGGTTCAACAGAAGAACGCGCGCTTCGATCTCGAGAACACGTCCGAGAAAACGGTCGATGCGGTCGCGCGCGGCCGCGCGCATCGCGCGATCGTCTGGTATCCGGCAGTCGTCGCGTATCAGGCCGCCCATCCAAAACAGGCGTTCCGCATCGGCGCGACGTCGTCGCCGTATGCGGAATGGCAGCTCACGTTTGCGTTCGCGCCGCGCTCGGCCGCGTTGCAGCAACGTATCGACGCGGCACTCACGCAAATGAAGAACAACGGCCGGCTCGCCGCGCTGACCCGGAAGTGGGCGCTGCCCGGCAGCGCACTCGAGGCGCACGAATCGCGCATGCCGTCGCGTTTCCTCGACGGCGCAACGGCGAGCGCAGGCCGCGTGCCCGGTAGCCTGCTGCGCGCGCGCAATGTGCCGGCCGGCGGCGGCTTCATCCGCGTCGGCGCGAGCACCGGTGACGCCGCGCCGTCGTTCGACGCTGCCCAGGTCGCCCACGGCAAGGAAATCTACGGCAATGCGTGCGCAAAGTGCCACGGCGCCGATCTCGAAGGCAACACCGCGCCCGCGTTGAGCGGCCCGTCGTTCGCGCCGTTTTCGCATTCGCACCTGACGATCGGTGGCGTGTTCGGCTACATGGCGACCAACATGCCGGCGGACCAGCCGGGCAAACTGAAGGACGACGAATACGCGGACCTGATGGCCTTCCTGCTCGCGTCGAACGGCTATGCCGCCAGCAAGAACAAGCTGACGGCCGATACCGCACACGCGTCGACCGCGCCGCTCGTCGCCGGGCCCGCCGCGCACAAGGACGCAAGCCAGTAACACCGGGCCAGCGGCTTCGCCACGCGATGCGGGCCGCGCCCTTCCCCACGACATCATCTTCACCAGGAAACGACCGTGACGCACCCAACCTCCCGCAGAACCTTCATCATCCACGCCATCGGCCTGTGCGCGACGCTCGCCGCCGCACGCACCGCATGCGCGGCGCCGCCCCTCGTCGACGAGAACGACCCCGCCGCGAAGACGCTCGGCTATCGCGCGCATGCGTCCAGCGTCGACGCCGCGCAGTTCCCGAAATACCAGGCCGGCCAGCGCTGTGCCAATTGCCGCTTCTACAAGGGCGAGGCGGCGGACACCGCCGGCACGTGTCCGATGTTCGCCGGCAAGCTCGTCGCGGCGGACGGCTGGTGCAACGTGTATGCGAAGCGCGCGTGACGCGTCGCGCGACGGGCTGCCGGCCCGGCACGCACCGGCACCCGCGGCCGGCATCGACGACGGCGCGCCGCCGCACGCGGCCGCGCATCTGCACGCGCTGATCGCGACCGGCTTGTCGCGCGGCTTTGTCACGCGCGCCGACATCATCGACGCGCTGCCCGACGACGATGCGAGCGAATGCGACGTCGACGCGGCCGCCGCCGTGCTCGCTGAACTCGGCATCGCGGTGTCCGACAGCGCCGATACCGCGAGCGGCTGGACGCTCGACCGCTACTTCCGGCCGGCGCCGCCCGCGCGCGCATGGATCGACGGCGCCAGCACGCTCACCGCCGCCGACCTGCTCGCGCCGCGCACGACCGATCCAGTCCGGCTGTACCTGCGCGAGATGGGCACGACGCCGCTCCTCACCCGCGACGAGGAATTCGCATACGCGCAACGCATCGAGCGTGGTCGCGCGGCGTCGGTCGCGGTGCTGTGCGGCGATCCCGACGCGCTCGACGCGCTCGTGTCGATTCGTACCGAGATCGCCGAATGCCGAGCCGCCGCATCGACCTATGTAATCTTCCTCGCCGACGCCACACACGCCGCTCGACGATCCATTGACGCCGATGCAGGCGCCTCGCCTGCCGACGCCGGCGAGCCCGGACGCGACGACGAGGCGCCATCGGAGGACTCGACCTGGCGCGACGCTGTACTGGCACGGCTCGCCCGCATCGACGCATTCGCGGACGGCATTCGTGCCGCGCTGGCCTCGGGCGGCACGGCGTCTGCCGCGTATCGCGCGCACGTACGCGACGCCGCGGCACTGCTCGGCGCGCTGCGCCTGTCCGCCCGCGCACTCGAACGGATGAGCGAACCGTTGCGCAACCGCGCACGCCGGCACCGCGCGCTGCGAGGCCGGCTGGCGCGGTTGCTGGCCGACGTGGGCGTCCCGCCCTCGTTCGCGCAGACGGACCACGACGATCACGCCGGCTGGCTCGCGTCGTGCATTGCCGCGCACCCGGCCTGCGCGCCGACGCTCACGCGACGCGCGGCCGAATTCGTCGACGCACGCATCGCGATCGTGCGCGATGCTCCGGCGTCGGAACTGCCACCCGGCGCGACCGCGGCGCTCGATGCCCGGCTCCGTGCGATCGAACGCGCGATGCAGCCGGCGAAAACGGGCTTGTTCGACGCGAACCTGCGGCTCGTCGTGTCGATCGCGAAGCGCTATCCCGATCGCGGGCTGCCGTTCGCGGACCTGATCCAGGAAGGCAACATCGGCCTGTTGAAGGCCATCGAGCGCTACGACTACCGGCGCGGCTTCCGGTTTTCGACCTACGCGACCTGGTGGATCCGGCAGGCGATCACGCATGCGCTCGCCGACCTCGGCCGCACGATCCGCGTGCCGACGCATACGGTCGATGCGCTGAACAAGCTGACGCGGCTCGCACGTGAGCATCGGCAACGCGCGGGCACGGCTGCGACGCCCGCCGAACTGGCCGTCCACATGGGCGAGCCGGTCGACAAGGTGCGCGACCTGCTTGCGATCGTGAAGGAACCGGTGTCGGCGGACCTGCCGGTTTCGCCGGAAGGCGACATGACGTTCGCCGACGTCGCGCCGGACCTGTCGTCGCCGTCGCCCGAGGACGCCGCCGGCGCCACCCAGTTGCGCAACACGATCGCTGCCGCGATCGACCGGTTGCCGCCGCGCGAGGCGATGGTGCTCCGGCTGCGCTACGGGCTGCACGCGGACGAAGGCTGCTCGCTGCGCGACATCGGCCGCCAGATGAACCTGTCCGCCGAACGCGTGCGGCAGATCGAGGCGTCGGCACTGACGCGCCTTCGTGCATCCGACGCGCTCGGCGTGCTGCGATCGTTCATCGCATAGCGCGGCCTCAGTCCCACGGCGCGCACTTCGTGCGTCGTGCGTCGTTCGTCGTGCGTCGTGTTGACGCCTGCAACACCCGCTGCTGCATTTCGACGCAACGTGCAGGCCGAATGGAACGTCGATCGTTCGATTGCTCATCGCTCTGCAATGCAGATCAATTGTCTAGATCCGCGCGCCGACGTGCACACACGCCTTTCCGGCCGAAGACCCACGCAATTGGCATGCAAGTTGCGTTTCAACGGTCATGCCACACCCAACGATTTCCATGGAGACCATCTTGACCGCCCTCGTATCGATCCTTCAGGAGCGCCGAATCTTCGAACCGACGGCCGACACGCGCGAGCGCGCGACCATTTCCGGCATGCCGGCG
>NZ_JBSAXF010000006.1:0-332366 GCF_053427845.1 Burkholderia sp. AW49-1 | reverse complement strand
GCCCGACCGATGAAGCCCTGCAAGCATCGGGGATGCGGTGCGCTTGTTGCGGATGGCAAGACGCACTGCGATCAGCATGCGCAGGAGGCTGTCAAATGGAGGCCAGATACCGTTCGCGGCAATCGCCATGCGCGGGGATACGGAAGCGCGTGGGAACGGATCAGAATGCGAATCCTGCGCCGTGACGCTGGCCTTTGTCAGCCCTGCCTGCAAGCCGAGCGAGTGACGCCGGCGACTGCTGTCGACCATGTTATCTCGAAGGCGCGAGGTGGGAGTGACCGTGACGAGAACCTGCAAGCAATCTGTCGTGACTGTCACGCTGCCAAGACGGCGCGCGAGCGCCTGCGGTGACGCGTGCACGGCCGCCTCGTAGCGAGGGCTCAGGGAGCGGCGGAGGCGGGGCGGGTCGAGGCTGACCGGGAGGGGGGGGTAAAAAAGTCTGGGAGGCATCGCCTCCGGGACCGCCCGCCTCGTCGAATCTTTACGCCCGCGAAATTAAAAATTCAGGAGTTGGCCAGTGGGAGGTATCGCGTCAGTGCCGGGGCGGGGCAGAAAACCCAAGCCGACCGCACGGAAAGTCGCTGCGAGAAATCCCGGCAAACGCGCGCTGAATAAGGACGAGCCGGATTTTGGCTTGGTCACGAACATCGAGCCGCCGGAGTGGATTGCCGGCGAGGCGCGTGACATGTGGGAGCGCGTTGTTCCGCTGCTTTGCGGGCAAAAAATCTTGCAAGTGACGGACCTGCACATTGTCGAAATCTTCTGTGCGGCCTACGGCAACTGGCGAACTGCTCAGGACGAGTTGACTCGCAACGGCCCTGTCGTCGACAGCTCACAAGGCAGTCCGATGAAGAATCCGGCCGCGACCGTTGTCAAGGAGGCCGCGGCTCAAATGGCGAGCTTCGGCGCAATGCTGGGGCTCGACCCGGCTAGTCGGCAGCGCCTGGTCGGCGCGAAGCCGAAAACACCAGATAACCCTTTCGCGAAGCTGCTCGGCAAATGATTGGAAGACATGGCGACAAATTTCCCGCGCGTAGAGCAGGGGCTCAAGTTCGCGCGAGAAGTCGTTCGTGGCAAGCGCTTCGCTTGCCGGTATGTGCAACTTGCTTGCAAGCGCCACCTTGACGACCTTGCGGCGAGCCGAAAGAAGGATTTCCGCTGGAAGTTCGATCCGGCAGCCGCTGAGCGAAAGCTCGAGTTCATTGAGCTGCTGCCGCACACGAAAGGCGAGTGGGCGTTTAAGGGGCAATTGGTAACTCTGGAGCCTTGGCAGAAGTTCGGCCTGATGGCGACCTTCGGCTGGGTCAATAGGCGCACCGGCAAGCGCCGGTTCCGCGAAAGCTACTGGGAGGTGCCGAGAAAGAACGGCAAATCGGTGATCGCCGCTGGTGTCGGTATTGGGATGTTCGTGCTTGATGACGAGTTTGGCGCGGAGGTTTATTCGGGCGCGACGTCGGAAAAGCAGGCATGGGAGGTTTTCCGCCCAGCGCAGCTGATGGTCAAGCGCTCGCCGATGCTCGTCGATTCGGCTGGAATCGAGGTCAATGCCTCGAACATGAACAAGCCGGCCGACGGTAGTCGATTCGAGCCGATCATCGGGAACCCTGGCGATGGTGCGTCGCCGTCCTGCGCGATCGTGGACGAGTATCACGAGCACGATAGCGCTGCACTGTACGAAACGATGCTGACTGGCATGGGGGCTCGTAGGCAGCCGCTGATGTTCATCATCACCACGGCCGGTGCAAACATCGAAGGCCCGTGCTTCGACAAGCGCCGACAGGTGATCGAAATGCTCGAAGGGACGGTTCCCGACGACGAGCTTTTCGGGTGGATCTGGACGATCGACGAAGGGGACGATTGGACCGATCCGTGCGTGCTAGCGAAGGCGAATCCGAATATCGGAATTTCGGTTTATCAGGAGTATCTGGAGAGCCAGCAGCAACGCGCGATCAAGTCGGCACGCTTCACGAATACGTTCAAGACGAAGCACTTGAACGTGTGGACATCGGCCAAGACAGGCTATTTCAACCTCGAAGACTGGAAGGCGTGCGAGGACCGATCACTGAAGCTGGAACAGTTCGAGGGGCAAGACAGCGTGCTCGCGCTCGATATGGCGCGCAAGCTCGACCTGAACAGCATGGCTCGGCTTTTCTGGCGCGACATCGACGGGAGGCGGCATTACTTCTGCGTTGCACCGAGATTCTGGGTGCCTGAGGACACTGTGCACAATACCGAGAACCGTCGTATGGCGGAGCGGTATCAGGCGTGGATCAATCAGGGATTTCTGCTCGAAACGGACGGCGCGGAAATTGACTATCGCGACATTCTCGAAGAGGCAAAGGACGCGAACCGGATCTGCCCGGTGCAATGCACTCCGCTGGACCCACACGGCGCGACGAACCTCTCGCATCAGCTTGAAGACGAAGGGCTGACGCCGGTCACGATCGTCCAGAACTACACGAACATGTCGGACCCGATGAAGGAGCTGGAGGCGGCCATTGCATCTGGCCGGTTTCATCATGACGGAAACCCGATCATGACGTGGTGTATCAGCAACGTCATCGGCAAGAACCTGCCGGGCAACGACGATGTGGTGCGCCCGATCAAGCAGGGAAACGACAACAAAATCGACGGCGCTGTTGCGCTGATTATGGCGATAGGTCGGGCCATGCTGGCCGACAGAGTCGATTCTGAGTCGATCTACGATCAAGGAGTGGGCGTTTGAATTCAATAGGCATTGCGGCCTGGGTGGCCGGCCTGCTCGGGTTCGCGTTGCTGGTGACGGGAGTGATGTTGATCAGTCTGCCGATCGGCCTGATTGTCGCGGGTGTCCTGCTTCTGCTGTGGGCGCTCTTGGCGGATATGGCAGCGGCTCGTGCGCAGCAAGTCAGGCAGCCGAAGGAGTAGACCAATGTTTTTCAGTAGGCAATTGCTATCCAACCCCGGTCAGACGCAGATGGGGTCCGGCGGCTGGCTGTCGGCGCTGCTCGGTAGCTCCCGATCGGACGCGGGGCAGGTCGTGACTCCGGCAAGCGCACTGGCACTGACGGTCTTGCAAAACTGCATAACGCTGCTTTCGGAGAGCATCGCGCAGTTGCCGATCGAGCTGTACGAGCGCGCTGGTGACGACCGGAAGCCGGCGACGGATCATCCTCTGTATTCGATCCTGAAGTACGAGCCAAACCCATGGCAGACGCCGTTTGAGTATCAGGAACAGTCGCAGGTTGCGGCCGGCCTGCGCGGCAACAGCTACAGCTTCATCGATCGCGATCAGGATGGGGTCATTCGCGGGCTGTATCCGCTGGATAACGAGGCTGTGACGGTCATGAAGGGCTCGGACCTCATGCCGGTCTATCGGGTCTACGGGGGCGAGCCGATGCCGAAGCGGCAGGTGCATCACGTTCGCTAGATGTCGATCAACGGCTACACGGGTTTGTCACCTGTCCTGCTGCATGCGAACGCGATTGGGCACGCGCAGGCGATCCAGCAGTATGCCGGCAAGTCGTTCATGAACGGCACCACGCTGTCGGGCGTGATTGAGCGGCCCAAGGACAGTCCAGCGCTTAAGGACCAGGCCAGCGTGGATCGAATCACGGACGGCTGGAACGCAAAATTCGGTGGGTCAGGCAACGCGAAGAAAGTCGCGTTGTTGCAGGAGGGCATGACGTTCAGACCGTTGTCGATGACAAACGTTGACGCAGCGTTGATTGATGCGCTGCGCCTCTCGGCGCTCGACATTGCTCGAATCTACAAGATCCCGGCTCACATGGTGAACGAGCTGGAGCGGGCCACGTTCAGCAACATCGAGCATCAATCGCTTCAGTTCGTCATCTATACGTTGTTGCCGTGGGTCAAGCGGCACGAACAGGCGAAGACGCGCGATCTGCTGCTGCCGTCGGAGCGTAAGCAGTACTTCATCGAGTACAACCTTTCGGGTCTTCTGCGAGGCGATCAAGCATCGCGCTATGCCGCTTATGCGGTCGGGCGTCAGTGGGGCTGGCTGTCGATCAACGACATTCGGCGGCTTGAGAATATGCCGCCGGTCAAGGGCGGCGACGTCTACCTGAGTCCGATGAACATGGTCGATGCATCCAAGCCGCAGCAGCTTCCAGTCGGCAAAACCGAGCCGACGAAAGCACAAATCGGCGAAATTGAGAGGATCCTATCGTGAGACCGCACCTCAGACTTGCAAGTCTGATTTTCAACCAGCCGCAGCTCGTCACGGACCCGATGATGTCGCTCGCGGTGCAGTGGGCGAACCAGGCGCTCAACCTGAATATCGTCAATCTGACCGTGAACGGTGTGCAGCCGAAGATCATGGAGGACGACGACTACGACAGCAGCGCGCAGATGGCCGCGGCGTCCGAGCGTCGTCGTACCCTGGTAGCAGATACAGGAATGGACATCATTCCTGTATCGGGAATCCTGGTGTCGCGCTCGGCGCACATGAATCCATGCGAGCCGATGACCAGCTACGAGGGTTTGCGTACTGCCGTGAATCAGGCGGTTGGGGATCCGGCCGTCGAACATATCGTTCTCGACATCGACAGCAACGGTGGCAGTGCGACCGGTGCGTTCGAGTTGGCTGACGACATTCGCGCTGCATCGCTGGTCAAGCCGATCACGGCGATCGTCAACTTCTCGGCCTTCTCGGGTGGCTATCTCATCGCTGCCGCGGCGTCGAAGGTGATCGTCAGCCGCACATCGGGTGTTGGGTCCATTGGCGTGATCGCCAACCATCTCGACGTCTCGCAGCGTGACGAACAGCAGGGAATCAAGGTGACGTCGGTGTTTGCCGGCGATCACAAGAACGACCTGACGCCGCATGAGCCGCTGAGCGACCAGTCGCTATCGTTCCTTACCAGCATGGTGCAAAACAGCTACAAGCAGTTTGTCGACGCGATCGCGAACTTCCGTGGCTTGAGCACGCAGGCGGTGAAGGACACGCAGGCGGGCATCTTTTTCGGGCAGCAAGGCGTCGACGCCGGGCTGGCCGACAGCATCGAGACGCCGCAGGCAGCGATCAACCGGATTGCTGCGGAAGTGCGCGCGTCGCGAGCGGAGCGCCAGAGCGTGAATGCCCGACGTAGTGTGTCGGCCCGTGCGGCGGCGATGAACATGCAATCCATGATGTAACCAGCCGCAAGAAATCGGATTTTTCACGATCAACATCAGAGCGCGTTCGCGTCTCAGTTGAGCACTGCCACCTTCGGGTGGCATTTTTTTTAGGAGAAGGGTAAGTGAACATCAACGAACTCCGCCGCGAACGCGCTGCCATCAACCAGCGTGTTCAGGCGCTGGCACAGATCGAGTTGGGCGGCACCGCCTTGTCGGTCGAGCAGCAGGCTGAATTCGAACAGCTCAGTTCGAAGTTCAACGATCTGACTGCGCAAATCGAGCGCGCAGAAGCCGCGGAGCGCATGGCCGCAGCCGCCGCAGTGCCGGTCGATCCGGCGCCGGCAGCAGTCACTGCGCCGGCTGCGGCGTCCGTGCCCGCGCAGCCGAAGGCTCCGGAAATCAAGGGCGCGAAGATGGCGCGCATGGTTCGCGCGCTCGCGGCAGCGCGCGGCGACGCGCAGCTCGCGTCGAAGATTGCAATCGAGCGCGGCTTCGGCGAGGACGTCGCCATGTCGCTGAACACCCTTTCGCCGGGTGCCGGCGGTGTCCTGGTGCCCGAGAACCTGTCGAGCGAGGTCATCGAACTGCTGCGCCCGAAGTCCGTTGTCCGGAAGCTCGGAGCTCGTACGCTGCCGCTCTCGAACGGAAACATTACCATCCCGCGCCTCAAGGGCGGCGCGATCGTCGGTTACATCGGCGCCGACACGGACATCCCGACGACTCAACAACAGTTCGACGATCTCAAACTCACGGCGAAGAAGATGGCCGCGCTGGTGCCGATCGCGAACGATCTGATCAAGTACGCCGGCGTGAATCCGAACGTCGATCAGATCGTCGTCGGCGACCTTACATCTGCGATCGGTGCACGCGAAGACAAGGCATTCATCCGCGACGATGGCACGGCGAACACCCCGAAGGGGCTGCGCTTCTGGGCGATTCCCGGCAACGTGATCACGGCGAGCGACGGCGCGACGCTGCAGAAGATCGAAACGGATCTCGGCAAAGCCATTCTCGCGCTCGAGAACGCAGACGCCAATCTGACGGAGCCGGGCTGGATCATGGCTCCGCGCACGTTTCGCTTCCTCGAAGGCTTGCGCGACGGGAATGGCAACAAGGTCTATCCGGAACTCGCCAACGGCATGCTCAAAGGGTACCCGGTCGGCAAGACGACGCAGGTGCCGATCAATCTCGGCGACGCCGGCAAGGAGTCGGAAATCTACTTCACCGACTTCGGCGACGTGTTCATCGGCGAGGAAGAAACGCTCGAAATCGACTACAGCAAGGAGGCGACCTACAAAGACGCCGACGGCAACATGATCAGCGCATTCCAGCGCGACCAGACGCTGATTCGCGTTATCGCGAAGAACGACTTCGGCCCGCGTCACGTCGAGTCGATTTCGGTGCTGGCCGGCGTGACCTGGGGCGCGTGAGCGAATCTGCAACCATGCGGGCCGCCAGATAGTGGGGGGGGCGCAATTTGGAGAAAAGCATGAAAGTGGTGAAGTTCAAGCGACATTACGCGCAGTACACGCCCGGTGACGTTGCAGGGTTCGAGGACGAGTACGCCGATCGGCTCATCGACGCAGGAATTGCACAGGCGCACGAACGCGAGCTGAAGGAGACGAAAGCGCCTGCGAAGGCTGAAGCGTCGAAGGCCGCCGCGGCCAAGGGGTAACACAAGATGGCCGCAGTTCTCGTCGAGTACCTAGGCGACGCGGAGCCGCTTACCTTCGAGGACGTCGCCTCGCAGTGCCGAATCGATGATGACGATGAGCGAGCGTTCATCGAACAAGTGGTGATTCCCGGTGCGCGTCAGGCAGCCGAGAGCAAGTCGGGCGCCGCTATCCGGAAGGCACGCTATGTCGAGCGGCTCGGATCCTTCCCAAAAGGCGAGATTCCACTGTCCGTAGGGCAGGTCTTCGCGATGGATGCGGTTGCGGTTCGTTCGATGTCCGGTGAGCGTTTGACGCTACGCGAAGCTGAATTCGAGCTAGTTCAACTCGGGCGCGAGACTATTCTTGTGCCGTTGAACGGTCATTGGCCGACAGTCGGCGCACCGACGCTCACTTATCGAGCCGGAATTGATCTCGAGCACTTTCCTTCGGTTCGCTCGTGGATGCTTCTTGCAGCGGCGTGGGCCTACGAAAACCGGGAGCTTTTCTCGTCGGGGCAATCGATCGTGGCAATGCCAAGCAGCTTTGCGGATGCCCTTCTCACTCCAATCACGGTTCCACCGAGGTTCTGATGCGCATTCCACGAATCGGAGAGCTTAATCGGCGGGTGCAGTTGCGTGAGCGCCGGGACTATCCCTATCGCGATGCCGAGCTCGAATCTGAATTTCAGCAGCAAAGGTCGCGCTGGGCGAAGATCGAGCCGGTCGGTGCGGCCGTATACAGCGGCAGCGTACAGATCGACGAAAAGATCACTCACCGGATGTACCTGAGATACGTCGATGGCGTCACGAGCGACTACGAGGTGGTGTATCGCGAGCAGGTATTTCGTGTGAAACGTGTCGGCGATCTGAACAGCGTGCGGCGCTTTACGGTGCTCGAAGTGGAGGAACTCCGACATGGTGGGTAACGCTGATATTGCGCTGCATATCGAAGGGTTTGAAGGCTTCGATCGGTTGATCGATTTCGACAAGCGCGAAGTTCGGAAAGGAATGCGCAAGGCCGGCCGCATCGTCGAGCGTCGTGCAAAGGCGCTTGTTGCGATTCGTGGCCGGTCGGCACCGGGGCGGTATCCGGCGCGCCAAACTGGACGGCTTCAGCGGTCGATCAAGACCAAGGTTTCGCGTTCGGGGTTCATGGTCAAGGTCATGCCGCAGAAGATCGCGGGCATGCGCGATTTCTATCCGGCATTCCTGTATTACGGCGCACGGCGTAAACGCGGCGTGCGCCGTGATCGCGGGTCGCGCGGCACGTCCAACTGGCGTATTGAGCCGCGCGGCAACTACATGGTCGACGCGAAGGACGACAGCGTGCGCGAGGTTCGTGCATTGCTCGTCGACGTGTACCGCCGCGCTCTTACGATCCGTTGAGGTTGCCATGAAGCTATCGCCGACGATCGCGCATGTGCGCGATTTCTGTCCGTTGTTCGAGCGTCGCGTGTCCGGTGGCATCGATTGGGCGGCATTGGAGGACAGCGCAAAGCTGGAAATGCCCGCTGCGTTCGTCGTGATGACCGGCGACGACCCGGAGCCCAACCAGTTGCAAAACGGGACGAGGCAGGACATTGCCGACGAGTTCGACGTCATCGTCGCGCTGAAGCAGGGGAACGAGCGCGGGCAGGCGGCGGCCGACGAGCTGCATGACGTACGCGCGGCGCTACTGCGCTCGCTCGTTGGCTGGACGCCCGACAAGCGATACGAACCGATCGAATACACGGGGTGCGATCTCGTATCGACCGACCGTTTTCGCGTTCTCTATCGGTTCGGTTTTTCGGCGATGTGGACCCTCGGTAGTGACGACGATCCCGAGACCTGGCACGAGGACATGCTGGATAAATTGCCTGCTTTGCAGGGCATCGACATTCACGTCGATGCCATCGACCCCATGGCAGACCCGAATCTGAAAAAGCCCGGCCCGGACGGCCGGATCGAAATGGAGCTCCGTGTTGAGCTGAAGGATGAACGATGACAAAAACGATGCGCGTGAAGCCCGCGGACGGGCGAATCGTTCGCGACCCGTCGCGCGGTGACGATCTGCCGGTCGACGGCCGCGATGTGCCGCGAAATGTTTACTGGCGCCGCTGCGTGCAGTCGGGCGATGTGGTTGAAATCGCGGAACCGGGCGATGTGGCTGCGAAGCCGGAGCCGGCCGCCGCCGAAGTTGCGGAGGCAGAGCCGGCCGGTACTGCTCAAGGCAAGGCAACCAAGGGGAGTAAGGGATGATCAGCTTCAACAATATTCCCGCGGATCTCGCGGTGCCGTTGTTCTATGCCGAAATCGACAACTCGGCGGCGGCAACGGGCGGTAGCACGCTGCGCCGTCTGATCATCGGGCAGGCGAACGACGATGCTGTTGTCGATGCGCCGGCGCTCACGTTGCTGTCGCGTACGAGCGATGCGATCGCACTGGCCGGTGAAGGGTCGATGCTCGCTGCGATGAGCGACATGTGGCGCCGCGGCGACCCGGTTGGCGAAGTGTGGGGGATCGCGGTCAAGGTCGCGGAAGGTGTGGCGGCAAAGAGCACGATCGAGCTGGTTGGCACGGCGACGGAGACCGGTCTGCTGTCGCTTTACGTCGCGGGCCGGCGCGTGCGCGTGACCGTCGCGAGCGGGGCGGTTGCGGCTGATGTCCTGCTGCAGCTCGTCGCTGCCGTGAACGGGACCGCCAACATGCCGGTGCGCGCAGCCATTGCGGGCGTCAAACTGGAACTGACGTGCAAGTGGAAGGGCGACACGAGCAATGACATCGCGGTCGAATTCAACCGCGGCGGCCTTGCTGCGAACGAGCGTTTGCCGGCGGGGCTGAATGCGACGGTGACGCCGATGACCGGCGGTGCGGGCTCGCCCGAACTGGCTGACGTCCTGGCGGTTGTGGGCGACGAGGAATTTGAATTCGTCTGCCAGCCGTGGACGGATCCGACGTCGCTGGATGCATTCGCCGAATGGATGAACGACGTATCGGGGCGCTGGGCGTGGTCGTCGATGTTGTACGGGCATGTCTACTCGGCGCGCCGCGGCACGCCGGGCCAACTGGTCGCCGCGGGCCGTGTGCGCAACGATCAGCACATGACGATCAACGGTTTCGAGCCCGATTCGCCACGCCCGTCGTGGGAGCAGGCCGCGGCGTTCGGTGCGCGGCAAGCGGTCTTCATTTCGGCCGATCCGGCACGGCCGACGCAAACCGGGCTGCTTGTCGGGATCAGCGCGGCTCGGCCGGGGAAGCGGTTCATCCTGAACGAGCGGCAGTCGTTGCTGACGAGCGGCATCGCAACGACGAACTCCGCGGATGGCTCGGTTCGAATCGAGCGCGCGGTGACGACGTACCAGCGGAACGCCTACGGGCAGTCGGACAACAGCTACCTCGATTCGGAGACGTTGCATACAACCGGGTACGTGATGCGGTTCCTGCGCCAGCGGATTACGAGCAAGTACGGTCGGCACAAGCTGGCGGTCGACGGGACCAGATTCGGGCCGGGCGCCGCGATCGTGACGCCGAAGATCATCCGCGCGGAGCTGATCGCCGCATACGACGAGCTGGAACTGGCCGGCATCGTCGAAAACGCCGACCTGTTCGCGCAATACCTGATCGTCGAGATCAACAAGACGAACCCGAACCGCATCGATGTGCTGTTCCCGCCGGACTACATCAACCAGCTGCGCATCTTCGGGCTGTTGAACCAGTTCCGGTTGCAGTACCCGGAAGCAGCGGCGGCCTGACGGCGTCGACGATAGTGCAAACCGAGCGGCCCGCCATCGTGCGGGCCGCTGTCATTTCAGGAGACCGATATGGGTCAGAAGGTCGCCGGAACCGCCTACGTGAAGGCGGATGGCGAGCAGTTTTCCGTGACGGGAGGCGTCGAGTGCCCGCTGTCGGACGTGAAGCGCGAGAGCATTTTGCCGGGCCTCTATAAAGAAGAGGATCGCGTGCCGTACGTGAAGGTCGACGCGGTGTTCGAGAAGAGCTTTCCGATCGCGAAAATCCAATCCGCGGACGACATGGTCGTGACCGTGGAATTCAAGAACGGTCGCGTGTACGTGCTGAGTGGCGCGTACGTCGTGGGCGAACCGGCGGCGACGGGCGATGACGGTAAGGCATCGCTGGAATTCAACGGTGTGAAAGGACGGTGGCAATGAAAATTCGACTCAGCAAGCCGGTCGACGCGCATGACGAGTCGTTGACTGAACTCGATCTGCGCGAACCGACGCCGGCCGATGTGCGGGCGATTAAGGCGCTGCCGTATGCGCTCGATCGCGAGGAAAACGTGCACGTACGCCCGGACATCGTCGCGCAGTACATCGCGCGCCTCGCGAGTATTCCGCCGTCGTCGGTCGATCAGATCGACTTGGTCGATTTCAACTCGATCTGCTGGACGGTCGCGGGTTTTTTCTTGACTCGGGCGTCTCAGACGCCGACGACCTGATCGGCGGCGTCTACGAGCTCGCTCATTTCTGGCGCGTCGATCCGGAGCTGGAAATGACGCGCCCGATTTCGATCATTCTCGAGCATTTTGAACAGGCGAACCGCATTAGTCGTGCGGTCCCGGAGACGTAAGCGTGGCGGACCAATTTCAACTCAAGGCGCTGATTACTGGCGTCGACAAGCTGTCACCGGCGCTGCAGGGTATTCGGAAGAATATCGCGGGCTTCCGTAAGGGGCTGAAGGCGGACGGGCTCGGCGAGATCGGTTTTAAGGACGTGGTGGCGGGCGTCGCTATCGCGGCGCCCATCATCGCGGCGACGAAGGCGGCGATCGACTTCGAATCGTCGATGGCGGACGTGAAGAAGGTTGTCAACTTCGACACACCGGAGCAGTTCAAGAAGATGACCGACGACGTGCTCGGGCTCTCGAAGCGTCTGCCGATGGCCGCGCGCGACATCGCAAAAATCACGGCGGCCGGCGGCCAGGCGGGCATCGACAAGAGCGAGCTCGCGCAGTTTTCCGAGGACGCGGTGAAGATGGGTGTCGCCTTTGACCAGACGGCCGAGGAATCCGGCGACATGATGGCGAAGTGGCGCACGGCGTTCAAGATGGGGCAGGGCGAGGTCGTCTCGCTGGCGGACAAGATTAACTATCTCGGAAACACCGGGCCGGCTAATGCCCGCCAGATTTCTTCGATCGTGACGCGCATCGGCCCGCTGGGTGCGGTGGCCGGCATGGCGAGCGGCCAGATTGCGGCGATGGGTGCGACGCTGGCCGGCGTTGGCGTGCAGGAGGAGGTCGCCGCGACCGGCATGCAGAACTTCATGCTGGCGCTGACGGCCGGCGGGAGTGCGTCGAAGAAACAGCAAGGCATCTTCAAGGCGTTGCGGATGGACGCCAAGGCGGTCGCGGCCGGCATGCAGCAGGATGCGCAGGGAACGATCGTGCGGGTACTGTCTGCGGTGAGCAAGGTTGACAAGGTCAAGCAAACCGCGGTGCTTGAGGGGTTGTTTGGTCGCGAGTCGATCAAGGCGATCGCCCCGATGCTGACGAACCTCGATTTGCTGAAAAAGAATTTCGAGAAGGTCGGCAATTCGACGCTGTATGCCGGCTCGATGCAGCAGGAATACGATGCGCGCGCGGCGACGACGGCGAACAATCTGCAGCTGATGTCGAATCGATTTACGGCGATCGGCATCGCTGTCGGCAACGTCGTATTGCCGCCGTTGAACGAATTTCTCGCTTTCATCGGCCCGATTGCCGACAGTGTCGCCGCGTTCGCGACTGCCAATCCGGAACTCGTCAAAGGGCTACTCGGTGCGGCTGCCGGTCTCATCGCATTGCGTGGCGCCGCTGCGATCGCGACTGTGGCAATGAAGGTTTTCACGATGGTGTCGAGCCTCACGCCGCTGGGGATTGCCGTGCGTGTGCTCGCGTTGGCGGCCGGGTTTCTGATCGCGAACTGGTCGAAGGTCAAACCGTTTTTCGAAAAGGTTTGGGCGGGAATCAAGGATGTGTTTTTCAGCTTCCCGCTCGTGCAGGTTATCGCGGAAAACTGGGGGCCGATTACCGAATTCATGTCGGCGCTCTGGGACGCAACGAAGATCGTGATCGGGGCCGCGTGGGAGGGCATCAAGGCGATGTTCTTCCACTTCACGCCGCTTGGCATCGTCATCAAAAACTGGGAGCCGATCGTCACGTGGTTTTCGCAGCTGTGGGACCGGGTGAAGCCCTATATCGAGCCGCTGATGAGCGGCGCCAAGTGGCTCGGTGGAAAGCTCGGTTTCGACGGCGGTAGCGCTTCAACGGGCGACGTGTTGCGCTCCGGCGCGGCGAGCTTGCGAAACTGGACGTTGGCGCAACAAACCGGAGTGTCGACGGGCACGGCGCGTCTAGCGAGCGGCGTGCTGGCGCAGCAGGGTGCGGCGAATGCACGGCTCCAGGGCGACCTGAAAATCCGGTTCGATGGCGCGCCTCCGGGGATGCGCGTCGAGCAGGCCCAGACGAATCAACCGGGCCTGTTCGTGACGCCGAGCGTTGGCTATCGGTCGCTCTCGGGCGTGCCGCAATGAGGTCATCATGAGTTGGCGAGAAAAGTTGCGGCCGGCGTCGTTCCGTGGTGTGCCGTTCAAGGTTTTCGACGACAAGACGCCGGTCGGGCGCCGCGTCGTTGTGCACGAATATCCGCGGCGGGACAGCAGTTATCCAGAGGACAACGGCAAGAAAACCCGGGAATACACGATGACGGCCTTCGTCATCGGTTCCGATTGTCTCGATCAGCGCGACAAGTTGCTCGACGCGCTCGAGCAGGAGGGAGCGGGTGAGTTGATTCATCCGTGGCTCGGCTCGCTGCGCGTGCAGGCTGGCGAGTGCGACATGACGCACGTGAAGGCGGATGGCGGGATGGTCCGCTTCACGCTGGTGTTTCACGACGCGCCGGACCTGAAGTATCCGACCGGTGCAGCAAATACAGGTAAGCAGGCACTCGGCAGCGCCGACGGGTTGCTCGATACCGCACTGAGCCGGTATCGCGATGCGGTTGCGTTGGTCGAGCTGGCACAGGTCACGGTCGATAGTCTCATGCAGCAGGGCGGATCGATTTTCGACGTGCTCTATCGATATGCGTCGCCGTTCACGGTGTTGTTCGGAAGCGTGCGGAGTTTCGTCGAAACGCTCGTCGAAATTCCGGGCTCGATCGCGGATCGATTCCGTTCAGCATCGGATCCGGCATTTGTCGCGCGCGTGGCCCCTGCCGGTTACGCGGATGCGATTTCCGGAGCGCTCGGCAAGGTGGGGGCGATCTCGATGCTTGACGAGATTCCGCCGCCGCGCGGGCGCGAGGCGAGCAAGTTGTTCGCCGCGACGGTCGACCTCGTGCAGGACGTGTTGCTGGTCGACGTCGTGCGCGACGCCGGCGCGTTACCGACGTACTCGCCGTCCACGTTGCCGGCCGGCGCGCCGGCGCTGGATGTGCAGATTGCAAATCCATTGCCCGCTGTCGATGTGCCGGTCGCGGATGATCTCCGCGACCTTGCAGAGACGGTTTCCGAATCCATGTGGCAGCAGGGAATGGCGGCGCCCCGCGAACATTTCCAGGCACTGACCACCAGCCGTGTGAAGGTCGCGCAGCATTTGGCGAAGGTTGCACGCGAAGGCGTCGGTCTGGTGACGCTAACCCCACCGGAGGCGGTGCCGGCACTCGTGCTCGCGTACCGCAAATACGGCGATGCGGCGCGCGGTGACGAGATTGTGATGCGCAACCGGGTTGCGCACCCAGGCTTCCTGCCGACCGTGCCCCTGAAGATTCTTTCTCGATAGATGGCTGACAACTCCAATATCGTCACGTTGACCGTCAACGGTCTTGATTTCGCCGGATGGACCGACGTGCGGATCTCGGCGGGCATCGAACGGCAAGCGCGCGATTTCGCACTCGCGATCACGTGGAAGTGGCCCGGCAGCGGTGATGTGCCGCGGCAGGTCAAACAGGGCGACCGATGCGAGGTGCGTATCGGGACCGATCTGGTACTGACCGGATACGTGTTCTCGACGCCGATCCGGTATGACGCCGCATCGCTTACGTGCGGTATCGGCGGCCGGTCGCTGACGGCCGATCTTGTCGACTGCGGTGCGGACAACAAGCCGTCGCAGTGGCGGGGGCAGCGCGTAGGCCGGATCGTCGAGGCGCTGGCCGCGCCGTACGGCGTGAAGGTCGTCGACGAGTCGGGGGATGCAGGAACGCTGGTCGATCACACGATCGAGCCCGGCGAAACGGTGTTCGATTCGATCGATCGGCTGTTGCAGTTGTCGCGGTTGCTGTCGACCGACGACGAGCAAGGGCGCCTGGTCATTGCCGAGCTGGGGAGCACCGGCAAGGCGTCTGACAAGCTTGAGCTCGGCGTCAATATCAAAGGCGGTGATGCGCCGCTTGATTTTTCGCAGGTGTTCTCCGAGTACGTGTGCAAGGGGCAGCGCAGCGGGACCGATGAGGCGTTCGGCGTCGCCGTCAGCGAGATCGAGGCGCGCGTGGCGGATCCTCGTATCGCGCGGCATCGAACGATGGTGATGCGTGAGGCCGGTCAGATGACGGCTGATCTTGCGCGGCAACGCGTCGAGTGGGAGAGCGAGAACCGGATCAGCAAGGCGCTGATGACGACCTACAAGGTGCAGGGTTGGCGACAGTCGAACGGCCAAATCTGGCGACACAACCAGATAGTCCGTGTCGTCGATTCGATCGTCGGCTTCGATCGCGACATGTTGATCGTGGAAATCGAATATTCGCAAAGCAACGCCGAAGGGATGCTCACGAAGCTGACGGTCGCTCCGCCGGACGGCTTTGCGGCCGAACCGTTGACGAAGAGAAAGAAGGTCAAGGGCAAGAAGAAAGGCAAGGATAACTTCGAATTTCTGTTGCCGGCCGATTGGGAGAAGCAATGAACAAACTGGGTGCGTGGCTAGTTCGCGGGGTCGTGTCGCTCGTGAATTCGGCCTCGAAGATGCAGACGTTGCAGACGCGATTGATGGCGGGCGGGGTGAAGGATGGGGTCGAGCATTTCGAGCCGTACGGGTTCACGTCGCATCCGATGGACGGCGCCGAGGCGATTGTTGGTTTTCTCGGCGGCGACTCGTCGCACGGCGTTGCATTGGTCGTGGCCGATCGCCGATTTCGGCCGCTGAATCTGAAGCCTGGGGAGGTTGCGATTTTCACCAACGAAGGTGACAGCCTGATTCTGCGCAATGGCCGTATCGCCGAGCTGACAACGGACACGTTCCGCGTAAACGCGTCCGAAAAAATCGAGCTCAATTCGCCGATCGTCGAAGCATCGGAGGAGGTTGTCGCAAAGGGACGTCTGACCGCGCAATCTGGCATGGCCGTGCGCGCGGGCGAGGGCGGTGGCGAGGCGGCGACGTTCGACGCACCCATTCGCACACCGGACGTCATCGTCGACGGCAAGAGCACGGCGCGGCACCGTCACACGGAGACCGGCGGCATTACGGAAGAAATGCAATGAGCGACGCACGAGATGCGATGTTGCGGCGCGCGGTCGAGATCAGCCTATTCACGTGGCGACGTGCGGAGCCCGGCGATCCGCTCGACGACGATGAGCGAATGGGATGGTGGGGCGATAGCTTCCCGGATGTTGCCGGCGACCGAACTGGCTCGCGTCTATGGCTGTTGCGCCGACAGGTGTTGACCGCGGAAGTGCTGCGCCGTGCCGAAGAGTACTGCCGCGAAGCCCTGCAGTGGATGGTCGACGACGAAATCGTGACAGCGGTCAGCGTGAGTGTAAGGCGAGCGGCTGGTGTTGGGCGTGCTGCAACCGACCGAGCAATCGGGGAGATTGTCCTGTCCGACGATCGCGACGGGCCGTTCACCATCAACTACGACGACATGTGGAGAATTTTCGATGACGTTTCCGTTGCCGACGCTGCCTGAGCTGATTGAGCGGGTGGGCGGCGATCTGACATCCGCCTCGGATGGAGCGCTCCGGCGCTCGGATCAGCGCGCGCTCGTACGGGTCCATTCGGGCGCCAGCCATGAAATGCATGGCTATCTCGGATGGACGGCACGGCAGATTCTGCCGGACGAGTGCGACGAGGAAATGCTGTTGCGCCACGCTCGGCTGCGGCTCGCGGTGCCGCGCAAAGACGCGGCGGCCGCGGCTGGCTTTGTATCTGCCAGCGGGGCCGAAGGGAAAACCATCGACGCGGGCGCCCTGCTACAGGCTGACGACCAGCGACGCTACGTGGTTGTCGAGACTGCGACGATTCGAGTCGGAGGCGCGAAGATGCAGGTGCGAGCCGTCGATGCGGGGGTTGCGGGCAACATTGGTGCCGGCGTGCGGCTGCGGTTTATTTCGCCAGTCGTGGGCGTATCGGACACGGTCGCGGTGCTGGATCCCGGAATTTCGGGCGGCACGGATCAGGAATCGATTGAGCGATTGCGGCAACGGGTCATTCGATCCTACCGCCTCGTGCCTGACGGGGGGAACGGAGACGATTACGTGACATGGGCGCTCGAGGTGCCCGGCGTTACGCGCGCGTGGTGCCGACCGCACTACATGGGGCTCGGTACGGTCGGCGTCTTTTTCATGCGCGACGACGATCTCAACTCCGTTCCGGATGAGCAAGCGTGTGCAACTGTGAAGGCGTATATCGAGCGGCAGCGGCCGGTGACTGCGGAGTTGTACGTACTTGCGCCAAAGCCGCGCGATCGATTTCGATATTCGGCTTTCGCCTGACGATGAGGCAACGCGCACGGCCGTCGTGGAAAACCTGTCCGATTTGCTGGAACGGGAGGGGGCGCTCGGCGTGACCGTACTTGAATCGCATCTCAGACACGCGATCAGCGGCGCGCGGGGCGAACGCGATCACAAGCTGCTGCAGCCCGTCGACGACGTCGCACTGCAGCCTAACGAGCTCCCGGTGATGGGGGCCGTGAAATGGCAGTGAAAGACGAGGCGGACTATCTGCAGATGCTGCGCGCGTTACTGCCGCCCGGTCCGGCATGGAGCGACGAGCTCGCTCCGCAGGTGCACCGCGTGCTCGCCGGCCTGGCTCCGGAATTTCTGCGCATCGATGCCCGTACGCGTGCGTTGCTCGACGAGATGGACGCCGCGTCGGTGCGCGAGCTTGTGCCGGATTGGGAGCGCGTCTGTGCGCTGCCGGACGAATGCCTTGGACCGGCGCAGTCCTTCGAAGAGCGACAGCGCGAAGTGCGCAACCGATTGCTGGGCGTTGGTGGTCAACGCATCGCGTATTTCGAATCGCTCGCACGTGAGAACGGCTATCCGGACGCCAGGATCGAGGAGCACCGCGCGCCGCGGTTTGGGCGGTCGCGATTCGGTGTTGCTCGCTTCGGTACGTGGGCGCAGCAGTACATCTGGACGATGCACATGGGGCGACGGCGCAGCGACGGTCGCCGCTGGGGCGCGACAGTTTGGGGCGAGCGGTTCGGACGCAATCCGAATAGCGGCATCGAGTGCTACATCCGACGTCATGCACCCGCGCATACGTTGGTGATTTTTGACTACGAGGTATAGGGATGGATTATCCAAAAAGCGTGCCGGGCGTCGGCCTGGTGGATGGGAAGTTCGTCGACGAGGATCCCGGCGCAGGGCAGGTCGGCTCGTTGATTCCGTCAAAGTGGGGGAACGACCTGACGGACGAAGTGCTCAACGTCCTGCGGGAGGCGGGCATCAATCCCGACGAGGCGACGACGACCCAATTACGCGATGCCGTGCTCGCGATCGCCCAGCGTTCCGTGTCTGGTTCCATCGCGAGTCAAGCGGAGGCCGAGGCGGGCAAGGACAACACGAAGCTGATGACGCCGCTGCGCGTCGCACAGGCCACGGCGAAGAAGCAGGATGCGTTGGGCTATACCCCGGTTCAACAGGGGACAGGGATCGGACAAGGTTCGAACATCGTAAAGCTCGGCTGGGCGAAGGATGGCAGTGGTGTGCTTGTCACTGTCGACAATACCGACTTTGGTGCCATCGCACTCGCTAAGCAAGTAGTCGGATATGCGACGCAGCAGTGGGTGCAGGGATACGCCGTAAACATTGCCGCCCCGCGGATGCAGGACCGACCGGTGGTTGGACGGGACGGATGGCAGGCGGATTTTGCGCTTCAGAATCGGAGGCCGGGACAAAACTCGACGACGTACTTCCGGGCGCGCGATGGCGGTGGGCTTGAGATTATTAACAACGCGTACAGCGCCGTTCCGTGGAACGTCAGCGACGGTGGTGAAACGTGGCAGTCAGGCAACCTGCATGTCGGCAACGCGGTGTTTCAGACCGATGGCAACGTGCTGTTGGCGTTCCGTAACGCATGGTTGAGCGACGTCCTGGCCGACCTCTATAACCGCGATAACGGGAAGGCCAATGCTGGCGCGCGCGTGCAGTGGGATTCAGGCCTTGCCGAATTTGACTATGTTGGTTCCGTGAGCAGCAATATTCACGGTCAAATCGATTTGCCTGCCCCGTGGGTGGTGACAGGGCTCCGCGTTGCTGCGAGTACTAGTTCGATCACGGCGATTTGGCAGCGCGGTGTTGTCTTACGTAACCAATAAGGACCTCAAATGGATTTCAGTAAGTACACGCATGATCACATGGTGCTTGCCCTGAAGCGCATGTATCCCGACCTCGTGCCGGGTAAAGACTACCGCGCAGCTCAACCGGTAGAGCGGAACGGAGGGCAAAGCGGTCCTCCGTTTATCGCGCATTGGGCGAGTGAATTGGTGCCGCAGCCCGAGGATGCGGACGTGCATGCGTACTTCGAAGCTAACGAAGAGTCGATCCGCGCAGAATATATCCGGCTCTTCCGAGACATGGCGCTGCGCGGTAGTGACGGTAAGACCGTGGTCCCTCCCGATGCCCCGGCTTCGGTCAAGGTCCAGGCCGATGCATGGACGAAGTACCGCGAAGCGCTGCGGAAGATCCCCGAGCAAACGGGATTTCCGTTTGAGATTGAGTGGCCCCAATCTCCGGACGAAGAATTTGCTCCCTCTAGTTGAGGTTGCCGGCCCAGCGTGGCCGGCAGTTTGGAATCACGGTCAAGTATGGCCGGACAGAAATCACTGCCGCCTTTTGGGCGGCTTTTTCGTTTACGGGGATTCGATGCAAGACCACGAAAAGACCATTTTGGAGCTGATCATCATGGGCGGGTTGATTGGTATCGCGAAGGTGTTGGTAGGTGGTGAACAGCTGACATTTCGCCTGGTAGCGGGCCGCGCGATGTTGGGCTCTGCAACTTCGATGGTGGCGGGAATCGCGCTGTTGCAGATTCCGGATCTGCCGCCGATCGCGCTGCTCGGTCTTGGCAGCGCGATCGGCATCATCGGGTCGCAGTACCTCGAGGTGCTGTTGCGTCGGAACGCAAAGCGACTGTTCGGGGAGAAGTGACGATGGCGCGAATCACTGTTACCGCTGCCGGCGGGCGAAATCGCGTCGCGTTTCTCGACATGATTGCCGTGAGCGAGATTGGCTCCGATCTGCTGAAGAAGTCGGACGACGGCTACAACGTCCTTGTCGGCTCGACGCCGTCGCGCCCGCTGCTGTTCTCCGGCTATGCAGCGCATCCGAACGTCCTCAACCGGCAGATCCGGGTGCCATCGACGGCTGCGGGCCGATATCAGATCCTGACGCGCTGCAGCAGCTGCGCGAACACGGCGCACTGCCGTTGATCGACGCCGGCCGGTTCCGGGAGGCGGTGGCGAAGGTGTCGAACGTATGGGCAAGTCTGCCAGGTGCCGGCTATGGCCAGCACGAAAACAGGATCGAACATTTGCAGGCCGCGTACAGAGCGGCAGGCGGGGAGGTGGTCGCATGACGTGGATCGACCCGCGCATCTGGCTGCTCGTCATTGCCGGTGTCATTGCCGGCTCGGCGTGCGGGTATCTCAAGGGGCACCGTGATGCGGACCAGTCCGCCAAGGTCGCCGATCAGGCTAAGCAGATCGATGACTTGCGGGCTGAACGTGATGAATACAGCCGCCGCCTGGTGGCACAACAGGGGATCGCAATCGATGCTGCGAAAGAACGTGATCAGGCACGTGCTGATGCTGCTGTTGCCGGCGGTGTTGCTGACGGGCTGCGCCGCCAAGTCGCCGCGCTCGTTGCCGACGCTCGACGTGCCGGCGCTGCGGCCGGACGCCCGGCAACCGGCGACGCCCTCGATCTGCTTGCCGACCTGTTCGGCCGGGCTGACGAGCACGCGGGAGAGTTGGCGAAGATCGCTGACGAGCGAGGCATCGCCGGCCAGCAGTGTGAGCGTAGTTACGACGCGTTGATCACCAACGCATCAACCAATCTGTCGCAGTAACGCGGCAATCGAGGCCGTGCGGTCTCGAGAGAAACAGGGCGACCGGGGGAATGTTGGAGCATTCGCCCGGTCGCCTTTCCACTGTGCGTGCCAGTGAATCAGCCAAGGCTGACCCTGCCTCGATTCCACGAACAGCAAGAAGTTTGATAACTTTTTGCCTGTATGGAGAAGAACATGGCAGAGCACGTGGTACCCAGACGGCAGTATACGAAGGAGTTCAAGGTCGAGGTGGTGCGGCTCGCTGAGAGCGTCGGTCAGCATGAAGCCGCTCGCAGGCTGGGCGTGCCGGTGGCGACGCTGGGGAACTGGTGCCGTGATCAGCGCGATGGCAGTGCGCAGGTCGCAGGGGCGCCGGCGTCGAGTGCACCGAGCTCAAGTCGTCGTCCGGTTAGCACCTAGAGGCCGAGAACAGCCGTCTGTGTAAGGAACTGGCCAGCGCAAAGCTGGATATCGAAATTCTTCGAAAGGCGACGGCGTACTTCGCGAAGGGGGCGCGGCGAGGTACGCCTGGATTGACGCACATCGCGACCAGTACAGCGTAAGTCGGCTTTGCCGGGTTCTGGGTGTGTCGCGCAGCGGCTATTGCCAGTGGCGCGGCAGGGAGCCAAGTCGGCGGGCACTGGCCAATGCCATGTTGGACGCTGAGGTCGCCGCCATTCATCGTGCCAGCCGCGGCAGCTATGGCCGTCCTCGAATCGTGCGGCAGTTGCGTGCTCAGGGCCGGCCGGTGAGCGCCGAGCGCGTGCGTCGCAGCCTGCAACGCTAGGGGCTACGTCCGGTCTACAAGCGCCCGTATCGGGTGACGACGGATTCGACGCATCGCTTGCCGGTGGCGCCGAATCTGTTGGATCGGCGTTTCGACGGCTGGCGGCCCAATCAAGCCTGGGTAAGCGACATCACGTTCGTGAGGACCGGCGAGGGTTGGTTATATCTGGCGGCGATCCTGGATTTGGCGAGCGCATCGCTCCTCGCCTCGTCAACTGTTGTATCCACTTCGATGGACGAACCATGAAACACCTCCTGGATTAAGGTGTTGCGACGACCGGTTGAGTCCACCCTGCATGCCCGCCAGTATTTGCGTGGAAAGTTGCCAACCAATCGCTCTCCTTTGCGTCTTTATAGCTCGATGCGGAAGCCCAGTGGCGGTTCGATAAAAAACGGATAGAAAAGCTTTGCACATTCCATAATATCCGGCGGTCCGTAAAGAACGCCAATATCCCATGACCTGTCTCCGAACATGACCCAGTCTCCCGGCAACGGCAACACGGCATATTGCTGCGAATTGACTCCAAGTGCGTCGGCTGGACTGTCTCCCGGATCTTCCCACATAAACCAGAGGAACTCATCGTCAGTATTGTGTGCTCGATGGATGAAGCCCGGGTACTTCCCAAAATGAAAATGAAAGTAACCAAACGGATCTGGCTTCAATACCAATGTTGCGAAGTCCTTCGTCCCTTTCAACGCTAGCAAGTGCCGAATCAACTCAAAGAACTTTTGAGACTGAAGGTCACTCGAATCAAAAAAAAGCAAATCAGTAAGTGGCTTGCTGCGAAGCAATTCCACCTCTTCGATCGCTCGCTGCCACAGCAGCATGAACTCGTTCCGCTCGCGTATGAAATCGATCTTCATGGTTTGGGAAGCCGTATCTTAAGTGTGTAGCCGGGTGCTCCAGCCGGATAAAAATCAGCGGTAGGCATGCCAGCGTTCGATTTATTTCGGACGACGTATCGTGCTCCATTTTTTGTAAAGATGTCCGCTTTCCCATCCTTGGATAGCGTATGCGCCCATCCATTATTGCGCAAGTTGGCCTCAAACTCGGCTCTCGGTACGTCTGTTTCGATATTCCTGGTGCTTCGACCTATCGTCTTGTTAGTATATTCCGACGTAATCCGTCCTGGCGGAATCCCGTCGACCTCCGTCTCGGCAGCGGGCTTGCACATCTGCTTGACGCGTTCCCAAGCTTGCGCTGCCTTCCTCGCACCCTGCCCGATGCCGTGTTTGAGGGCTGGATTTTTAATGAGCTTCCATACAAAAGCAATGCCTCGCGCGGCTCCACCCAAGCCTGCCGAGAAATGGCAGTCGTTGCAGACAGTCGACGCAAGGAACGAAGGGCCGCCAGAAAGTGCGCGAGCACGCAGGACGATAGCCAGCGGTCCAACCGGCGAATCGCCATAGTTGTAGTTATCGATCCATTGGTTGATCTCTTCATCGCTGATTGGAATAGCCGGTCCGTCGCTCAGGTCGGTAGCGCTACCATTCGTGGCAACGGTTCCGGTACGTGAGGTGACCCGACCGTCGGGCGAAAAACCGAATGCCACCTTGAATAGGCGTCGCACGCCGCCATTTTCCGAACTCGCGAATTCCTTGAACTTGAAAGCGCTGATTCGCCCACGCAGGTCGTACTCGATATCAAATTCACCCGACGGGTTGCGACCATGCACAACCCGGTGTGCAGCGTCGCGCATCATCATCTTCGTGTTGTACAGCGTCTTTCCGTGTTGGGTGATGCCATAGACGTTCCCGGTGTAGTCACGGATGACTCCCCACTGTCCGGTCCATTTCCCGTCCGATGTCTGTAGAACGTACGAAATCCGGTTCATCGAGTCGTACGTCATCCCGTAAGCCATCGTCGCAAGGCCATCAGCCTTCAGGGCGGCGAATCCACTGGCCCCAGTCGGATCACTGGTCGGCATCTCGCTGATGCCTGTAGCGTTTCCGGCAAAGTCGTAGACGAAAGACTGAATCAGATTCGGCGAAGCAATCATCGATGGGCGCAGGCTCGTCGCATCGGCATAGCGAATCGTGGATACTGATGTACCTGAGCGGTTCTTGATAATCGATTTGACAGGACGTCCGGCGGCGTCATAGCTGTATTCTGACGTTCCACCACTTGCGTCGGTATCCTTTACAAGTTTGCCGGATACGTCCCATGCACTGATGGCATTACCTTCGGTCGACATGCTGGCCGTAGGGCGCAGCATGCCACCAATTGACGATATGTTTATCGTGGTGGTCCGCTTGCTGCCGGCGACTACCGTGGAACCTGCGTTGTAGGTAAACTGCACATTGCGCGTTGCATCGGGGTGGCTGGCTGTGGTCGCGCGGCCTTTCTCGTCATATGTCCATGTTGCGATGCGCGTGCCGACTTCGTTGACTTCTCCGGTCAGGGCGTTCGGGAAGCGCGAATCTTCGTAAGCATACCGATACACGCTGCCATCCGGCCACGTGACGGAAATGAGATTGTTATTGGTGTCGTAGCCGTACCGGGTTACATGCCCCAGGGGATCGGTCTGGCTCGACAGGCGCCGCTGGTCGTCGTAGTCGAGGCGGAGCGTAACATCCATGCTCTCCATCGTGCCTACGGCATGCTGGCTGATTGTTGACAGCAACCCTGATGCATCGTAGGCCAGAGTGCGGGTAATCCGTGTTTTCGTCTCCTCGGAGAGCAGGACACCTCGCACCGAATACGATTCGACGGTTTCCGTCTGAAGGTCCGTTAGTGCCCAGCCAGACGCGTTCTGCGAGAGCGCCAATCCAGTAAAACCGGGCGTGCGCCACGAGCCTGCCGACCAGTTAAATGTGACAGGCTCACCATTCTCACGGTATGCCACGACCTTTGGCGCACTGCCGTCGTTCGCATTCGCTAGTTCAAGGTGACGTTGCCAGCTATGGAACCAGCCTGCCCCCATCGGGCCACCATTTTTCGCGATTCGTTTCGAGTTATACGTGCGCGTAAAGAGCATCGGCAAATCGTCACCGCTGACGAAGTCAGCCACCGTCAGCGTGACCGCACCGCTACCGGGATACACCGGGTCGGCAACCGGACAACTTAAATCGGGTTCCGGAGAATCAAGATCAGGTTTCGCGGAACTGGCACACCATGCGTCAATCGACTCGATGTCATTGAGGCATGCGTAGTCGCCCATTCCACCCGGAGCAGTGCTGACTACATCAAGACGGCATGTTGGCGTCCCCGGCGTAGCACTGGAGCGCGCATAGAGCGCCCAACAGCCGCCGTCTGCGTTTGCATCAAAGGCGGCCAAAAATAACGAAAATGCCCCCAAAATACGAACCATACAAGTCGCAAGACCATGCGACGAGCGGTTTTTTTTCATAATTTGCTCTGTTGGAATGTATTGTTATAAAACTACAGCGTTTGAAGATTGTATTCGACCAATTGATTGGTGCAATTTGACAAGTCAGAAAGTTCGATTGGCCAGTGATTTTCTCAGCGTTTGGCGGTACCGTTCACAGTCGCAAGTGGACCGGCCAGCCTTTCGTAGACATCTTCGAGCCATAATTTATGGCAACCGAGGAGGTCAGGATGAGCGGCAAGCGGTACACGGATGAGTTCAAGATCGAGGCAGTCAAACATGTAACCGAACGGGGTCATTCGGTGGTAGGGGTGGCCTAGCGTTTGGGCATCACGACCCACAGCCTTTACGCATGGAAGCTGAAGTTTGGCAGGCCCGACGTCGTGCGGCAGGCGGAGCTGGATCAGAGCGCCGAGGTTCGGCGACTGAAGGCCGAGCTCAAGCGCATGACCGAGGAACGCGACATTCTAAAAAAGCCGTCGCGTACTTTGCAAAGGGATAACGGCACTGGCGATGGGAATTAGCCGAGATTACGTGTTGAGAGCGCTACTAGCTATCGAATTATGCTATGAATAATGTTCAACAGTCCCCCGACTTCGATGTCGATAAATTCGTTTATTTGTTGTACGCCTGCTATCCGGGAAATTACGATGATTTTTCGATACCCGAGGTATGTCTAAAGCAATGCATGGGCTCACAAGGAGAGGTGTTGCCAGAGAGGTTCGATGCGATCGCCATTAAGCTTGCCTGTGGATACCACTACGGCCAACTCTCATACGGGTTTTGTGACGGGGCCGTAAATCTTCTAGCTGGACGGCTATATTCTGACGTACTGGTTGATCGCGATACTTGGCCCCATCTGTTCTGGGAGATCTATTTGGCCTTCGACGCGGGCGAATATTATCGATCGGGCGAACGTAACATAGACCCGGCTGAAAAATACACGAGGCCGCTAATTGCAGAAATCGTCTCCAATAGAACCTGAGTGGTTTGTGTGAATTAAACGTGAACGTCCGATGTTCAGGGAGCCACCGACGCTCGAACGACAGCAAGATGCTGCTGGCGACTGGCACTTCATGGTCGATCGCGGCCGGCCACCGCCCTGCAACGCGCGACCGGCGCAGATCGACCCTGAGTCGTCATTTGCGGTGCCGGTTGCCGAGGGCCGCTTTCTGCCGCGCATCGGCATCGTTCACTCGGCATCCGCAGGTGGGATCGGAAATCAGCAAATACCCCCGCTGATGCAAACCTTCGGCCTGGGGAGCCGACACAGTCCGATCAAGCGTTTGCGTTCAGCAGGGCACGCGGGCGTTCACTCCTGGGGTGGACCACGTGCACCAGCGCTGAACCTCTTGTGGCTGTGGCTGCTGCTGCGTCGCATACGGTCGGCCAGTCATCGGGTTAAAGGCGTCACCCTCTGAGGAACGTGCGGACCCCATTGCTCGAGACGCACTTAGTGCCTGGCCGACCTCGACTTGCTGCGTGATGAGATCCTTTTTCTGGGCATCCTCAACCTTTTTGGTCATGGCAACCAGCCGCGCAAACTTCGGATCGCTCGCTTCCTGCAGGGGCGGCAGCGGCGGCGCAACGGGCATGAACACCAGCGGGCCGGTGTATTTCGGTATGCCTTGTTTCGATGGTTTGCCCCAATTTGCCGCCTTACCGATTTCCCACACGGCGACGTTGATTTCGAGCGCGTGCTCATAGTTCCGATTCACATCCGCCAGCGTGGGAGTTCCAGTAGGTGCGGGAAATGGTCGTAACGCTGGCGGCAAGGTCTGCGGCCCTGTCGGGTAGACGACCCGGACCCAACCTGTCGTAGCGACGGAGTATTGAAACAGCAGGTCTTGATAGGCTTCCAGTATCTGGGCACGGCTGTGGGCCTTGGATTCGCGAACCATGGCTTGATACGCATTTAACGCCTTGGTGTAGCGCACGTTGTCGTCCCGCGTGGTGATGACGAGCTGCTGCTGCGGATCAGGTGGGGCTGGCGGCGTGGCAGCGCAGCCCGACAGCGCAATAACAGCAACCGTGAAGATGGCAACTGCTCGAACCTTCACCTGCGCATGATGCGACATAGAATGCTCCGACCAGAGGGTATAAGATTGGGCCAATATATATCGATCTATCCCATTTCAACTACGGGTAGGCGATTTTCATATAGAAGTTTCGCTAAAAATTGATAGAAAATCAACGGCCTATAAAACTCTCGATTTTTTGGATCGAGGCAAACGCTTGAGATAACGGACGAGTACGCCTTTCAGGATCTACTGTACGGTGTGCTTCAACTTGATTTTGATGATATCCGGCCACAAGGCTGGTGCCTGAACTATGAGGGAACCAACACGCCTAGCCGAAGAGTCTGATGCGCCGTGTGGGCCACCGCCCCCGGCCGAGTCTCATGTTTGCGGCTGCATGCATATGCCCCGAACATGCAATAAACCAGCCATGACGAACGAATCTGAAAAGAAGAGCGATTACGATCACCTAGGCGGACAGGCGCAGGCTTCGAACAAAGCTCAATATCACGCGACGCCTACGCGTGTCGATTGAACGCCCGCTTGCTGAGTGCAACTGCCCTTTGGATGACCGCGCAACGCATCGGCCGAGGGTCCGCTTCTGGCCGAGGCTGTGTGAAAACCCGCGCCGAACGCACCGGCCGACAAACTCGGCTCGCCAGATCGCCACGTACGGGTTTCGAAGCGGTTCGGGAGGGGTAAAGCGACACTCGAAAACCGGATAGTCTCGAGTTTTCACACAGCCTCGGCCGATAGCAGTCCACGGCGATCTGCGGCCTTGCATTGCTACATCAGCCCGGCACGTCGCATTTCATCGCGTAGCAAGAAGTAAAGCTTGCGGAAGGGGCCGAACGGACCCCCGAGGTCACCATAATCCGTGGAATCGCGATTCGCGCCTTCCCACCAGTCCATGACCTTCTGAAGTGACTTCCGGAGCGTCACAATTTCGAGGATGAGGCGTCGGATTTCCGGGTCGTGGTTGGCCCGCCAGAGTTCGCGCAGTTCGGTCTCGGTTGGCGCCACGAACTCCGGCATCACACGTGCGCAATTTCGGTACGGATCGGTCAGCGGCACGACGTTACGATCGACTTTCGTTTCCTCGATCGGACGGGCGTCCGACTCATCGAGAAACTGCCCGGTGAGGCACTGAAACTCCCCAGCGGTGACTGGGACATACGTACGACGGCGCTCCCCTGACTCGAGGTGGGTGTACTCCCACGTGTATGCCCAGCGCGGTTTCATGACGAGATGCGATGCTGTATGGATGTACAGTGTATCTCGCGGTAGGATGGGCTCGTCAAGTCTCATAAATGGGGAGCGGCGATGTGTACGAACTACCGGGCACCGCATGAGGACTTCGAGATCCGCGAACTCCATATCGAGCCATTCAGCGACCTATATCGTCGTTTCCCCTGGAAGCCAGAGATCTACCAGGACTATGACGCTCCGATCGTCGCGAATGTCGACGGGCAGCTCAAGCCGTTGATCGCTGGCTTCGGATTTTGGCCGCGGGCGCTTCAGAAGGCCAATGTAGAGAAGGCGAAGGAGCAGGGCCGGAAGCCGCCGATCATCCGCAGCACGATGAACGTGCGCGACGACAACCTCGGGAAGTCGCCGCTGTACGGTCCGGCGTGGCGCGCCGGCCGCCGCTGCCTGATTCCGGCTGACTGGATCTATGAGCCGTGCTATGAGACGGGAAAGAATGTGTGGCATCGGATCGGCCTGGCTGACTGGCGTACGATGTGCGTCGCTGGCATCTGGCGGCCGCTCCAACGTCCGGACGGCGCCGAGCATCACACGATGTCAATGATTACGGTGATTGGCGAGGGACACCCGATCTTTTCCCGAATGCACAAACCTGGCGACGAGAAGCGGGCCGTTGCGATCTTGCGGCCGGACGACTGGGAGGAATGGCTGACGACGTCGAACGTCGACGCTGCGCGCGCGATGTTGCAGTTGTACCCAGCGGATGAGATGACGACCGAGCCGGCTGCCGATCGTTAAGTTGATTTGTCCGTTCGGTCGAGGTAGCTTTGACGAGAAACGGGTTTTCCATCGGGAGGACGCTTCATGAAATTCAGAAAGTCTGAATTGGCGCAAATCCAACTGGATGAGGCGATCCGGCAGTTTCTTGATCGGAAAGACTATGTCTGTGCGTGCACACTGGCCGGCGCGGCAGAGGAGATATTCGGCGCCTTGTTGAAACGACAGGGAATAAAAACGGCTCTCGACGAGCTGGCTGATATGTGGAACGCTTCGGATCTTCCGGTGCTGGACCAGCAAGCAATTGGGCGGTCGTTGAACCACGTTCGAAACCAACTGAAGCACGCAGGGGATCCAAATTTCGACGAAATTGAAGCAACTCAAATCGATGCGATGCTGCTAATTGCGCGGGCTGCAGGAATGCACCCGAAATTCGCTGACAGTCCAACTGAGCAACTTCTGCGCTTCCGGCAATGGTGGCAAGACGGGGCCGCAGCGCTGGTGGACCAATTTCCTCGCTTGGAAGACGCTGCGAACTAGAAGCTATGTTCGTTGAGCGCTTCGTAAGGCCACGACTCGTAGCGTAAGTTTTGGCGTAGCTTTTGTATTGCGCTCACGTGTGGCGGGGCGTGATATTACTTCGAGGAAAACGAGTAATCGCGTTCGACGTGCGGGTGCCCGAGTGCGGGCGTCGTGCGCTGAATTCAAATCCTGTCGCTGGTTCTTGCGACCGTCGAAATTCCTTACCGGCGTAGGCGCCGATTGCGAGCATCCCGTGCCTCCTGCTCGTCCCGATCACGGTTGACCCGCCATTGAAGATCGAAACCGAACGTTTGACATTGCGTCGCTGGCGCCCGGACGATGCCGGTGTGCTGGCCGCGATGCATGCGGATTCCGATGTGACCGCGTGGCTCGCGCGTGGCCCGATGTCCGTCGATGAGGCGGAGGCCACCATCGTGCGCTTCGACGCGCATTTCGATGCGCACGATTTCGGTGTATGGGCGATCGAGCGTCGTGCGGATGGCGCGCTGATCGGGCTCTGCGGTTTGTCGCGCGAAGTTCGCGACGAGCACCCGATGGCGCCGTGTGTCGAGATCATGTGGCGCCAGGCCCGCTCATCGTGGGGGCATGGCCATATTGGCGAAGCGGCCGCCGCGGTATTGGCCGACGGATTCGTCCGGATCGGGCTCGGCGAGATCTTCGCGTGGACGGCCGCCGCCAACCTGCGATCGCGGCACGTGGCGCAGCGGCTTGGGATGGCGCGGCAGCCCTTGCGCGATTTCGATCATCCTGCATTGCCGCAGGGACATGCACTCCGGCAACATGTGGTGTTCGTCGCGCACGCAACGTCCGTTCGTCTCGACGGCCAAGTCAGTACGTAACGGGGCCCGGGCATACCTGCCCGCCAACGCCATTCCGCGTTCTGCAGCGCGATCCGGTAGCCGTCTGCGTCCTCGGACGTCTGTCCGGATGCATCCCAAACGGATTGAATGACGTCACGCGCATGCAGCCGTGCGCGGCGGCGCGTGCGCATGCGGCTTCCCATGCAGGGCAGTCGGGCAGATCGAAGGCGATCAGGTCTTGGGCCGTCGGCGACGTGGCGACCGGATGCGCAGGACAGTGCGCGAATTCAAAGTGATAGTCGAGTCTTTCGCATCCAGGCATCACGCCGTAGTAACCATCGCGATCGTCGAAGCGTGCGAGTACTGATAACGCGAACGCGTCGCGGTACATCCGTTGGGTTCTGGCGAGGTCGCCGAGGGTAAGCCGTCGGGGTGGGCACGCGCGTGCTGCGAGCGGATATGGGGGCGGCGATATGGCCCTCACAAATCACCCAGGCAAGAAAAAGCCCGCTGCTGGAGCGGGCTGAATCCATGTTTGGAGACATGGAGGAGACGGATGTAACTTTAAGGGAAAACCCGAGGGCTGGCAAGCCCTAGTTGTAATTGTGCAACGCAGCGCTGCCGGGCCTTCCTGACAAGGAAGGAGCGGTGCGCCATCAAGCCCTTGCCGGTGTGTCACAGTGCCCTGTCGAAAAAGCGGCATCCCTTGGCGCGGAGGCCGTCGCGTAACCGCGAAGCCGCCGGCGCATTCACGACCCGCCCGCCTGCGCGCGCGGCAAACGCGCCGAACCGCTCCTGCGCGACCGGCACCGCGTACTTGTCGCGCATTTCCGTCTCGATCCACGTGCAGGCCTCGCGCGCGCAGTCGGTCAGTGCGTGCCGCGTCGCATGTCCGTCGATGTCGTACAGGAAGCGCACACCCACCTCGTGGTCGGTGACTTGTCGCTGCAACTGCTGGAGCTGCAATTGCGGCCCGTGCCGTTGCGACAGCGCGCGCAGCTCGTCGAAGTGATATTCGAGCCAGTCGGCGAAGAACAGCGCATCGCTGTGGCAGCGCAGACGGAACGCCGCACTGCGCGACGGACGCTGCGCGCCGCCGCCGGCGACCTGCGGCTCGCCGTTCGGTGCCATGGCCGCATCGACGGGCGCGAGTGGCTGCCCGGTCTGCCGGTACGGTTCGCGGTCGCGCAACGCGTGCCACAGCAATTCATCGCCGGTGGCACCGGACGGCTGCATCGTCAGGTCGTGCCGGCCGTCGCCGACAGTGGCGACGTCGCGGATCACGAGGCGCAGCGAGCAGAGCGGCTCGTCCGCGACCAGCAGCGTCGCCGCGCGCGGCAATCCGCACACGAGCGGGGCGGCGCCGGCCGCCCGGAATACGAGCCCGTGGCGATCGAGCCGCACGAGCGGCAGCGGCCGTGGAAACGACGGGTAGGTGACTGCGATGCGGGCGCCGCCGGCACCCGTCAACCCGGGCATCATCGCGCGAAAGACCTGAGACTGGTCCACGGTGGTTCTCCTTCGTTACGATGCCGCCCGGCCGGACTGCGTGCGTTCCGGCTCAGGCGGCGATGGCCTGCCGGGCAGCCTGTCCCGGCTCAATTCCAAGTGCGGCAAACGTTTGCGGATCGATATCGATCCAGCACGCGACAACCAGACGGCCATCCACCGGTTTCGGGGGGCCTGCCCGGTGCGCGTGCACGCCGATCCGGCGGAACAGCCTCTCCATGCTCGCGAACGTCACGCCGATCAGCTGCCGCGCGCCCAGTTGCGCCGCGCATTCGACGACCGCGGCGAGCATCGGGCGGACGGCCCACTCGGCATTGCCCGGGCCGCCTTCGTCACCGGTCGCCGCGAACCGCGACAGCTCCCAGACGGCTGCCGATTGCGGCAGCGCGACGTCGTCGGCGATCAGATCGGCGAACAGCGACTTCAGCAGATACGGGCGCGTGGTCGGCAACAGGCGCGCACATCCGCACACTTCGCCGCCGGCGTTTCTCGCGAACACGTAGACGGTATCGTCGCGATCGAACTGGTCGCGCTCGAAACTTTCGTTCGCGGACGGGAGTGCCCAACCGAGCTGTTCGACGAACACGCGGCGCCGATAGCGCCCGAGATCCGCTGCAAGTTCGTGTGGCAACCGCCCTTCCTCGTGAACGAAGGTCCGCATGGTGTCCTCGGATCTGTACTTTGGTATGCACGCATTACATCGCGCGTCCCGAGGGGGGGTAACTAGTAACTCTTACAGGGTGAGGGGTGGCCGATACCATTCGACCGCTGGTATCGGTTTCTTGATCGGCGGGATTGAAATACGGGCGGCTTTTGCTTATAAAGAGCGCCAGTCTTGCGGAAAAGTCAGAGGAAAGCGCGGCCGGTTGTCACTGGAGCGTGGGACCGGCATGATAGGCGTCGTTGCGACCGAGCAGCGACGACGCAACCGCGGCCGGCCAATCGACGTGTGCGAGCCGCGCGGCGAGCACGGCGGCGGTGCGAAACATGCCGAGGTCGGCGCCGGTGGCATCGACGGCCATGATGTTGCTGCGAACATCGCCGCCTGCGATCACGAACGTGCCCGTCGCGCGCTCGAGATACCAGTCCCAGCCGACCGTCAGGTATGCGACGCCGGCACTGGCCGGGCGATGCCATTCGGTGTAGCCGGCCAGGCGCGCGTCGATGGCGCTGTCGCGCAGTTCCGCGAGCAGCGACGCATCGAGGCCGCTTGCGACGTGGTCGAGCATGAGCGCGGCCAGTGCGCTTTCGGACAGGCGCACGTAGCCGTCCGGCGACGGGCCGCGGACCGGATGCAACAAAGGTGAAGTCATGCGCGGAATGTATCAGCCCCGAACCGGTGCTGGCACCTGACAGGTATGACAGCGTAACGTTGTCGGAGAATGAATGGAACTGCGCTGGCAGGATGCCTACCAACAATTCAGCGCCGCGGAAGATGAGCAGCAGCTCTTCCAGCGGATCGCCGCTTATTCTAAACGCCTGGGCTTCGAATATTGCTGTTACGGCATTCGCGTGCCGCTGCCGGTGTCGAAGCCGGCCGTGGCGATCTTCAATACGTATCCGGACGGCTGGATGGCGCACTATCAGGCGCAGAACTACATCGAGATCGACTCGACGGTTCGCGACGGCGCGCTCAACACCAACATGATCGTCTGGCCGGACGTCGACCGGATCGATCCGTGCCCGTTGTGGCAGGACGCGCGCGACTACGGGCTGTCGGTGGGCGTCGCGCAGTCGAGCTGGGCGGCGCGCGGCGCGTTCGGGCTGTTGAGCATCGCGCGTCATGCGGACCGGCTCACGCCGGCCGAGATCAACATGCTGACGCTGCAGACCAACTGGCTCGCGAACCTGTCGCATTCGTTGATGAGCCGCTTCATGGTGCCGAAGCTGTCGCCCGAGTCGAGCGTCACGCTGACCGCGCGCGAGCGCGAGGTGCTGTGCTGGACGGCCGAAGGGAAGACAGCGTGCGAGATCGGCCAGATCCTCTGCATCTCGGAGCGCACGGTCAACTTCCACGTGAACAACATCCTCGAGAAACTCGGTGCGACCAACAAGGTCCAGGCGGTCGTCAAGGCGATCGCGGCCGGACTCATCGATACACCCTGACCCGGCGCTGGCCGCGGGGCGGTCGTGCCGCGCCGGCCGCCGCCGCTCACTCCATCATCGGCTCGGCTTCCTTCGCGGTCCAGCTCACGCTGGAAATGCTCTTCTCCATGCTCATCCGGCTCGCGATCTGCTCGAGCTTCTGCTGATCCTTCGGGTGCAGCTTCAGCGTCGCGGTCACCTTCAGGCGGTCCGGCTGCTCGGGCACGTCCTCGCTCGTCAGGCTCTGGAACGACAGCGGCTTCGCATACATCGCATTCGACAGCAGCGTGCGGATGTGCACTTCGTCGTCGGCCAGGCAGATCACGGTGATCTGGTATTCGCGCACGAGATCGGCGTTCGACACGGGGGTCGCGTTGATCGCCTGGCTGACGCCGCGCAGCACCGTGTTGGTGAGCAGCACGACGCCCGTGCCGGCCAGTGCCGGCACGAAGTGACCGGAGCCGGCCAGCACACCGACGGCGGCCGAGCACCACAGCGTCGCGGCCGTGTTGATGCCCTGGATCGAGCCCTTGTCGCGCATGATCACGCCGCCGCCGAGAAAGCCGACGCCCGACACGACGTAGGCGGCGATCTGCGTGACGCCGGCCACGCCGTTGCCGGTCAGCACGCCGAGCGTGACGAACAGGCAGGCGCCGCTCGCGACGAGCGTGATCGTGCGCAGGCCCGCCGTGCGCTGCCGCATCTGGCGTTCGAGGCCGATCGCGACGCCGCAGGCGAACGCAGTGAAAAGACGGAGTGCGAAATCGAGAGTCATGTTTGTCCTGCCGTGCCAAGTGCGCATGCCGGCCCGCGTCGCGGCGGCGTGAGGCCGAACGCGGCACGATGGCCGTCGTCGCGCGGTACTGTACCGCGCGAATGCGTCATTCAGTGTGAAACGGGGGGCGTGCGGGCTCGCGGAACGCGAGCCGCGGCAGGAGAACTGCGTCGGACAGGCGTTCAGGCGGCAAGCGGCGCACGCAACGGAGTGCTGCAACTGTCCACGATGGTTCCTGAAGGAAGAATGGGCGGCATTCTAGTGGGCTGCCCGCGCGGGCGTCAACCCGTCCGGCGGCCGGCCGCGAACGGCCGGTGCGTCGCTGCGACGGTCATTGCGACGCGCCGATCGTCCCCGTCGCGAGCGCGAGCGCGGCGGCGGCCGACAGGGCGCCGGTGTAGCTGTCGACTTCCGCATTGCGGGCCGCGAGCAACTGGCTTTGCGCGATCGTCGCATCGGTGACCGAGCCGACGCCGTTGCGGTACGCGGTCAGCGCCGCGTCGTAGCTCGTCTGCGCGGCATCGACGAGCGCCTTGGCCGCGTCGTGCGACGCGAGGCTCGTTTGCACCGCGTTCTGCGCTGCGACGACCTGGCGGACGGCTTCCTCCTTGGTCCGCGTGAGGCGCGCGGACGCGCTTTGCGCATCGTTGCGCGCCTGCATCAGCACCGCCGAGCGCAGGCCGCCGTCGTACAACGGGATCGTCACGCCGAGGAACACGCCGCCGCCGTAGCGGCTGCCGTTCAGGTTCACGGTCGGCGCCTGGTCGCCGATCGCGGGCAGCGCGGTGATCGCCGTGCCGCCGCTGGCATACGACGTCGAGGCCGACAGGAAAATTTTCGGCATGAACGCGGCTTGCGCGGCCTTGATCTTCGCGCGGTTGGCCTGCTCGAGCGCATACGCGCCCTGCAGGTCGGGGCGGCGCGCGATCGCGTCCGACACGATCGCGTCGACCGACGAAGCGAGCGCGGGCGGCAGCGGGCGCCTGGGGAGCGCAGCGATCGACGGCTTCGACAGCGGCGAGATGCCGAGCGCGGAAACCAGCGCGAGGTAGCCGTCGCTTTCCGCGCCGTTCGCCTGCACGAGCGCGAGATTCGCCTGCGCGCGATTCTGCGTCGCCTGCGCGAGTTCGACGACGGTGCCGACGCCTTGCCTGAGCCGCGCGCGCGACGCCGCGAGGATCGCGTCGGCGTTCACCAGGCCCTGCTGGGCGCTGGCCGCGCGCGAGCGGGCGGCTTCGTAGCGGTAATACGCGACGGTCACGTCGTGAATCACCTGCTGGTGCACGGCCGTGAACGCGACGTTCGATGCGACCGACGCCTGCTCGGCCGCCTCGACGCGCGCCGCGCGGCCGCCGAAATCGAACAGCAGCCATTGCAGCGACAGCGCCGAGATCGTGCCGTGTACGGTCGTGTTGCTCGACGCGTCGCCGAGGATCGTCGACGTCGAGCCGTGGCTCGTCTGGTACGCGCCCATCGCGGTCGCGGACAGGTTCGGCAGGTACGCGGCCTTCGCGATGCCGACCGCGAGCGCGGCGTTGCGCGCATCGTTCCATGCGATGCGGGTCAGCGGGTTCGTCGATTCGGCGAGATCGATCAGCTCGGGCAGCGTATACGGATGCGCGGCGTCGAGCGTGGCGGGGGGCGACACCGACGCGAGCGCGGGCCAGGCCGGCAGCGTGTAGTCGTGCGGCGCACGTTGCGCGGACGCAAGCGGCGGGGCCGGCACGATGTCGCCGGCGGCCGACGTTTGCGGCTGCCACGGGCGGTCGGGCGCCTCGGGCGCCAGATCGACCGACGACGTGGCGCAACCGGTCAGCGCGATGGCCGTCGCGAGCACGGTGGCGGCGATCGGCGCGGCCGGCGGTTCAGGGACGCGCATGAGGGGCAGGCTCCTTCGGGGTGGCTGAACGCGCGGCGTCGGCGATGTGCGCGAGCCGCGTGTCGATCAGGTCGAGCAGCGCGTCGCGTGCAGGATCAGTGGAGGTGGCGGCCGGCGCGATTGCTGCGCCTGCCGTCGACGACGGTGGCGCCGAAGCGGCGTCGGCAATCGGGTCGCCGTCGCGCAGTTCGACCACGCGTGCGAGCCGCGCGCCGATCGCCGCATCGCCCGGCGTGCGTTCGGCGAGCAGGAACAGCGGGCCTTCGAGCGCGCCGAGTTCCGCAAGTGCGCGTCGCCGGGTCGCGAGCCACGTGGCGGCGGGGCGCACCCACGACGGTTCGTAATGGATCAACCCGAGCTCCTGCGCGATCGCGCCGTGGCGCGCGAAGGCTTCAGCGGCGAGCGTGCGGCGTTCGGCCGGCTGCACGACCTGCGCGATACGGCGCCACTGGTCGAGCAGCGCCGCGAACGCGACGTCGACCTGCTTGCCGATGCTGACGGGCCAGATGCGTGTGAACACGAGATACACGACGACGTTGCCGAGCAGGATGCCGATCGTGCGATCGCGCGCGAGCGTGAGGTCGAAGCCGGGGCCCGCGCCCTGGATCACGCACAGGAAGAACGCGAACGCGACCTGGAAGCCCGCGTACGCGATGCGCGGCGAACCGAAGGCGACCCACGCGGACAGCCACGCGCCGACGAACACGAGGGCCATCAACTCGCCGATCGACGACAGCGCCGGCACGACGAACACGAGCGCGGCGGTCCCGATCAGCGCGCCGACGATGCAGCCGGCGATCCGCAGCGTGAGTTTCTCGACCGTTTCGGCCGTCGAGCCGAGCGACACCATGTAGCAGGTGATGAAGCAGGTGTGGATGCCCGCCCAGTCGAGCTGCGAATACGGCAGGTAGCAGAACATCGCCGCGACGGTCGTCTTCAGCGCGTAGCGGATGTGGTCGGGGTTGGTGCGGGCGTCCGGCAGGAAGAAGCCGCCGCGTGGCGCGGGCGGTGCGGCGGGCGCGTTCGTCGGCGAAGCGGATGCGTCGGTCGGTGCCGCGGCCGGTGTAGCCAGTGCGGTCGGCTCGGCGAAATGCGTGATGGCCGCATGCAGGTCGGTTGCGACGACGTGCGCGAGCGACGGCAGCGTATCGGCCGGCGGCAGTGCGAGCGTCACGTCGACCGGATAGCCGCCCTGTTCGAGGATGCCGGCCATCTCGTCGAGCGTCGCCGCGGCCGGTTCCGCGAATGCGGTGGGCAGCCTCGCGTCAGGTTCGCGGTCGGCGAGCGCGACTGCGACGAGCAGTGCGGTGCTCGACGCGATGGCCTGTCGTAGCGCAGGTGCATCCGCAGCTCGCGTCGATCCTTCGAGCGTCGACAGCTTGAGCCACGTGAGCAATTGCTTGTCGCCTTCGCGCAGGCTCGCGTCGAAGGCCGTGCGTGCGTCTTCGTCGCCGCGCAGCCGCCGCGCGGCGAGCCGCAGCCGTTTCGCCAGCTGCGCGAGCGCGAGCTTGCGCGGCGACGACGCGATCAGCAGGTTGACGACGATCGCGACGCCGACCGGAATCGCGACCATCAGCCATGCATAGAGCAGTGCGCGCGTCGCGGCTTCGCCGACCGGCGCGAGGCCGAGCTCGTCGAGCCCGAAGCCGACGATCATCGCGAGGATCGCGCCGACGGGGCGCAGCTTGCTCGCCGACGTGAGATAAAGCAGCCCGACCGACAGCACGGCCATGCACGCGACGCGCAGCACCGAATACTCGATGCTGAAGATCGCGACGCCGATCACGAGCGCGATCACGACCGTGACGAGCAGCAGCATCGCGACCGCGAGCACGACGCTCGTCACGCGGTCGGCGCGATTCAGGAAGAACACGACGTATGCGGAGATCGCGGCTTCCGGCGTGCCGTAGCCGCTCGTCACGAGCACGACGAGCGCGCAGATCAGCGCGACCCGCACGGCCATCGCGGCGCGCCCCGGAAACGGCGCGAGCAGTCGCAGGACTTCGCGCGGGCCGGGCGAGCGGACTTCAGCGGCAGGCCGAGCCATGCCGGACCTCGACGATCGCGCTCGCGCCGACACGCACGAGCTTGCCGTCGGGTTCGTCGAGCTTCACGCGCACCGGGAAGCGCTGCGCGACGTGCACCCAGTTCACCGAGCGCTGCACGATCGGCAGCGTGCGCGGCAGGTTGATGCGATCGCTGTCCGCGATGCCGGCGCCGATGCCGACGACCTTGCCCGTCAGCGGGCGGCTGCGGTCGATCATCGAATAGACGGTCGCGCAGTCGCCGACCGCGATGCGGTTCAACGACGTTTCGCGGAAATTGCCGACGGCGAACCATTCGCTCGCATCGATCAGCGTGAAGATCGACTGGTTCGGCGCGAGGGTTTCGCCGGCGAGCACGGTCAGGCCCGTCACGAGCCCGTCGTGCGGCGCGCGCACGACCGTATCGTCGAGCGCGTGCTGAGCGCGGGCGAGCGCGGCTTCGCGCGCATGGAGCGTGGCGATCGCGTCGGCGTCGTCGCCGATCGTCTGCGCGGACGAGCGCTGCTGTTCCTGCGCCTGCGCGAGCGACACGGCCGCGTCACGCTGCCGGACCTTCGCCTGGTCGAACTGCTGCGCGCTGACGTAGCCCTGCGCGGCGAGCGGCGCGAGCCGGTTCACGTCGCGCGTCGCGAGATCGTGATTCTGCGTCGCGCGCTTGACCTGCTCGGCGGCCACGGCCGCGTTCGAGCGCTCGCCGATCAGCGACCGGCGGCGCGTGTCGAGCGACGCGCGGGCGAGCTCGACATCGGCCTGCGCCTGCGCGACCGTCAGCCGGTACGGCACCGGATCGATCGCATACAGCAGGTCGCCTTTCGCGACGCGCTGGTTTTCGTGTACCGCGAGCTGCACGATGCTGCCGCCGACGGGCGACGCGACGTGCACGACGTCCGCGTCGATCGATGCGTCGTCGGTGGACGGGTAGGCCGTCGTGCGGTGGTACGCGTACGCGAGCGCCGCGATGCCGAGCGCGACGATCGCCAGTGCGATCACGCGGCCTTTCACGGACGGGCGAGCGATGCCGGCGGCCTTCATGCGAACGGCCCCGTGCCGGCGAGCCACACGATCACGGCGACCACGAGCCCGATCGCGGTGCAGACGGCGAGCTGGTAGGGCACGGTGGCGGCCCAGCCGGTCGCGACGAACACGCGGTGCGCGACGATCGCGCCGACGATGCCGACGATCGCGCTGACGAGCCAGAGCGGGAAATACGCGCCGAACAGGACGTACGACGGTGCGCCGCGCGACGTGCAGCCCGCGAGCGGCAGGGCTGGCACCAGGGCGGCGGCGCGCAGGGGCGCGCGCGGCGTTGTTTTTCTCATGGTGTGACGAGCTCGACGTTGGAGGTGAATGCCGGGCGCGGCGCAATGCGGTCCGTCGCCGCGACGACGATTCCGCGATACGGAGCCGATCATAAATCAGCGCGATGCGGACCGCCAGCGATGCCCGGCGTGCCTGCAGCGCGCACGGGGCCACCCGGCGCGCGCTTCGATGCGGTCGATGGCGGTTCGCGATTCTGCCAGCGCATGCGCTGGCAGGGCTGCTGACGGACTGTAAAAGATCGTCAGTCGATACCGGGCCGATTCGTTTGCCTGCCGATGAAGCGGGAATCGGCGAGCCGAATGCGGAATTGGCGCGCAACCGCGGATGAATCCGCGTTCGGGCCGCGCGGCGCGTCCGCCGTGGTCGTGACCGGTCGTGCCGGCCGGTATCTGTGTACCATCGTGCGAAGAGCGCGACGCGTGACGCGTGACGAGACCTGACGGCACGGTCCCGTCCGATGCGCGGCGCGGAAGCGGTACCGCAACGAGGATGAGCGTTCCATGCGAAGTTTCTTTGTCCGGTTCATTGCGATCGGCGTGCTGTTCCACTTGTACGTCGGGCTGCGGATCATTCCCGACGCCTTCGCGTCGCCGCTCGCGCGCACGTTCGCGGCGCTGGTGCTGGCGAGCTTCGTCGTGCTGATTCCGGTCGGCATGTTCTCGCGCCGCTTCGATGAAGGCTGGGCCGCGACGCTGGCCGGCTGGGCCGGTTCGATCGCGATGGGCTTCTTTTCGTCGCTGCTGGTGCTGACGTTCCTGCGCGAGCCGGTGCTGCTCGGCGTCGTCGCATGGCGGCATCTGGGGCATGACGGCGCCTGGAGCGGCGCGGCATCCGACACGGCGCTCGGCGTGCTGGCGGGCGCGGTGCTGATCAGCGCGATCGGATTCGTCGGCGCGCGTCGCACGGCCGCGGTCAAGCGCGTGTCGATTCCGGTCGACGGGCTGCCGGCCGCGCTCGACGGCCTGACGATCGTGCAACTGTCGGACATTCACGTCGGGCCGACGATCAAGCGGCCTTATATCGAGCGGATCGTGCGCGCGGTCAATGCGCTCGAGGCCGATCTCGTCGTCGTGACGGGCGACGTGGTCGACGGCTCGGTCAAGCGGCTGCGCGAGCACACGGCGCCGCTCGGCCGCATGCAGTCGCGGCACGGCAGCTTCCTCGTAACGGGCAACCATGAGTATTACGCCGGCGCACACGCATGGATCGACGAGTTCCGGCGGATCGGTTTGACGGTGCTGCTCAACGAGCACGTGCTGATCGAGCACGACGGTGCGCGCGCGGTGCTCGCGGGTGTCACCGATTTCACGGCGGGCGGGTTCGATCCCGCGCATCGCAGCGACCCCGAGCAGGCGCTCGCGGGCGCGCCGCGCGACGTCGCCACGAAGATCCTGCTCGCGCACCAGCCGCGCAGCGCGGAAGCGGCGAGCCGCGCCGGGTTCACCGTGCAGCTGTCCGGCCATACGCACGGCGGCCAGTTCCTGCCGTGGCCCCCGTTCGTGCGCCTGCAGCAGCCGGTGATTGGCGGACTGAACCGGTTTGGCGCGATGTGGCTCTACACCAGCCGCGGCACCGGCTACTGGGGGCCGCCGAACCGTTTCGGCGTGCCATCCGAAATCACGCTGATCCGGTTGGCATGCGGCCGCTGACGCGCTTCAGACGATGCGCGCGATATCGTCGAACTCGAAGCGCGGGCTGCGTGGGAACAGGCCCGCCGGGTCACCGTAGCCGAGGTTCACGAGGAAGTTGGTGCGGATCGCGGTGCCCGCGAAGAATTCGGCGTCGACCTTGGCGGCATCGAAGCCCGACATCGGGCCCGCGTCGAGGCCGAGCGCGCGCGCGGCGAGGATCAGGTAGGCGCCCTGCAGCGATGCGTTGCGGAACGCGGTGGCTTCGATCAGCGCGTCGTTGCCGGCGAACCAGCTGCGCGCGTCGGCGTGCGGGAACAGGCGCGGCAGGTGCTCGTGGAACGCGAAGTCCATGCCGACGATCACGGTGACGGGTGCTGCCATCGTCTTTGCAAGATTGCCTTCGGACAGCGCAGGTTTCAGGCGCGCTTTCGCTTCGGGCGACTTGACGAACACGAAGCGCGCTGGGCTCGAGTTCGCCGACGTCGGGCCGAATTTCGTCAGGTCGATCAGCCGGTGCAGCAGCGCGTCGTCGACGGGTTTGTCCTGCCATGCGTTGTGGGTGCGCGCGGTGCGGAACAGCTGGTCGAGGGCGGAATCGGAGAGCGTCATGGCGGGTCCTGGAAGAAATCGGCCGGGTCGCGCCGGCCGGCATTGCGGAAGAACGCAGCGCCCTGGGTAAGGGCGCGCTGCGACACGGCGCGATGATAGCGTGCCACGCGAAAACGCACCGGCTTCGCGATCGGCGATGCGAGCGCGCGGATGCGTGACGCGCCGGAATGACAGCGCATGGCGGCGCGCGTCGCGGTTGGCTACCATGCAGACATGGTTCTGCCCGCATCGTTCATCCCGGCCTGATTTCGACATGTCGACGCCCGATCTTTTTGCCGATACGCCCGCGCCCGACGTGGACTGGTACCCGGACTGGCTCGCGCCGACGGAGGCCGATCGCGTGCTGGCCGCGCTGGTCGACGAGGTCGCGTGGCGGCAGGACACGATTCGTACGCCACGCGGACGCATTCCGCTGCCGCGGCTCACCGCGTGGCAGGGCGAGCCCGACGCCGTCTACGTGTATTCGGGAATCCGCAACGTGCCCGCGCCGTGGACGCCGGCCGTGCTCGACCTGAAGCGTGCGGTCGAGGCGACCTGCGGCGCGCGTTTCAACAGCGTGCTGCTCAATCGTTATCGCAACGGACAGGACAGTCTCGGCTGGCATGCGGACAACGAGCCGGAACTCGGCGACGCACCCGTGATCGCGTCGGTCAGCCTTGGCGCGATGCGCGTGTTCGATCTGCGTCATCGCGCGACCGGAGTCGTGCATGCGTACCGGCTGACGCACGGCAGCCTGCTGGTGATGCGCGGCCGCACGCAGGCCGAATGGCAGCATCGCGTGCCGAAGGCGCCGGCCGTGCAGGGCGAGCGGATCAACCTGACGTTCCGGCGGGTGGTGACGGCGTAGGCGGGCGCGTAGGCGCACCGGATCGGATGGTTCGCCGCCCGGGGTCGCGACCCGTTTTTCACCTCACCGAGCCAAATGATCGTCCATGCGGCACGTTGCCGCACACCTGGTGTGCGTGCGGCGGAAATCGGCCCGTGAGGCCCGTGCCATAAGGATTTCGGGTGGATTTCATCGACCGCCGGGTTCTGATAGGCAGGTGTAAGCCCTGATGGTGCGTCGCAACATTCCTTGACTAGACTGTCGAATGGCTGAAACGCGCCGCGAACCGGCGCATCTTTTCGACATGCCCGACGCGTGGCCGATGCGACGCGCAGGGCAGGAGCACAACCCTTGACCGTACTGGACTCATCCCTCGAACCCTCGCTGCACGTCTTCGAACAAGACGGCGGATGGCAATGGGCGCTGACGGTGAAGCGGGCATCCGGCGTCGGTGTGAAAGTCGTCGCATTCAGCACGGACGGCTTCCGCGGCGAAGCCGACGCCTATGCCGCCGGCCAGCTCGCGCGCGCCGAGTATGGCGCCGCCGTGACGGCCTGATGCCGTCACGCCGGTCCCGTTCGCGGATCGGCGGGGTCTTGCGTTGTCGGTCGCTTTTCTCCTCCCTTTCCGGTTCCCCGATTCCCTCGCTTGGCCGTCGCACGTCACGCATCGCGTCGCGTGTCCGCGTGGCGCTCGCCGCGCATGCCGCCACCTCGTTCGCCGGTCGTGGATGCACCCGGCGACGTTTCGGTGGGCACTCCCGTCTATCGCTGTTATCCTTTCGATCGCATCCGGCTATATGAGGGCCCAGCGGCCCGTTCGGGCGCATCGGGCCTTCGGCTGCCCGAGCCGGATCGTGTTGATCCGCTCCGGTCGAAAATCCATAATCAAGCATTGCGGGTCGTTCGTGAACGCTTCCATTCCGTCCATGTGCAGAGGGTCAATCCACCGATGAGCGGCGCATCGAAACCGCCGGCGAAGCCGGCAAGCGCGCCGCGCGCGACAGCGGGCGACGACGTCGACCACGACGCGCCGAAGCAGGGCGCGGGCGACGACGAATCGTCGGGCGGCGCGTCGTCGTATCTGGTCCCGGGCCTCGAACGCGGGCTGCGGATCCTCGCCGAATTCTCCGCGCGCGAGCCGGTGCTCGGCGCGCCCGAGCTGTCGAAGCGCATCGGCATCCCGCGCACGACCACCTTCCGCCTGCTGCAGACGCTCGAGGCGCTCGGCTTTCTCGAGCGCGTGAACGGCGACCGCTATTTCCGGCTCGGCGTCGGCGTGCTGCGGCTCGGCTTCGAATACCTGAATTCGCTGGAACTGACCGATCTCGGCACGCCCGTGCTCGAACGGCTGCGCGACGCGACGGGCCTGTCGACGCACCTGCTGATCCGCGATCAGCGCGATGTCGTGTTCGTCGCGAAGGCGCAGAGCAACACGTCGATGTTCGGTTCGGTGAAGGTGCACGTCGGCACGCGGCTGCCCGCGCACGCGACCGTGCACGGCCATGTGCTGATGGGCGACCTCACGCGCGACGCGTTGCGCCAGCTGTATCCGGAAAAACGGCTCGAACAGTTCACCGAGCGCACGCCTGGCACGGTCGACGAGCTGTACGAGCGCGTGCGTCACTACGCGCGGCTCGGCTATGCGGTCAGCGAGGCCGCGTTCGAGAGCGGCATCTCGGCCGTGACCGCGCCCGTGCGCGACCATTCGGGCGCGATCGTCGCGGCGATCACCGCGACGGTGCCGCGATCGGAGATCGGCGAGGCCGGCGAGAAGGAGCGGCTCGTCGAAGCGGTGTGCGGTGCGGCGGTCGACCTGTCGCAGCGCCTGAACTACCGGCCGCTCGAAAGCGATCCGACGTTCGCGCACGCGCGTCATCGGGTCGCGATGTTCTGATCCGTGGCGCGAGCACGCGTTATCCATCCAACGCCAATGAAAAAGAGCAGCCCGCGGGCTGCTCTTTTCGTTTCCGGCCCCGGGCGCGTGCGCCCGTCGCCGCTCAGAACGAATGGTGGATGCCGGTCAGCACGATCACCTGGTTCGCGGTGCTCGACGCGCCGGCCGTGAAGAACGCGGCCTTCGCGCCGCCCGAACCGTGCTCGTATAGCACGTTCGCGTACAACTGCGTGCGCTTGGATAACGAATAGATATCGCCGAGCTCGACCTGCGTCCAGCGGCGGCCGGCCAGCGTCGTGGTCGCCGCGCCACCCGCGATCGTGTTGAACGCGCTGCTGCGGTAGTTCACACCCGCGTCGTAGCTCTGGAACGTGTCGGAAAACCCGTTCGACTGCATCTTCGTGCGCGTGTAGAGGCCGTGCACGAGGAAGTCGCCGAACTGGTACGACGCGCCCGCGCCGATGTTCTCGACCTTGTTCGCGATATAGCCGTTCGCGGTGTTCTGCCCCTGGAACGATGTGATGCCCGTCTGGCCGATCAGGATCGAGCGGTCGTGCTCGTTCGAATACACGGCCGACGCCTTGAACGGCCCGTTCGCATAGTTCAGCGCGACACCGACCGACTTGCCGGTCGAGAAATTCGTCGTGTTGCCGAACGCCATCATCGCCGCGGCCGAGAAGCCGGCGAAGCTCGGCGAACGGTACTTGACCGCGTTGTTGTACGGCACGTTGCCGGTCGCGGCGAGCCCGTCGATGTTGCCGGGGTGGAACGCGTACCAGCTCATCGCGAGATACGCTGTGCTGAGCGGATCGAGGTAGTCGAACGTCAGCGGCGTCTGCCGGCCGAGCGTCAGCGTGCCGTAGCGGTCGGAGCTGAGGCCGACGAACGCCGCGCGGTTCCAGATCGTGTTCGCGGTCGCGAACTGGCCGTTGTTCGTATAGAAGCCGTTTTCCAGCTGGAAGATCGCCGACAGGCCGCCGCCGAGGTCTTCCTTGCCTTTCAGGCCCCAACGGTCGGGCTGCGTGTTGCCCTGGATCATTGCCCACTTCGCATGGCCGCCGACGTTGTTCACATAGGCGACGCCGGCATCCATGCTGCCGTAAAGCACCACGCTGCTCTGTGCCCAGGCGCCCGACACCGCACCCATTCCGATGATTGCTGCTGCTACCGCGTGCTTGACCATTTGATCTCCTGACTCTCCAAACCTGATGAGGAACGTACCGTGGCGGCGGGCACGAGGACGGCCGGCCGTCGCACGCTTTCTTCACCACTGGTGGGCATTTTTATGTTCCATATAAGGAACAACGTGCCTCTGATGGAATGGAGTATAGAGGCGTCCCGCAAAGTATCAAAAATAAATTTATCGGGCCGGATGGGCTCGAAGACGATCCGCAACAGCAGGTCGAGAATCCTGGAAATCGGGCTTAAACCCCTGCAATAAAACAAAAAATCACAATTGACGCGAGTGACGGGCCCGACCGTCGACCGGTCGGTCGGTGTTTTCCCTAGGACATGCAGCTTTTTGTTTTACTCGTGGAAGGTCGCTCCTATAATCACCATCCATAAACTGCTGTTCCGGATATGGAACAAATCCGGAGCGAACCGAGAGTCGATCAGAAGGAAGGGTGTGAGATGTCTGAACAATGGGTTTGCGCCGGGCACGCCGGCGCGCTGTCGGAAGACACGCCGATCGAGTTCAAGCGGACCGACGGCGTCGAAATCGGGATCTACCGCGTCGGCGACGAGGTGTATGCGCTCGAGAACGTGTGTCCGCATGCATACGCGCTGCTGACGCAGGGGTTCGTCGACGAAGGCACGGTCGAATGTCCGCTGCACGAGGCCGTGTTCGACATCAAGACGGGCGAATGCCTGAAGGGCCCGGGCGGCCGCGCGCTGAAGCAGTACGCGGTGCGGCTGGCCGGCGAGGAAATCCAGATCAAGGTGGAATGACATGAAAGAAGCGACCGTCAACTTCAATCCCTTCCTGAAGCCGTGGGTGGCGCCGCAGCCGAACAACGTCGCCGGCAAGGGGCAGATCGAGATCCCGGGCCAGGTCGAGAACCGCGTCTGGCAGAACCGCAAGGCCGAGCCGACCCAATATGAAAACGACCTCGGCGATGCGCTCGAACGCGTGTTCGAGAGCGGCGCGACCGAGCTGGACGATGTCGTCGCGGGCCTGAACCGCATCGGCTTCCGCGCGCCGGACGGCACGGCGTGGACGCCCGAGCGCTTCCGCGCCGAAATGGCCTCGCTGGCGGAATGAGCGCACGCGACGCGTGACCGCCGACCCGACGACAACCGCATCCGGAGCACACTGATGACGTCCCCCGCACAACACGAAACACAACACGACCCGGTCCGCGACTATCTCGATCGCGGCATCAAGAACTACTGGTATCCCGTTGCCCCGAGCTGGCAGGTGTCGAACGCGCCCGTCGGCCTCACGCGCCTGTCCGAGCAGATCGTGCTGTGGCGCGATCACGAGGGCAAGGTTCACGCGCTGGAAGATCGCTGCCCGCACCGCGGCGCGCGCCTGTCGCTCGGCTGGAACCTCGGCGGCAACATCGCCTGCTGGTATCACGGCATCGAAGTCGACGGCGGCGGCACCGTCAATCGCGTGCCGGCGGTCGCGAACTGTCCGCTCGAAGGCACGAAGTGCGTGAAGTCGTATCCGGTCGAGGAGAAGGCCGGCGCGATCTTCCTGTGGTTCGGCGACGAGGCGCATGGCGAGCCGGCGCCGCTGAACCTGCCGGAAGAACTGGTCGCCGAGGAATACGGCCACTTCCTGTGCGTGTCGAACTGGAAGTGCAATTACCAGTACGCGATCGACAACGTGATGGACCCGATGCACGGCGCGTATCTCCACGCGACGTCGCACTCGATGGCCGAAGGCGACAAGCAGGCCGACATGCGCGTGCGCAAGACGGAAACGGGCCTGATGTTCGAGAAGATCGGCCAGCGCGACGTGAACTTCGACTGGGTCGAGCTCGGTGAAACGGGCTGCCTGTGGATGCGTCTCGCGATTCCGTACAAGCAGAAGTTCGGCCCGGGCGGCAACTTCGGGATCATCGGCTTCGCGACGCCGGTCGACGGCGACAACTGCCAGGTCTACTTCTGGCGCACCCGCAAGGTCAGCGGCTGGCAGCGCGACGTGTGGCGCTTCATGTACCGCAACCGCCTCGAGGGCCTGCATTGGGACGTGCTCGAGCAGGACCGCTACGTCCTCGAGAGCCTCGCGCCGCACGCGCGCGATCACGAATACCTGTATCAGCACGACGTCGGCATCACGCGCGTGCGCCGGATGCTGCGCCAGCGCGCGCAGGAACACCTGTCCGCGCTCGACGCGCACCGTGCGGCGCAGGCCGCATCGGAGCCCGCGAATGGCTGAGTTCGCACCGGTGGTGTCGCTGCCGGGGCGCCGCGTGCTCGTCACGGGCGGCGCGCGCGGTCTGGGCGCGGCATTCGTGAAGGCGCTGGTCGCCGCGGGCGCGCAGATCGCGTTCGGCGACGTGCTCGTCGAAGAGGGCCGTGCGCTGGCCGCGCAACTCACGCAAGCCGGCCACACCGCGCATTTCTTCGCGCTCGACCTGGCCGATCCGGCGAGCGTCGACGCATTCGTCGCGCAGGGTGCGGCGGCGCTCGGCGGCATCGATGCGCTGATCAACAACGCGGCGATCACAAACTCGGGCGGCAAGCTGTCGACGGAACTCGACGTGTCGACCTGGGATGCCGTGATGAACGTGAACGTGCGCGGCGTGTGGCTCGTCAGCAATGCGGCGCTGCCGCACCTCGCGCAGTCGGGGCGCGGCGCGATCGTGAACCTCGCATCGGACACGGCGCTCTGGGGCGCGCCGAAGCTGCTCGCGTACGTCGCCAGCAAGGGCGCCGTGATCGCGATGACGCATGCGCAGGCACGCGAGTTCGGCGCGCACGGTGTGACGGTCAACGCGATCGCGCCGGGGCTCACCGAAGTCGAGGCGACGGCCTACGTGCCGGCCGAACGGCACGCGTTCTACATGCAGGGCCGCGCGCTGACGCGCGCGCAGGTGCCCGACGACGTGACGGGCCCCGTGCTGTTTCTGCTGTCGGACGGCGCGCGCTTCGTGACGGGTCAACTGCTGCCGGTGAACGGCGGCTTCGTAATGAATTGAATTGAAGTTTTCACTCTGAATGAAGGAGAGGACGATGGCGGACGCAGATCTCGAACGCAAGTCGTGGGACCAGCCGGACGGCGCAAGCTTCGGCGACTGGATGGAAGGGCGTGTCGCGCGCTACGCGACGCGGCGCTACGACTGGGACGCGCTGAAGTTCCAGGCCGACTACGACCCGAAGTATCGCCGTGCGCAGATGCGCTACGTCGGCACGGGCGGCACGGGCGTCGCGAAGGACGTCAACACGGTGCCGGCCGGCAACTTCACGTTTTCGACGATGGTCATTCCAGCCGGCAACATCGGCCCGAGCCACATCCACATCGACGTCGAGGAAATCTTCTTCGTGCTGCGCGGCAAGATGAAGGTGATCTGCGAGCGCGACGGCGAGACCTGGGAAGCGATCCTCGGCGAGCGCGACCTGATCTCGGTGCCGCCGGGCGTGTATCGCACGGAAATCAACATCGGCGAGGAAGACGCGCTGATGTGCGTGATGCTCGGTTCGCCGAAGCCCATCACGCCGACGTATCCGCCGGATTCGCCGCTCGCGAAGATCAAGCGCTGAGACGGGGCGGAGCAAGCAATGAGTGTCATCGACAAACGTGAACGCGACCGCACCGCGGCGTTCGCCGCGCTGCTCGGGCAGTTTCCCGAACGGCGCTGCGCGGCCGGCGCGGCGGGCACGATCGGTTATCGCGAGGCCGGCGCGCAGCATGCGGGCCACGCGCTGCCCGTCGTGCTGCTGCACGGGATCGGCTCGGGCGCCGCATCGTGGGTGCGCCAGCTCGACGCGCTCGGCGCGTCGCGGCGCGTGCTCGCGTGGGATGCGCCCGGCTACGGCGTGTCGACGCCCGTGCACGGCGCGTCGCCGGCGGCCACCGATTACGCGGCGTCGCTGAACGCGTGGCTCGAGGCACTCGGCATCGAACGCTGCGTGCTGGTCGGGCATTCGCTCGGCGCGATCGTCGCGGGCGGGTTGGCCCGCGTGATGCCCGCGCGGATCGCCGGCCTGCTGCTGATCTCGCCCGCGGGCGGTTACGGCAGCGCGCCCGCCGAGACGCGCGACACGCGCCGCGATGCACGCCTTGCCATGCTCGAGGAACTCGGCCCGGCCGGGCTCGCCGAGCAGCGCAGCGGCAACATGCTGTCGGGTTTCGCGAGCGAGGATGCGCGTGCGTGGGTGCGCTGGAACATGGCGCGCATCGTGCCGGCCGGCTATGCGCAGGCCACGCATCTGCTCGCGAACGCCGATCTCGCGTCCGATCTCGCCGGCTTTCGCGGCCGCACCGCGGTGGCGGTCGGCGCGAACGACGCGATCACGCCGCCTGCCGCGTGCGAGCGCATCGCAGCCGCCGCGCACGTCGGGTTGCAGGTGATTCCGCAGGCCGGTCATGCGGGTTACGTGGAAGCACCGGCGGTTTATTCGTCGCTGATCGACACGTTCTGCCGTCAATGCGATCGCCAACGGGGGCTGGAATGAGCGAACCGTTGCAACAACAGGATGCGGACGCCGCGAAGTCCGAGGCCAACTACGTGGTGCCGGGCCTCGAACGCGGTTTGCGAATCCTCGCCGAATTCTCGCCGCGTGAGCCGGTGCTCGGCGCGCCGGAGTTGTCCAAGCGGCTCGGTATTCCACGCACGACGGTGTTCCGTCTGCTGCAGACGCTCGAATCGCTCGGCTTTCTCGAGCGCGCGGACAAGGATCGCAACTACAAGCTCGGCATCGCCGTGTTGCGGCTCGGCTTCGAATACCTGAGCTCGCTCGAGCTGACCGATCTCGGCCTGCCGGTGATCGAAAGCCTGCGCGACGCGACCGGCTTCACGACGCACATCGTGATCCGTGACGGCCGCGACGTGGTGTTCGTCGCGAAGGCGCAGAGCCAGTCGCCGGTGTTCAGCTCGATTCGCGTGAACGTCGGCACGCGGCTACCCGCGCATGCGACGACCCACGGTCACGTGCTGATGGGCGACCTGTCGCTTCAGGAACTGCGCGCGCTGTATCCGGAAAGCACGCTGAACCGGATGACGAGCGCGACGCCGGAGACGGTCGATGCGCTGTACGAAGTGATCCGCGAGGATGCGCTGCGCGGCTACGGCGTCAGCAATTCGTCGTTCGAACGCGGCATTTCGGTGGTCACGGCGCCGGTGCGCAACGACACGCAGAAGATCGTCGCGTGCATCACGGTGACGGTGCCCCGGCCGGAGATCGACGCGGCGCTGATCGCCGACGGCCTGATCGACAAGGTGCAGCGCGCAGCGGCAGAACTGTCGCGGCGGCTCAATTACCGCTCGGATGACGAGCACACGTTTATGAAGGCTTTAGGACTCCGATGATTGAGATCGATCTGACGGGGCAGGTGGCGGTGGTGACGGGCGGCTCGTCCGGCATCGGCCTCGCGACTGCCGAGCGGTTCCTGCAGGCCGGCGCGTCGGTCGCGATTTGCGGCCGTGACGGCGAACGCCTCGCGCGCGCGCAAGCGCTGCTCGACGAGAAATATCCGGGCGCGCAACTGCTCGCCGTGCGCTGCAACGTGCTCGACGAAGCCGATGTGGCCGCGTTCGCGCAGGCCGTGTCCGACCGCTTCGGCCGCGCCGACATGCTGGTCAACAACGCTGGCCAGGGCCGCGTGTCGACCTTCGCCGACACCACCGACGACGCATGGCGCGAAGAACTCGAACTGAAGTACTTCAGCATCATCCGCCCGACCCGCGCGTTCCTGCCGCTGCTGCGCGACGCGCAAGCGCCGACGATCACCTGCGTGAACTCGCTGCTCGCGCTGCAGCCCGAGCCGCACATGGTTGCAACGTCGTCGGCGCGCGCGGGCGTGCTGAGTCTCGTGAAGTCGCTCGCGACCGAACTCGCGCCGCAGCGCGTCCGCGTGAACTCGATCCTGATCGGCATCGTCGAGTCGGGGCAGTGGCGCCGCCGCTACGAAGCGCAAGCGCAGGCCGGCGAAAGCTGGGAGGACTGGACGGGCGCGCTTGCCCGCAAGAAGAACATTCCGCTGAACCGCTTCGGCAAGCCTGACGAGGCAGCCTGGGCACTTTTTTATCTCGCAACGCATCTGTCGTCCTACACGACGGGCAGCCATATCGACGTTTCTGGAGGCTTTGCACGCCATGTCTAAAAAAACCACGGTTGGCGAGCTGATTGCCGCCTTTCTCGAGCAGTGCGACGTCAAAACCGCATTCGGTGTCATCTCGATCCACAACATGCCGATCCTCGACGCGATCAACTCGCGCGGCAACATCCGGTATGTCGGCGCGCGCGGTGAAGCAGGCGCGGTGAACATGGCCGACGGTCTGGCTCGCGTGTCGGGTGGTCTCGGCGTCGCGTTCACGAGCACGGGCACGGCGGCGGGCAACGCGGCCGGCGCGATGGTCGAGGCGCTGACGGCCGGCACGGCGCTGCTGCACATCACGGGGCAGATCGAGACGCCGTATCTGGATCAGGATCTGGCCTACATCCACGAAGCGCCGGACCAGCTCACGATGCTCGACGCGATTTCGAAGGCCGCGTTCCGCGTGCGCACGGTCGAGACCGTGCTGCCGACGATCCGCGAAGCGGTGCGCATCGCGCAGACCGCGCCGACGGGCCCCGTGTCGGTCGAGATTCCGATCGACATCCAGGCCGCCGAAATCGAATGGCCGGAAGACCTCGCACCCGCGCACGTCGCGGTGCGCGAGCACGACGAAGCGCGCGTCGCGAAGCTCGCCGACGCGCTGGCGGCCAAGCGTCGTCCGCTGTTGTGGATCGGCGGCGGCGCGCGGCACGCCCGTGCGGAAGTCGAACGCCTGGTGAAGCTCGGCTTCGGCGTCGTGACGAGCGTGCAGGGCCGCGGCGTGCTGCCGGAAGATCATCCGGCGACGCTCGGCGCGTTCAACGTGCATGCGTGCGTCGAAGCGTTTTACAAGACCTGCGACGCGCTCGTCGTGGTCGGCTCGCGCCTGCGCGGCAACGAGACGCTGAAATACAAGCTCGCGCTGCCGCAGCCGCTGTTCCGCATCGACGCCGACGCGCTCGCCGACAACCGCGGCTATCGCAACGAGCTGTTCGTGCACGGCGATTCGAAGCGCGTGCTGGCCGAGCTGGCCGATCGCCTCGAAGGCCGCCTGTCCGTCGATCCGCGGTTCGCGGCCGATCTCGCGGCGGCGCGCGAGCAGGCCGTCGCCAGCGTGTCGGAAGGCCTCGGGCCCTACAAGAAGCTGGTCGATACGTTGCAGGGCGCGGTGGGCCGCGACTACAACTGGGTGCGCGACGTGACGATCTCGAACAGCACGTGGGGCAACCGCCTGCTGAAGATCTTCGAACCGCGCTCGGGCGTGCATGCGCTCGGCGGCGGCATCGGCCAGGGCATCCAGATGGGCATCGGCGCGGCGCTGGCCGGCGCGGCGGCGAAGACGGTCTGCCTGGTCGGCGACGGCGGCCTGATGGTCAACGTCGGCGAGCTCGTGACGGCCGTGCAGGAAAACGCGAACGTGATGATCGTGCTGATGAACGACCAGTGCTACGGCGTGATCCGCAACATCCAGGACGCGCACTACGGTGGCCGCCGCTGCTTCGTGCAGCTGCACCAGCCGGATTTCGCGCAGTTCTGCGCAAGTTTCGGCCTCACGCACTACCGGATCTCGTCGCTCGACCAGGCCGAAGCGATCGTGCGCGAAGGCATCGCGAAGGAAGGGCCGGTGATGGTCGAGGTCGACATGCTGTCGGTCGGCTCGTTCGCATCGGCATTCGCGGGCCCGCCGGTGAAGAAGGAAGAAACGCCGTCGGAGCGGCAGTATGCGTAACGGCCACGCCCGCGGGCATGCGCCCGTCGACATCGCGATGATCGGCTTCGGCGCGATCGGTGCGGCGGTGTATCGCGCGGTCGAGCATGACGCCTCGTTGCGCGTCGCGCACGTGATCGTGCCCGAGCACCAGCGCGACGCGGTGCAGCGCGAGCTCGGCGGCGCGGTGGAGGTCGTGTCGTCGGTCGACGCATTGGCCCGCCGCCCCGAATTCGCGCTCGAGTGCGCGGGTCACAGCGCGCTCGTCGATCACGTCGTACCGTTGCTGAAGGCCGGCACCGATTGCGCGGTGGCATCGATCGGCGCGCTGTCCGACCTCGCGCTGCTCGACGTGCTGTCGCGGGCCGCCGACGAAGGCGACGCGACGCTGACGCTGCTGTCCGGCGCGATCGGTGGAATCGACGCGCTGGCGTCGGCGAAGCAGGGCGGCCTCGACGAAGTGCTGTACGTCGGCCGCAAGCCGCCTCTCGGCTGGCTCGGCACACCCGCCGAGGCGTTGTGCGACTTGCGCGCGATGACCGAAGAGAAGGTCATCTTCGAAGGCACCGCACGCGACGCCGCACGGCTGTATCCGAAGAACGCGAACGTCGCGGCGACGGTCGCGCTCGCGGGCCTCGGCCTCGACGCGACGCGCGTGCGCCTGATCGCCGATCCGGCCGTCGCGCGCAACGTGCACCGCATCACCGCACGCGGCGCGTTCGGCGAGATGTCGCTCGAAATGAGCGGCAAGCCGTTGCCCGACAACCCGAAGACGTCCGCGTTGACCGCGTACAGCGCGATCCGCGCGCTGCGCAATCGCGCGGCCCGCTGCGTGATCTGAGCGGGCGACGCAGCCATTCGGGCCATTGAACGGCCGCCGGCGCCACGGCGCGGGCGGCTGCGCAGAGACAGATTTGTGGGACTTGTGACATGACTCCATTCGATACGAGCCTCGTACCCAACGGCGACATCCTGATCGGCGGCGAGTGGCGGCGCGGTCGCGGCGCGCCTTACGCGAGCATCTATCCGGCCGACCAGTCGCTGAACATGGAAGTATCGACGGCGAACGCGGAAGACGCGGCCGACGCCGTCGTGGCCGCCGACGCCGCGTGGCGACGCGCCGACTGGGCGGGCCTCAAGCCGCACCAGCGCGCGCTGGTGCTGTACCGCATCGCCGACCTGATCATGCAGCGTCACGAGGCGCTCGCGAACCTGCAGCGCCGCGACAACGGCAAGCCGATCGGCGAGACGCGCGTGCTGGTGGCGAGCGCGGCCAACACGTTCCGTTATTTCGCGGCGTGCCTGGAAACGCTCGACGAAGAACTCACGCCGTCGCGCGGCGACTACCTGACGATGAGCGTGCACGAGCCGATCGGCGTGATCGCGGCGATCACGCCTTGGAACTCGCCGATCGCATCCGACGCGCAGAAGCTCGCGCCGGCGCTCGCCGGCGGCAACGCAGTGGTGCTCAAGCCGGCCGAAGTCACTCCGCTCGTCTCACTCGCGCTGGCGCGCATCTGCGAGGAGGCCGGCGTGCCGAAGGGCGTGCTGAGCGTGCTGCCCGGCAAGGGCTCGGTGATCGGCGACGTGCTCGTGCGCCATCCGCTCGTGAAGAAGGTGTCGTTTACCGGCGGCACCGAAGTGGGTCGCGGCATCGCGCGCATCGCGGCGGAAAAGCTGATGCCCGTGTCGCTGGAGCTCGGCGGCAAGTCGCCGACGATCGTGTGCGACGACGCGGATCTCGATCACGCGGTCAACGGCGTGCTGTACGGCATCTTCAGTTCGTCGGGCGAGGCGTGCATCGCGGGTTCGCGGCTGTTCGTGCAGCGCTCGGTGTACGACGAATTCATGAAGCGGCTGGTGGCCGGCGCGCGCAAGCTGCGCGTGGGCGACCCGACGCGGCCCGACACGCAGATGGGCCCGCTGATCACCGCGAAGCATCGCGAATCGGTGGAGCGCTACGTCGCGCTCGGGCTGGAGGAAGGCGGCCGTCTGCTGTGCGGCGGCGAGCGGCCGTCGGGCGACGGGCGTGAGGACGGCTTCTTCTACCAGCCGACGATTCTCGAAGGCTTGCCGAACAGCGCGCGCATCTGCCAGGAGGAAATCTTCGGACCGGTGCTGGTCGCGATGCCGTTCGACGACGAAGCGTCGCTGATCGCGCAGGCGAACGACAGTGTGTTCGGCCTTGCCGCCGGCATCTGGACGCGCGACTACAAGCGCGCATGGCGCATCGCGCGCGCGCTCGAGACGGGCACCGTCTGGATCAACACGTACAAGCTGTTTTCGATCTCCACGCCGTTCTCGGGCTGGAAGGAGAGCGGGATGGGCCGCGAGAAGGGCCGTCTCGGCATCCGCGAGTACATGCAGCAGAAGAGCCTCTACTGGGGCTTGAACGACGCGCCGCTGCCGTGGGCGAACTGAGCGAAGGGGAATGACGCAATGAGCATCTTGGGTATCGAGCAGATCACGTACGGTGTCGACGACCTCGCGACGTGCCGGCGCTTTTTCGCCGACTGGGGGCTGAAGGAAGTCGCGCACGACGACACGCGCGCACGCTTCGAAACGCTGAACGGCTGCACCGTGCTGGTCGTCAAGGCCGACGATCCGTCGCTGCCGCCCGCGTTCGAGGCGGGTCCGACGCTGCGCGAAGTCACGTGGGGCGTCGCGACGCAGCAGGAAGTCGACGCGTTGCGCGCGAAGCTGGCCGGCCAGCCCGGCTATTACGCGCAGGACGATGCGGTCGGGTGCATCGACCCGAACGGCATGGCGATCCGCATCGAGGTGACGCGCAAGCGCGCGCTCGACATCACCGGCTCGCCGTCGAACGTGTGGGGCCGGACGGCGCGGGTCGACCAGCCGAGCCCGATCTATGCGCGCGCCGAGCCGGTCGAGGTCGGCCACGTCGTGTTCTTCACGAACTGCCTCGACGCGCAGGAAAAGTTCTATCACGAGCTGCTCGGCTTCGAGACGTCGGATCGCTATCCGGGCCGCGGCGCGTTCATGCGCTGCGCGCCGCACGGCGGCCACCACGACCTGTTCCTGCTCGCGTTGCCGAACGGAAAGCGCGGCCTGAACCACGTCGCGTTCACCGTGCGCGATATCCACGAAGTGTTCGGCGGCGGCATGCACATCGACCGCTGCGGCTGGGAAACGCAACTCGGCCCGGGGCGTCATCCGGTGTCGTCCGCGTACTTCTGGTACTTCCAGAATCCGGCCGGCGCATTGATCGAGTACTACGCGGACGAGGACGTGCTGACGCCCGAATGGCAGCCGCGCGAATTCGAGCCGGGCCCGACCGTGTTCGCCGAATGGGCCGTCGACGGCGGCCTCGACGGCAACACGCGCCGGCAGAAGAACGCGAAGGCACCGGAAGGCAAGTTCATGACGGAGCGCAAATCATGACCGAAGCGAATACGCGGGAGCAGCCCGCGCCGGGGACGGTCGTCGTGGTCGGCGGCGGCCAGGCCGCCGGCTGGGTGCTGAAGACGCTGCGCGCGGAAGGATTCGCGGGTCGCCTCGTGATGATCGCCGACGAGCCGCACCTTCCGTACGAGCGCCCGCCGCTGTCGAAAGCCGTGCTGGCGGGCGATGCCGACATCGAAACGGTGCGCGTCGTGCGCCCGGACGAATTCGACGCGCTGAACGTCGAGGCGTGGCAGCCGGAACGCGCAGTGTCGATCGACCGTGCGCGCCGCGTGGTGAAGACTGAAGGCGGCCTCGAGATCGAATACGACCGTCTCGTGATCGCGACCGGCGGCACGTCGCGTCGCTTGCCTGATGCAATCGTCAGGACGCCGAACCTGCACTACCTGCGCACGCTCGACGAAGCGGCCGCGCTCGGCGAGAAGCTGCGTGCGAGCCGGCGCGTGCTCGTGATCGGCGGTGGCTGGATCGGCCTCGAAGTCGCCGCGACCGCACGCAAGCTCGGCGTCGAAGCGGTCGTCGTCGAAGGCGCGCCGCGTCTGTGCGGGCGTTCGGTGCCGCAGATCGTGTCGGACTTCCTGCTCGACCTGCATCGCGCGAATGGTGTCGACGTGCGCCTCGGCGCGGCGCTCGCATCACTCGACGCGCAACCGGACGACGCGTCGAAGGTGCGCGCGACGCTCGCCGACGGCACGACGATCGACGCGGATTTCGCGGTGGCCGGCATCGGCCTCGCGCTGAACGCGACGCTGGCGAGCGACGCGGGCCTGGCGATCGACGACGGCATCGTCGTCGACGAATTCGGCGCGACCAGCGACCCGGCGATCTTCGCGTGCGGTGACGTGGCGAACCATCACAACGGCTGGCTGAAGCGGCGCGTGCGACTCGAATCGTGGGCGAACGCGCAGAACCAGGCGATCGCGGCCGCGAAGGCCGTGCTCGGCGTGCGCGTGCCGTACGCGGAGATTCCGTGGTTCTGGTCCGATCAGTACGACGTGAACCTGCAGATCCTTGGCGATCTGCCGGCCGATGCGCAGCTCGTCGTGCGCGGCGATATCGCCGCGCGACGCGCGACGCTGTTTTTCGTAGGCGATGGGCATGTGAGAGGTGTCATCGCCATCAACAACGCACGCGAGCTCAAGCTCGCACGCAAGTGGATGAACCAGGGCCGGGCAGTGGATACGGAAGCCCTGGCGGACACGACCAAAGCGCTTGCCTGACCGGCGAACGATCCAGGAGACACCCCGCATGAGCACTTTCGACAACGTCGTGGCCGGCAGGGCCACGATGGAAGCTGCCGCCTCCACGCCCGGCGCGATCATCGCGCGGCTCGAGCGGCTTCCGGCCAACGCGATGCAGATTCGCGCACGCGTGCTGATCGGCACCGCCACGTTCTTCGACGGCTTCGACGTGATCACGATCGCGGCGACGCTGCCGCTGCTGATTCACAAGTGGGGGCTGTCGCCGACGCAGATCGGCATGCTGATCGCGTCCGGTGCGATCGGCCAGTTGATCGGTGCGTTCCTGTTTCCCGCGCTCGCCGAAAAGCATGGCCGTGTGAAGGCGATCGCGTGGAGTTCCGCCGTGATCGGCATCACGAGCATCGCGTGCGGTTTCGCGCCGACGTTCGAGGTGTTCGTACTGCTGCGGATTTTACAGGGGCTCGGTCTCGGCGGCGAACTGCCGGTCGCGGCCACGTACATCAACGAAATCACGCGTGCGCACGGCCGCGGCCGCTTCGTGCTGTTGTATGAAATCGTGTTTCCGATCGGTTTGCTGGTGTCGATGGCACTGGGCGCATGGCTCGTGCCGCGGTTCGGCTGGGAGATCATGTACTTCGTCGGCGGGCTGCCGTTGATCCTCGCGCTGGTGCTCACGCATCTCGTGCCGGAATCGCCGCGCTGGCTCGCTTCGCGCGGGCGCCTTTCCGAAGCCGGGCGCGCGGTCGGTGTGTTCGAATCCTCGGTGCGCGGCGAACTGCCTCCGGTCACGCAGGTGGCCGCGTACGACGAGATGGTCCGCCAGCACCCGAAGCGCCGGATGAGCGACCTGTTCAGCGCCGCGTATCGCAAGCGCACACTCGCCGTGGCGACGTTGTGGGCGACCTGCGGGTTCATTCAGTACGGGCTGTCCACGTGGCTGCCGACGATCTACAAGAACTTCTATCACGCCCCGCTGCAGCTCGCGCTGAATCTCGCGGTGATCGGCTCGGTGATGGGCGTGCTCGGTTCGCTCGCGTCCGCATTGCTGGTCGACAAGCTCGGCCGCAAGCCGGTGATCGTGTGGTCGTTCGTGCTGTGCGCGGCGTCGCTGGCGTTCGCGGGCTTCTATCACGCTGCGTCGGTGTATGTCGTCGCGACCTTCTGCTCGCTGTCGCTGGGGCTGATGGCATCCGGCTTCATCACCGCGTACGTCTATACGCCGGAGCAGTATCCGACGAGCATCCGTGCATCGGGCTGCGGGCTCGGCAGCGCGTGGCTGAAGATCGCGTCGTTCGCGGCGCCGATGATCGTGCCGCACGCGATCATCGGCGGCAACCTCGCGCCGGCGTTCTATCTGATCGGCATCGTGCCGCTGATCGCGGCCGTGACCGTTCATTTCGTCGGCATCGAAACGAAGGGGAAAGTGCTCGAAGCGCTGGAAGCGTAAGCGCGGCCGGCCGCAACGGCTGACGTGGAAAGCCCGGACATTGTCCGGGCTTTCTTGCTTTCCGGCGCTCACGTTTTGCCCGCTCGCGAGCGAGCGGCGCGGGTCGTGCGGGTCGTGCGGTGCGAACGAATGTCGCATCGGCATCGTTTCCCGGCGGACTTAGAGTCGAACGGTAGCGAACGCAACGATACCGGGAGGACGACAACGATGGCCAGGAAATTTCCGCTGCATCCCGTGCATCCGGAGCGGATCTGCTGGGGATGCGACAACTACTGCTCGACGCATGCGATGCGTTGCGGCAACGGCTCCAGCCGGACTCAGCACCCTTGCGAACTGCTCGGCGAAGACTGGTATCGATACGGCGACTGGGGCATCGATTGCCCGGACGACGAAAACGACAAGGCAACTACGTCGCCGGCGGGCGGGCAGTCATAGCGACAAGTTGTCCCACCGCATGCGCGCGCTTCCTTGATCTGCGTCACGGTAGCCGACGGTGCGCCGAAACATCATGAAAAAGATGCATAAAACACGCATCTTGAAGCGGGCGAGACGCCCGGCGGCCTGGAACACGCTTCCCGCCGTCGTTCGCGCCGACCCGCGCCCCCCATGATCGAGAAAGGAGAGCACCGTGTTTTGCTATCAATGCGAACAGACCGACCGGACCGGCGCACGGCCCGGCTGCGCATCGGCGAAGGGCAACTGCGGCAAGGACGAGACGACGGCCGATCTGCAGGACCTGCTGGTTCATGCGGTGAAGGGCATCGCGCAGTACGCCGCGATCGCGCGCACGATGGGCGAGCCCGACCGTGAGGCCGACCGCTTCGTGCTGTACGCGATGTTCACCACGCTGACCAACGTGAACTTCCATGCGGCGCGCTTCGTCGCACTGCTGCGCGAAGCGGCGCAGACACGCGATCGCGTGAAGGCCGCGTGCGAAGCGCACGCACGGGCCGCGGGCACGGCCGTGCCGGTGCTGACGGGGCCCGCCGCGTGGCAGCCGGCGGATGATCTGGCCGGCTTGCTGAAGCAGGCGACGCGCGTCGGCATCGCTGCGGGCCTAGACACGGTGGGTGCCGATATCATCGGGCTGCGTGCGCTGGTGCTGTACGGGCTGAAGGGCGTGTGCGCGTATGCGCATCATGCGAAGGTCCTCGGCTACGAACGCGACGACGTTTACGCGGGCGTCGAAGCGGCGCTCGCGTTTCTCGCGAGCGACCCCGACGACGTCAACGCGTTGCTCGCGCAGGCGCTCGAGCTCGGCCGGCTGAACCTGACGGTGATGGAACTGCTCGACAACGCGAACACCGGCCGCTTCGGTGCGCAACAGCCGACCGCCGTGCGCGTGTCGCCGGTGGCCGGCAAGGCGATCCTCGTGTCAGGCCACGATCTCGGCGATCTGCATGCGTTGCTCGAACAGACGGCGGGCACCGGCATCCAGGTCTATACGCACGGCGAAGTGCTGCCGGCTCACGCGTATCCGACGCTGAAGGCATTCCCGCATCTGGCGGGCAACTACGGCGGCGCGTGGCAGGATCAGCAGAGCGATTTCGCGCATTTCCCCGGGCCGATCCTGATGACGTCCAACTGCATCATCGAGCCATTGCCGCAATACCGGCAGCGGATCTTCACGACCGGGCCGGTCGGCTGGCCCGGCGTGCGCCATCTCGAGCATCACGATTTCTCGATGCTGATTCGTGCCGCTCAGGCACTGCCCGGGTTCCCGGCCACCGCGCCGGAGGAGACGATCACGGTCGGGTTTGGCCGGCATGCGGTGCTGGGCGTCGCGGACAAGGTGATCGACGCGGTGAAGGCAGGGCAGATCCGCCACTTCTTCCTGATCGGCGGCTGCGACGGCGCGGCGCCGGGCCGCAACTACTACACCGAGTTCGCGGAACAGGCACCCGACGACACGGTCGTGATGACCCTCGGCTGCAACAAGTACCGGTTCAACCGGCACGCGTTCGGCGATATCGGCGGCATTCCGCGGCTGCTCGACGTCGGGCAGTGCAACGACAGCTATTCCGCGATCCGGATCGCGACCGCGCTCGCCGATGCGTTCGAATGTGGCGTGAACGACCTGCCGCTGTCGCTCGTGATCTCGTGGTTCGAACAGAAGGCGGCCGCGGTGCTGCTGACGCTGCTCGCGCTCGGCATCCGCAACATCCGGCTCGGGCCGTCGCTGCCGGCGTTCATCACGCCCGGCGTGCTCGCGGTACTGGTCGATCAGTTCGGAATCCAGCCGATCGGCGAGGCGGGCACGGATCTGGCCGCGGCGCTCGCGCGCAAGGCAGCATGAACGGGATCGTCCGATGAGCTACCGGATCGAGATCACGACGCGCGACGGTGCGCCGTTCGGCTTCGACTGCGAGCCCGGCCAGGATCTGCTCGCGGCGGCGGCGGAGGCAGACATCACGCTGCCGTCGCAATGCCGGCGCGGCAGCTGCGGCGCCTGCCAGGCGACCGTCGTCGACGGCCCGTACGAGATGCGGGACCACAGCGCCGACGCATTGCCGGCCGGCCGGCCCGGCGCGGTGTTGCTGTGCAGGACGACGCCACGCGGCGATCTGCGGGTCGCCGTGCCGTACGACGGCTCCAAGGTGCTGCTGAAGCCGGTGCCCGTGCGTACCGCGCGGATCGCGGCGCTCGATACCATCGCGCGGGACACGCTGCGCGTCGAGCTGCAGATCGAGCCCGACGACGCGTTCGGCGCAGCCGCGGAGTTCGAAGCCGGCCAGTTCGCGGAACTGGAGGTGCCGGGTAGCGGTTTGCGCCGGCCATATTCGCTCGCGAATACGAGCAACTGGGACGGCCGCCTGGAATTCCTGATCCGGCTGCGGCCGGGCGGCTCGTTCTCGACTTATCTGCGCGAGCGCGCGCGGCACGGTGACCCGCTGACCGTGCGCGTGCCGATGGGCGGATTCGGCCTGTTCGCGGACAGCCTGCGGCCGCCCTGGTTCGTCGCGGGCGGCACGGGGCTGGCGCCGGTCCTGTCGATGCTGAGGCGCATGGCCGAGTATCAGGAGATCGGCGACGCGCGTCTGTTCTTCGGCGTCAATGAGGAAAGCGAACTGTTCATGCTCGACGAGCTGGAGAGATTGCAGGCCGAGTTGCCGCAACTGCGGGTCGACTTGTGCGTATGGCGGCCGGGGACGGAATGGGCCGGGTTCCGCGGGACGCCGGTCGATGCGTTGCGCGCGGCGCTCGCTCAGGCCGAAATGCTGCCGGATGTGTACGTATGCGGGCCGCCGCCGCTCGTCGAGCGCGCACGGGAAGTTGCCGTTGCGGCCGGCGTGCCGGATGCGCAATTCGCGAGCGAGCGATTCACCGTGTGAAGCGCGTGCCGCGCGTCGCGGTGACGCGGGCGCGGTGCCCATCCGACGAGCGGCTTGCCGGATGGCGCGGTCGAACGTACTCTTTGTCGATACCCCGGCACACCAGCAGGTTATCCACCATGCAAGCCCATCCTCTGCGTCTTTCCCCCGGTGACGATCTGCGCGCGTCGATCGAGCAGGCGTTGCGTCGGCTCGACGCACACGCGGCATTCGTGATCCAGGGGATCGGCAGCCTGAATGTCGCGCAGCTTCGCTTTGCCGGCGTCGACGCGCCGACCGAACTGCGCGGCGACCTCGAGATCCTGACGCTGGCCGGTTCAGTCTCGCCGGACGGCGCGCATCTTCATATGTCGGTGTCCGACGCGAACGGCCGCGTATCGGGCGGACATGTCGCGAGCGGCTGCGTGGTGCGGACGACCGCCGAGATCCTGCTCGTGCTGTTGCCCGCACATCGTTTCTCCCGTGAACCCGATGCAGGGACCGGGTTCAACGAGCTGGTGATTCGTCTGGAGTCCGGTTGATCGTGCGCACGGTCCGGCGCACGTGACCGATGCGGCTTACCCCGGCACGAACACCCCCATCGCCGCGATCGCCATCGCGAGCGTCGCGGCCCAGCCGCCCCACGCCAGCGCGCCCGTCACGGCAAACTTGCCCATGATGCGTCGGCTGCCGGCCATCAGCATCATCACGACCATGATCGGAACGGCGGTCACGCCGTTGATGACCGCACTCCAGTAGAGCGCGCGGATCGGGTCGAAATGCATGAACGTGATCGCGACGCCGCCGACGATCGCCAAGGCGATCACCGCATAGAATTCGGGCGCGACGCCGAGCCGCAGCGCGAGGCTGTTGCGCCAGCGAAAGCTGCCCGCGGCCGCATAGGCGGCCGAGCCGGCGAGCACCGGCAACGCCAGCAGGCCGGTGCCGACGATCCCGAGCGCAAACAGGATGTACGCGAAGTGCCCGGCAATGGGCTCGAGCGCGCGCGCGGCGTCGGCGGACGTCTTCACTTCGATGTGGTGCATGTTGAGCGTGGCCGCTGCCGTCAGCGTGATGAAGAACGCAATGACGTTCGATACGCCCATGCCGACCCAGGTATCGAAGCTGATTCGCCGCAACTGCGCGGGTGCCTGATGCGGTGCGCGCCGCAATGCGTGCTGGCTCGGCTCCGCATGCAACTCCTCGACTTCCTGCGACGCCTGCCAGAAAAACAGATATGGGCTGATCGTGGTGCCGAGCACCGCGATGACCGTGGTCAGATAGGGGGCGGTGAACTGGATATGCGGCCGCACGATCGCGCGGCCGACGTCGCCCCAATGGACGGGCACGATGAGCGCCACCGCGACATACGCGAGCAGGACCAGCGCGATCCATTTGAGCAGACGCGCATAGCGGTCGTACGGCACGAAAATCTGCAGCACGACCGACACGCCGCCCAGGCAGACGACATAGAGTTCCTGAGGGCCATGCAGCAGAAGATTGACCGCCGCGCCCATGGCCGACAAGTCAGCCGCGATGTTGATCACGTTCGCGATCAACAGCAATGCCACGGCGCCGTAGAGCAGCCATGGCGGATAGTGCGCGCGCATGTTCGACGCGAGGCCCTTGCCCGTCACGCGGCCGATGCGCGCGCTGACCAGCTGGATCGCCGTCATCAGCGGATAGGTCAGCAACAATGACCAGAGCAGTTCGAGTCCGAACTGCGCGCCCGCCTGCGAATATGTTCCGATGCCTGACGGATCGTCGTCGGCGGCACCGGTGACGAGGCCCGGCCCGAGGCGCCGGAGCCACGTTGCCGCGCGCGGACGAGGCTGCGCGGTACCGAGGGACTCATTGTCGTTCATGTCGGCGGCACGTTAGGAGGAGCAATCGAGCCGCAATCGGCGTGCCCGGCCGGGCGATGCGTTTCGAATGCCGAACGCGGCGCCGCAGAAAACCGGCCGGGCCGTTCTTGGAAGCGGGGAGGCGGGGGAATACGGACTGCGCGCGTGAACGCGTGCGGCCGGACTGCGGCGCAGGGACGCGGCAGGGGTAATGAGCGCTGGCGTCAACGCCTTGGCGTGCTCGGCGTGCCGCATCGTCCGCTCGACGGTTGCATCGAGCGACGGATTGACCGCATATCGGCGGCTATCGGCGGCCCGTCAGCGCCGGCGGTGGGAATTCAAAAGACCGAAAGCACTGGGCGTGGTCGTCGCCGGGTCGGGGGCCCGGCATGAGCGCAACCGGCCGGGGCGCGCCCGTTCGGCGTCAGCGAGCCGCCGTCGCAACATCCCGATTGCCGCGACCGGTCACCAGGCAGCCGGACATGAACGCCTCGCTCTGGCTGCTGGCGGCCGCGTTGCCGAAGCCGCGGCTGAGCGCGTCGTATTTCACCTGCTGGGCGCCCTGCGAGCACGCCATCGGGCTGGCGTCGCGGCCTTGCGCGTGCAGCAGTGCCCGATCGCCGATCAGATAGGCCAGCAGCGCGAAAAAGGCGATGTGCACCACTCGTCTCATGATTCGTCTCCTTGTTACCCAAGCGTAACGCGGACACGTTTCGGGAAGCACTTGGGGCTTCCCCCGGTAAACGTCTGCGGAAATGGCGGCAGGCCGCGGCGCTCGCATCCCGTTTTTTTCCCACGCGAACGAGAAAAGGAGCGGTGGCCGGCCGCACCGGCGCGCGATTGACGCGAGTTTGACGAATGTCAGGGTAGGGGCAGGGCGAGACGGTCGCGCCGGCAGTCAAAGCGATAGCATGAATGCATGTTTCAACGGAGCGCGGAGCGCGGCAAGCGATGGGCGCAGCGGCTCCGAACGCAGCTGGTACGTGCCGAACATCGTTATCGAAATAGTGAGGAATCCAAATGCTTAACGTCTCTTCCGTCCTGATCAGTCTCGCGCCGATGTGGGCCATTCTGCTGATTGCATCTTCCGCCGCGGCCTATCTTGTGTTCTGGCGCAAGGTCATCAAGTAAGCGCCGCACCGTTCATCGCACTGCCGTCACCGGCACATTCGAGATCCGCACGAGCCGGTCCATCACGCTGCGACGGAACATCGACAGCATCGCGTGAAACGGATCCTGCCGCGGCGCGACGACGACGATTTCGTCGCAGCCGGTCTCGGCCGCGACGGCCGCGATCGTGTCGGCCACCGGCCCGACCTTCTTCACGATGCTGTACTGGACACCCGCTTCCCGCAACACCCGCTCCGCCATCGCCAGATCGTCGCACGCGAACCTGTCCTCGATCGACTGTAGCCGCGACAGCGGGTGAAACGCCTCGAGGCGCGTCGCCTCGAGCGGCGCCTGCACGTTGATCAGCACGATCTCGGATGCACAGCGTTCGTGATACAGGAAGGTGGCGTGGCGGACGGCCTGCAGCGAGCGGGGTGAATGTCCGACCGGAACCAGCAGTTTGAGCATGGAAAATGCCCCGTAGTCGAGATGTTCCCAGCGTAGTGCGCCGCCGGATCGCGCGACCTAAAGAGATCGGGCGGCCGCGTAAAAATGTCGTCAACGTCCGTCGCCTCGTGTTGCGCCTATTAGAAATATAAGAAATTTAGGTTTATGCGCATAAACGTTTACACCAATCGGCCGGTCGTCAGCCCGACGCTGGCAGTCGAGCGGCACCCCCCGCCGATTTAGTCGAATCCTCAATGAATCGCGGCGGAAAATATCGGAGGTCGAGCATCCGGCGTCGCGTAGAGTAGAGCATCGACCGCGGCGCGGCCTCTTCCCCGTGACATCCCGGCGTCTTGCCGGCCTTTCGGGACGGGCCGCCGGCGCCACCATGCGGCCCGCCATTCCATCCCGGTTCCAGGAGACCTCGCATGCCGCACGGCGCCCCGCAGCTTCTCGCTCCCGCTTCCATCACCGTCGACCCGATCGTTCGTCTGTCGGCCGGCGAGCTCGCGTCGGCGATCCACGGCAAGGCGGTTTCGTGCGTCGAGACGATGCGTGCCTATCTCGATCACATCGAGCGCGTGAACGACGCGGTGAACGCGCTGGTCTCGCTGCGCGACCGCGCCGTGCTGCTCGCCGAAGCCGCGGAAAAGGACGCCGCGCTGGCCCGCGGCGAGTATCACGGCTGGCTGCACGGGATGCCGCAGGCGCCGAAGGATCTCGCGATGACCAAAGGGCTGCGGACGACCTACGGCTCGCCGATCTTCCGCGATAACGTGCCGCAGGCCGACTCGGTCGGCGTCGGTCGATTGCGTGCGGCGGGCGCGATCTTCATCGGCAAGACCAACACGCCGGAATTCGGCCTCGGCTCGCATACGTTCAACGAAATCCACGGCGCGACACGCAATCCGTACGACCTGACGAAGAGCGCCGGCGGCAGCAGCGGCGGCACGGCGGCGGCGCTTGCCGCGCGCATGCTGCCCGTCGCGGACGGCAGCGACTTCGGCGGCTCGCTGCGCAATCCGGCCGCGTTCTGCAACATCTACGGGTTCCGGCCGTCGCAGGGCCGCGTGCCGCGCTGGCCGGGCGTCGACGTGTTCATGCAGCAGCTCGGCATCGAAGGGCCGATGGGCCGCACGGTCGGCGACGTCGCGCAGCTGCTCGCGATTCAGGCCGGCTACGACCCGAACGATCCGCTGTCGCTCGCGGAGGATCCGGCCGTGTTTGCGAAGCCCCTCGACAAGGACCTGAGCGGCGAGCGCATCGCGTGGGTCGGCGACTGGAACGGTTATCTCGCGACCGAGCCGGGCGTGCTCGCGCAGTGCGAAAAGGGCCTCGCGACGCTGCGCGAGATCGGCTGCGACGTCGATGCGGCGCTGCCGGCGTTCGCACCGGAACGCATCTGGCGTTTGTGGCTCACGCATCGGCATCTGTTGTCCGGTGGCGGGCTGCTTGCGCACTATCGCGATCCGTCACGGCGCGCGCTGCTGAAGCCCGAGGCGATCTTCGAGGTCGAAGGGCTGCTCGCGATGCAGGGTGCCGAGGTATTCGACGCGAGCGTCGAGCGCACCGCGTGGCACCAGGCGGTGCTGAACTTCTTCGACCGCTACGACTTCATCGCGGCACCGACCGCGCAGGTGTTCCCGTTCGACGTCGAGCAGCGCTGGCCGAAGGAAATCGCGGGCCGCGAGATGGACACTTACCACCGCTGGATGGAAACGGTCGTGCCGTGGACGCTGGCCGGCTGCCCCGTGATCAGCGTGCCGGTCGGCTTCAACGACGCGGGCCTGCCGATGGGGATGCAACTGATCGGCCGGCCGCGAGCGGACCTCGCGGTGCTGCAGCTCGCGCGCGGCTACGAGCAGGCGGCCGACTGGGTCGACCAGCGTCTGCCGGCGTGGATGGCGGCGTGATGCGTGCCGCGGCGTCGATCGCGGATTCCCGAAACAAGCGCTATTGATGCGGAAAAGGAACGAATCCGGACGCGTGCCCGGCATCGCGCGGCAAACGCCGACGAATGCGCGCGGCGAGTCGGGACGGCCGCGGAATTGCAAGCGGCCGCGGCGCGCGATTTCGTTTCGATGTGTTTCAGTCGTTGCGGCGGCGCGCGACGCGCTTCGACAATATCGGCCTCAATCATTCGGGCACGAGGCAAACAGATGAAGCATATTCGCGTGACGGGCAAGCAGCTGGCATCGGCGGGCATCGCACTCGGCATCTTGCTGGGCGCCAACGGCGCCGCGCATGCGCAGCTCGACCTGCAATCGATCGGCTCGGCGCTGGTCGGCGGCGGGCAGCAACAGGCCGCACCCGCGCAGGGCGGCGTCGCGCAGCTCATGCAGGCATACGTCGGCGCGAATCAGCAGGTGCTGGCCGGCCAGTCGTCGCTCGCGTCGGCGATGGGGCTTACCGGCGCGGCCGGGCAGGCGCAGCAGGCCGCCAGCCTGCTCGGTGGCGGCAACGCGTTGACGCCGGCCGCGCTGTCGCAGATGGGCGGCGCGCAGCAGTCGGTGTCGCAGGCGCTCGGCCAGGCGTTCGCGAGCGGCGGCGCGACGCACGGCCCGATCGACAAGCAGGCGTTCAGCAACGGCCTCGCATCGCTCGGCCAGGGCCTCACGCAGTATTCGCAACTGCAGTCGGGGCTCGGCAATCTCGGTTCGACCAGCGCCGCATCGCTGCTGCAGTCTGGCCTGAATCCGCAGAACATGCAGGCCGCGTCGTATATCGCGCAAAGCGCGCCGGGCCAGTTGCAGTCGCTCGCGTCGACGCTCAGCCAGGCCGTGCAGTTCGCGACGAGCCAGGGCATTTCGGTGCCGGCGGTCGCGTCGTCCGCGCTGAAGCTGCTGCCGTAACGTTGCCGCGAACCGCGCCGCGGTGCCGGCGGCGCGCGCGGATCCGGGATGGCCCTGCACAACATGGGGATATCGCGCGATGCTATCGTTGCGTGTTCCCCGTTCCCGGTGCCGGTTCATGACTGACTCGTTCGACCTCCCGCGCTATTTCGCCCGCATCGGCTACGACGGCCCGGCCGAGCCGACGCTCGACGTGCTGCGCCGGCTGCATTTGCTGCACCCGCAGGCGATTCCGTTCGAAAACCTCAATCCGCTGACCGGCGCGCGTGTCGCGCTCGACCTGCCCGCGATCGTCGACAAGGTGGTCGGGCGCCGCCGCGGCGGCTACTGCTTCGAACTCAACAAGCTCTTCTACACCGCGCTCACGACGATCGGTTTTCGCGTGACGCCGCTGATCGCGCGCGTGCGCTGGATGCGGCCGCCCGAGATCGTCACCGCGCAGACGCACATGCTGCTGCGCATCGATCTCGACGGCGCGGGGTGGCTCGCGGACATCGGCTTCGGCAGCGCGACGCTGACCGCGCCGCTGCGCTTCGTGCCGGGTGAGCGGCAGATGACGCCGCACGGCGCGTTTCGTGTCGTCGGCGCGCCGGTCGACGGCGAGTTCGACATGCAGTTCGAGATCCCCGACGGCTGGCAGACGACTTACCGCTTCTCGCTGAAACCGGCCGAGTGGATCGATTACGACGCCGCGAACTGGTTCACGTCGACCTATCCCGAATCGATTTTCGTGAACGACCTGATTGCCTGCCGCGTGCTGCCAGACGGCCGCGCGGCGCTGTTCAACACCGTGCTGACGCTGCGCGACGCGGCGGGCGCGGGGCGCACCGTCACCTTCGACGACGCGGCCGCGTGGGGCGCGTGCCTGCGCGACACGATCGGCATCGATACGACCGGCTTCGATCTCGATGCGCTGTTCGCGCGGGTGGCGGCGCGGGCGAACTCGATATAAACACGTTGGAGCGGCGGCGTGGGCGGGCGCCGATGTCCGCCGCGCCGCCGGTTCCGGTTTCCTGATTGACATTTGCTAGGTTGCTAGCATACTAGTTCGCATGACCGACGAAGAAGTGAAGCAATTCAACGTGTATCTGCCGCTGAGCCTGATCCGGCAGGTCAAGCATCGCGCCATCGAAACGGAGCAGTCGCTGTCCGCGCTGGTGGCCGACGCATTGCGCGCGTATCTGGCGGCTCCGCAGTCGGGGGCCGGCCCGTCCACCACGGAGGAGTGACATGTCATCCGAGCGAATCGAAGCCGTGTACCTGACGACGCACAACTGGGGCAAGTCCGCGAAGTTCTTCCAGGCGCTGGGCTTCACGCTGGAATTCGAAACCGATCACAACTCGGGCCGGCTGAGAAATGGCGACGGCCCGTTTCTGTTCATCGCCGAAGTGCCGGCCGGCGAGACGCCGGACATGCAGGTCGTGCTGAAGGTGCCCGACGAGCAGGCGGTCCGGCCGCAGCCGATCGTCGACGTGGTCACGCCGTTCGAGGATACGCACTGGGGCACGCGCGACATGACCGTGCGTGATCCCGACGGCCGCGTCTGGCGCCTTCAGGCACCGGGCAAGCCGAGCGCATGAGGCTGCGGCAATGACCGACCTCCATCATGACGCCCCCGACAGCACCGCCGCACGCGTCGCGCTGTGGCGCGCGCTGCACGTCGAACTCGATGCGCCGCCACACGTGCTCGCCGACGAAGTCGGCCTGCGCCTGCTCGCGCCCGCGCCCGGCTGGCAGCAGCGCGGCGACATGGATCCACGGTTCACGCGGCCGTTTCGCGCATCGATCGTCGCGCGGGCGCGCTTCATCGAGGATCTCGTCATCGAGCAGGCCGCGCGGGGCGTGAGCCAGTACGTGATCCTCGGCGCGGGCCTCGACAGCTTCGTGCAGCGGCGGCCCGGGATGGCGTCGCGCCTGACTGTCTTCGAGGTGGATCCGCCCGCGCCGCAGGCGTGGAAGCGTCGCCGGCTGACCGAGCTCGGCTTCGGCGTGCCGGACTGGTTGCGGTTCGTGCCAGTCGATTTCGAGGCGAAGCAATCTTGGCGCGACGGGCTCGTGCGCGCGGGCTTCGATCCGGGCAAGCCGGCCGTCGTCGTGTCCACCGGCGTCAGCATGTACCTGACGCGCGACGCGAATGCGGCGGCGTTGCGCGAAGTCGCGTCGCTCGCGCCGGGTTCGACGTTCGCGATGACGTTCCTGCTGCCGCTTGAGCTTGCCGATCCGGACGTGCGTCCGGGGCTCGAAATGGCCGCGAAAGGCGCGCGCGCGAGCGGCACGCCGTTCATCAGCTTCTTCATGCCGGCGGAGATCCGCATGCTCGCGACGGAGGCCGGCTTCGCGCGGGCCGAGCACGTGTCGGCCGCGGAGCTTGCACGTCGCTACTTCGCCGATCGCACAGACGGCCTGCGCCCGCCGGACAACGCGGAAGAGTTGCTCGTCGCGACGGTGTGATCCCGGCGCGACCCGGGGTCACCCGTCACGCGCGTTCGAGCACGGCCATCTCGCGCACGACCACCAGCAGCACCGCGAGGCTCGCGCCGCCCGAAGCGCGCAGGTCGGCGAGCAGGTGCTCGTAGCGCTGCAGCGCGGCTTCGCGGCGCTCGCGCCACGAATGGACGATCGTCTCGGGCGCGGTCGAGTCGGCCGATTCCGCGAGCGCGCTGGTGGCGAGCGTGCGCTTGAGCCGCGCGACTTCCGCGAGCGCGGCCGCGCGCGCCAGCATGTCCCAGTGCGTCGGGGTCGGCAGCGTGGCCGCGCGTTCGCCGATCCACCCGTAGTTCAGCAGCGTGCCGAGCGAGAAGTAGACGCCCGCGACCAGTTCGAGGCTGCGATCGCAGGTCGCAGCCACTTCGGCGATGTCGAGCAGCGCGGCGGAGATGTCGCCGCTCGCGACGCGCACCGCGAGCGCGCTGTCGACGCCGGCATCGACCAGCACGCGCTGCCGCTCGGACAGCGCTTCCAGATCGTCGGCCGGCAGCAGCGACGGCAATTGCGGCGCGATGCGCTGCACCGCGTCGCGGCAGCGCGCGATCAGTCCGGCGATGCCGCCGTCGGCCACCGCGCCCGACTGCAGCTGCCGCAGGAACCACAACGCCGCGCGTTCCAGCAGCCGCGCGACGTCGACGAACATGCGCGCCTGCACGTCGTCGGCGACGCGGTTGTCGAGTGCGTCGATGTCGCGCCATACCGCATCGAGATCGAACACGTCGCGCGCCATGAGGCAGGCGCGCACGATGTCGCCCGGCTTCGCGTCGGTTTCTTCCATCAGCCGGTGCACGAACGCGCAGCCGACCCGATTGACGAGCGCGTTGGTCAGGTGCGTCGCGAGGATCTCGCGGCGCAGCGGGTGGCGATGCATCGGTTCGCTGAAGCGCTGCTGCAGCGGCTTCGGGAAATAGTCGACGAGCATCGCGGCGACGAGCGGATCCTCGGGCACGTCGGATTCGAGCAGCGCGTCGTACAGCCACATCTTGCTGTAGGCGAGGAGCACCGCGCGCTCCGGCGACGTGAGGCCCTGCTTCGCGGCCTGCCGCTCGGCGATCTCGTCGTCGGTCGGCAGGAACTCGATCACGCGGTTCAGGCGGCCCGCGCGTTCGAGCCAGCGCATCAGGCGCGCCTCGGCGTCGAGCAGCTCGACGCCGTAGCGGCCCGCGATCGACAGCGCCTGCGTCTGGTAGTAGTTGTCGCGCAGCACGAGCAGCCCGACTTCATCGGTCATTTCCGCAAGCAGGGCATTGCGCTGCTTCTCGGTCATCTCGCCGTCGGCGACGACGAGCCCGAGCAGGATCTTGATGTTGACTTCGTGATCCGAACAATCGACGCCGGCCGAGTTGTCGATCGCATCGGTGTTGATGCGGCCGCCGCGCTGCGCGAACTCGATGCGGCCGAACTGCGTGCAGCCGAGGTTGCCGCCTTCGCCGACGACCTTGCAGCGCAGGTCCGCACCGTTTACGCGTACCGCGTCGTTCGCGCGATCGCCGACCTGCTGGTGGGTTTCGCGCGCGGCCTTCACGTAGGTGCCGATGCCGCCGTTGTACAGCAGGTCGACCGGCGCCTGCAGGATCGCGCGGATCAGCTCGGTCGGCGGCAGTGCGTGCGCATCGATGCCGAGCGCGGCCTGCACGGCTGGCGACAGCGGGATCGTCTTCGCGGTGCGCGGATAGACGCCGCCGCCCGCCGAGATCACGGACGTGTCGTAGTCGGCCCAGCTCGAGCGTTCGAGCGCGAACATCCGCTGGCGCTCCGCGAAGCTCGTCGCCGGGTCGGGGTTCGGGTCGAGGAACACGTGCCGGTGATCGAACGCCGCGACGAGCCGAATATGTGGCGACAGCAGCATTCCGTTGCCGAACACGTCGCCCGACATGTCGCCGACACCGACCACGGTGAAGTCGGTCGTTTGCGTGTCGACGCCCATCTCGCGGAAGTGCCGCTTCACCGATTCCCAGGCGCCGCGCGCAGTGATCGCCATCTTCTTGTGGTCGTAGCCGACCGAGCCGCCGGACGCGAATGCATCGTCGAGCCAGAAGCCGTATTCGTGCGAGATCGCGTTCGCGTAGTCGGAGAACGTGGCCGTGCCCTTGTCGGCCGCGACGACGAGATACGGATCGTCGGGGTCGTGCCGCACCACGTCGGGCGGCGGCACGATTGCGTTGCCGGCGAGATTGTCGGTCAGGTCGAGCAGGCCGCGCAGGAACGTCTGGTAGCACGCGATGCCCTCGCGCATCCACGCTTCGCGATCGCTCGACGGCGGCGGGTTCTTCACGACGAAGCCGCCTTTCGAGCCGACCGGCACGATCACGACGTTCTTCACCATCTGCGCCTTCATCAGCCCGAGCACCTCGGTGCGGAAGTCCTCGCGACGGTCGGACCAGCGCAGCCCGCCGCGCGCGACGCGCCCGCCGCGCAGGTGCACGCCCTCGACGCGCGGCGAGTACACCCAGATCTCGAACATCGGCTTCGGTTCGGGCAGGCCGGGCACCTTCGCGGGATTGAACTTGAACGACAGATACGGCTTCGATTCGCCGTTCGCGTCGTGCAGGAAATAGTTGGTGCGCACGGTCGCGTTGATCACGCCGAGGAACTGGCGCAGGATCCGGTCCTCGTCGAGGTTGGGGACCTGGTCGAGCGCCGTCTCGATCGCCTTCAGCACGCGTTCGACCTGCACGTCGCGCGTGCCGCCGGTGGCCGGGTCGAAGCGCAGCAGGAACAGCTCGACGAGCTGCCGTGCGATCGCCGGGTTGCCGGTCAGCGCGCGCTCGATGTACGCGTCGCTGAAGGTCGAGCCGACCTGCCGCAGGTATTTCGCATACGCGCGCAGGATCGTGACCTCGCGTGCGCTCAGGTGCGCGCGCAACACGAGACGGTTGAAATCGTCGTTCTCGATCCGGCCGCTCCAGATGCGGTCGAACGCGTCCTCGAACAGGCCCTTCACGCGCTCGATGTCGAATTCGGTATCGTCCGCGAGTTCAAGGCCGAAGTCGTGCACCCATGCGGGCGCGGCATCCTGCGTCTGAATCCGGTACGGCCGCTCCTCGTCGACGCGCACGCCGAGATGCTCGAGCATCGGCAGGCTGCGCGACAGCGCGATCGGGTCGCCCGCGCGATACACCTTGAAGCGGAACGCGCGCGCCTCGGCCTCGATCGGGCGATACAGGTTCATCGCGAGCTGGCCCGACTCCTTCACGCGCTCGATCAGTTCGATGTCGCGCACAGCCGTGCGCGCCGGGTAGTCGTCGCGATAGCCGGCCGGGAACGAGTCCGCATAGCGCTGCAGGAGGCGGTTGCCTTGTTCTTCTCCGAAGGCGTCGAGCAGCGCGTCGGCGAGATCGTCCTGCCAGCGGCGCGTGACCTGCACGAGCCGCGTTTCGAGCTCGCGCGTGTCGACGTCGGGCATCGTGCCCGGTTCCGCATGGACGACGAAATGAATTCGCGCGATCGCCGATTCCGACAGCAGCGGCGTGAACTCGACGTTCACGCCGTTGTACGCGTCGACGAGCAGCTTCGCGATGCGGCGGCGCAGGTCGGTGTTGTACTTGTCGCGCGGCACGAACGCGAGGCACGACACGAAGCGGTCGAAGCGGTCGCGCCGCACGAACAGGCGCGTGCGCTGGTGTTCCTGCAGGCGCAGGATGCCGAGCGCGATGTCGTAGAGCTGGTCTTCGTCGGCCTGGAACAGTTCGTCGCGAGGATAGGTTTCGAGCACCGTCACCAGCGACTTGCCGAGATGTCCCTTCGGCAGGAACCCCGCACGCTTCACGATGTTCGCGCATTTGCGGCGCACGATCGGAATATCGGTGTACGAACCGAAATATGCTGTCGACGTATACAGCCCGATGAAGCGGCGTTCGCCGGTCACCTTGCCGTCCGCGCCGACCAGTTTGACGCCGACATAGTCGAGATAGCCGGGGCGATGCACGGTCGCGCGCGAGTTCGCCTTGGTCACGAAGATTGGCCAGGGGCCGGTGATGATTTCGGCGGCGGCGGGCGGCAGCGGCGTCAGGTCGGGCGTGCCGGGTGCGCGCAGCGATTCGCGCAGCAGGCCGAAGCCGGAGCCTTCGACGCCGCGCAGGCCGAAGCCCGCGCCGTCCGACACGAGCGCGTAGTCGCGCTGGCCGAGGAACGTGAAGTGATCGGCGGCCATCCATTCGAGGAACGCGCGCGCCTCGATGTCTTCCGCGGTGGATTCGCGGGCCTTCATGTCCTTGATCGTCGCGCGCGCGATGTCGACGATCTTCGGCCAGTCCTCGACCGACGCGCGCACGTCGCCGAGCACGCGCGCGATGTCGCCGCGCAGCGTGTCGAGCAGCGCGGCGTCGCCGCAACGGTCGACTTCGAAGTGAATGAACGATGCGAGCTGCGACTGGCCGTCGCCGGGCGTTGCGCCACCGGCGTCGACGCGCTCGATCCCGCCGTTGCCGCCGCGCCAGATGCGGAACACCGGATGCAGCGCGGAATGCAGCGCGAGCCCGAGGCGATTGACGGCCATCGTCACCGAGTCGACCAGGAACGGCATGTCGTCGTTGACGATCTCGATCACCGTGTGGTCCGAGTGCCAGCCGTGCTGTTCGAGGATCGGGTTGTAGACGCGCAGCCGCTCGCTGCCGGGCACGAATTTCTGGGCGGTCTGCCAGTGCGCCATCGCGGCACCGTAGAGGTCGGCGATGCTGCGATTCTGCAGATCATCGGCGTCGACGAAATCGTAGTAATGACGCAGGAACGGTTCGACGATCCGGAACGTGGCTTCGGGCAGGCGCCCGCGCGCGAATTCGACGACATCGGAGAGCAGGTGTGCGACGACTTCCTCGTTCTTCGCTTCCATGGCGGTCTCCCGGGTGGCCATTGGCTGCTGCGTGTGTTCGGCATTATGCGCCGATTGATGTGCCGGTTGCGTGACGAAGCGATGTGCGGCCGCACAACGCGGAGCAGGGAGGGGCGGCCGCATGCGACGCCGGTAGCGGGCGTCCGTGGCCGGGAGCCGGCGGCCTCACCTCGCGGCGACGCGCGTTGAGCGGACTCATGAAGTCGAGCAGCATCGTGGTCGGCAGCGGCGACACGAGTTCGCGGCAGGCGACGAATTCGTGTCGCGGGCGGGTTTCGTCGACCTGCCGAAGCGATCGATCCAGTTGCGCACCGATCGAAAGAAACACGTCGTTCAGTGAGGCGGCAATACGCAGCGCGTCGATCACGCGGTTGCCCTGGCACGCCGCGTCGCGCGGCGCGTGCGTCCGGATGTCGCCACAAGGTCACCACAATTCGAACGCACGTCGCCAGGCAGCTTCCACCGGCGCCGAACTTGCCGGTATCAGCGCTCGTCGCTCCACAGCTTGCCGGCCGTCGCCCAGTTTTCCTTCTTCACGTCGGCGAGGATGATGTCGACCGAGCCCGGGTCGCAACCGAGCGTCTCGCACGTGACGCGCGTGATCGCTTCGACGAACGCGCGCTTCTGCTCGACCGTGCGGCCTTCGAACAACTGGATATTGAAAGTCGGCATGACTGAACGCTCCGATGGTTGGGGGTGAACGATTCGTCGGGAGAGTGGCGAAGGTGCCGTCAGTCGCGATACGACGGATCGATCCGGTCGAGGCGGCGCAGCAGCGCCGGCCATTCCAGTTCGCCCTCGATCGCGCCGCCGTCGCGCAACTGCTCGGCCGTGCGGTCAGCGACGGCCGGCTCGGGCAGCACGAGCGGCCCGCCGCCTGCCTGCGCGCGTATCTGGATGTCGCAGGCCTTGATCAGCGTATCCATCAACACATACGCCTCGGCAACGGTCCGGCCGACCGTCAGCGTGCCGTGGTTGCGCAACAGCATCGCGGATTTCGCGCCGAGGCTGGCGCTCAGTCGCGCGCCTTCGGCCGGCGAGAACGCGAGCGCCTCGTAGTCGTGATACCCGAGATCGCCGTGAAACCGCATTGCGTGCTGCGACGCGGGCAGCAGCCCGTCGCGCTGGATCGACACGGCGATGCCTGCCGTATCGTGCAGGTGCATCACGCAGACGGCGTCCGGCCGCGCGGTATGCACGGCCGCGTGGAGCGCGAAGCCGGTCACGTTGACCGCGTGCTCACCGTCGCCGATCCGGTTGCCGGACAGGTCGATCTTCACGAGATTCGATGCGCGGACCTCGTCGAACGTGAGGCCGAACGGGTTGATCAGGAAATGCCCGGGCTCGCCGGGCACCATCGCGGACAGATGCGTGTAGATCAGGTCGTCCCAGCCGTTCAGCGCGACGAGGCGATACGCGGCGGCGAGATCGACGCGCAGCCGGTGCTCGGCGTCCGAGATCGGGCCGCCGGGCTTCACGGTGTCAGGACGGTGTGCGAATGACGACATCGGGTTCTCCGAGGGTGAAGCGGCGCGAGACGAGCACCGTGATCCACGACGCGAGCGCGAACGGGGCCGTGAACGCGGGGAGGCCCGCGTGCGTCGCGAGCCACTGGAGCATAGCGGCGAGTGCGGCGGCCGCGAAAGCCGCGTGCGGGCCGCGCGACATCAGCGCGAGCGCGGCGAGCGCACCGTTGAAGCCGAGCAGGCCATCGGCGAACGATGCGCCGTTCGCGCCGGACGCGACCAGCAGCACGGTCGACACGATCGCGCCGCCGAGCGCGAAGGCGGCCGCGCGGCGCGACGCGACGGCGATCCCGGCGACGATCAGCATGCCGGCCCACGGGCCTTGCGCGAAGGTGGTCTGTGCGATGCCCGAAAGCAGCGCATCGGCGATGGAAGGCAGCGTAAGGGGGGCACCTGCCGTCGCGTCGGTCGCATGCTGCGGCGCGACAAACGGTAGCCACAGCGCGGTGATGACAAGGCACGGGCTCGAATACGCGCACTGGCGCCAGCGGGCGAGCGGCGCGCGCATCGCGCGCTGCACGAGTGCCGCGCCGATCGAGACCGCCGGCACCAGCGCGATGGCGGCAAGCGACGACGGGGCGAACAGCACGGCGATCAGCGCGGCGAGCGCGCCGTTGAAGCCGTGAAGCCCCTGTTCGACGTCGCGGCGCTCGGTGCCCGTGAGCACGGCGGTCATGCTGGCGGCGGCCGAGCCGACCAGCGCCGCGGACGCAAGCCGCAAGTCGGTCAGCGCCAGCGCGGCGAGCAGCAGCGCGCCGGTGACTGCATTCGCCTGCAGGACGATCTGCCCGATGCCGCGCAGCAGGGTGCGCAGGTCGATCGACGGCGAGGCAGGGTGGGCGGTAGGCATGGCGGCGGTGGAGCAGGACGAGCCGCGAGCATAGGACACAATTCCGTGCACCGGAATAGGGAATTCTGGATAGTCAGGATTTGTGGCGGATGCCCTGAAATGGGGAATGGCGATGTCTGGGGCACTGCCACATTGGCCTTTTAGGGCGAATTGCGATTTCAGTAGTGAATTTGGGCAATGGCCGGTTCGGTTCGTTTGCCCGAGTGCGCGTCAGGGTTCATGTATTCGACAGGGGAATCGTGCGACGATCCCCTGCATCGGACCAACCGGGAGGCGAAGGAATGCGCGAGGTGCGTTGGGCGTCGCTCGAGGGCGACGGGGTCGAACATCTGACGTTCGACCGGAGTGGCGGCGGCATCGTCGTCGAAAGCGCGGTGGTCGGCCAGCGGTACGGCCGCGCATACGGGCTCGCGTATCGTGTCGAGTGCGATCCGCACTGGCGCGTGACATACGCGGTGCTCAAGGTGATGGGCGGCGGCACGCTGGAACTGCACGGCGACGGCGCCGGGCACTGGCGCGACGGGTCAGGCCGGGCGCTGCCGGAACTGGACGGCTGCGTCGACATCGACATCGCGGCGACGCCGTTCACGAATTCGCTGCCGATCGGCCGCCTTGGTCTTGCGCGCGGCGAGCGGCAGCCGATCGACGTCGCATACGTCTCGACGCCGGACCTGAAGGTGACGCCGGTCAAGCAGGCGTATACGTGCATCGAGCCTGGCCGGCGCTACCGCTACGAAGGCATTTTCCGGAACTTCACGGCGGAAATGGACATCGACGCCGATGGGCTCGTGATCGATTACGAAACGCTGTTCAAGCGCCTGCCGGCGCTGACGGGGCGTTGAATGGTGGCGTTCGTTACCGCCGGCCTTTCATGTGCCGCCGCGAACCGGTCGATCCGCGCCGCGATCAACTCCGGATTGCGCATGACGATCCAGTGCGCGCCGTCGATTTCCTCGCGCACGTGGTCGCCGAGCCAGCGATCGAGATCGACCGACATTTCGGGCGTCACGTAGCGGTCGCGCACCGGCACGAGGATCTGCACCGGCGCCTGCGCATACCGCTCGCGCGGCTTTCTCGCCCGCGCGAGGAAATTCGCGCGGTAAAGCTGCAACCCGTTCAGCGCGTTCTTCAACTGCGCCGGGTCGCGCTCCGGCCGCACGCGCTCGGTCAGCTGCAGCCAGCGCGGCCACAGCGCGGCGCCGCCGAGGCGCCACACCAGCGACGGCACGACCGGCAGGTGGAAGAACGCGATGTACCACGACTTCAGGCTTTGCCGGAGCCGCATCTTCGCGCGGAACACGTGGTCGAGGCATGGGCCGGAGATCGACGTGTACGACGCGATCCGGCCGCGGAACGCGGGATCGGTCACGGCCTCCCAGCACTGGATCGACCCCCAGTCGTGACCGACCAGATGGAACGGCCGGTCGCCGCAGGTCGCGTCGGCCACCGCCTTCAGGTCTTCCGCGAGCCGCGCGAGCGTGTAGTCCGCGCGGCGGCGCGGCGCATCGGAAGCGCCGGCGCCCCGCACGTCGTACGCGATCACGCGATAGCGCTTCGCGAGCCGCGCGCGGACCGATGCCCATACGGCCGCCGAATCGGGATAACCGTGCACGAGGATCAGCGGCGGCGCGCGCCGCGGTCCGCTGACGTAGACGGCGAGTTTCACGTCGCCGGAGCGGACGGTCAGCATCTCGTGTGCGCGCGCCATGACGTCATGCCTGCGGAACCGGATGCAGCGGCACGCGGCGCGGGGCGGCCTGTGCGGCATGGCGCGCGTTGGTCGCGTCGATGTTCGCGAGCAGCGTGTCGAGCCCCTGCAGGTACTGATGGTTGTCGTGATCCCATGGATGGAAGCCCGGGCGGAAGTAGTCGAGCCATTCGCGCGCGATGCTCGGGAACACGCCGTGCCTCGGGCTGTACAGGTACTTCACGAGGCGCCACATGCCGCCGAACCTGCCGTGTTCGCGACGGTGCGCGCGCATCAGGCGAACGTGGAAGTCGAACACGATCGTCCAGAACAATACCGTCGTCGTGAGCATCGTGCCCGTGCGCAGCAGGTAGCTGCCGAGGCCGGGTTTCATCACGGCGTTCCATACATCGTACGACACCGCCTTGTGCTCGGTTTCCTCCATCGCGTGCCACATCCACATCTGCTGATAGCCTTCGACCGATCCGTCGATCCGGTGTTCGTGGCCCGACAGCAGCTGGTTCGCGAGGATCGCCGTGTAGTGCTCGAGCGCGATCGTGATCGCGAGCTGCATCGAATGCGGCAGCGTCTTCTTGAAGAAGCCGAGGATCGTCCACAGCCGCTTGTCGAGCTTGTGCGCGGGCAGGCCGGACGACTGCAGCAGGTCGTTGTACTCGATGTGCTCGCGCGTGTGCATCGCTTCCTGCCCGATGAAGCCGAGCACCTGCTTCTTCAGCTCCGGATCCTCGATGCGGTCGCGGTAATTGCGCACCGAATCCATGAAGAAGCGCTCGCCGGCCGGGAACAGCAGCGACAGCGCGTTCATGAAGTGCGTGACGGGCACGCCCTGGACGTGCCAGTCCTTCGCGCGTTCGGGCGGCAGCGCGAAACGGATGTCGCGCCGCACCGGCATCATGTTCGGGGTCGTCATGATTGTTCTCCTCCCTGATTGCCTGCATTGTTGTAGGTGGCGTGAAGCGGTGCGGCCGCCGGTGCGCCGTAGCGGGCAGCCGCGCGGCGGGCCTTCGCGGCCTCGCGGCGCGTCGCGAGCACGACGAGCGCCTGGTACGCGGCCGGCAGGGTGCGCGCCATCCAGTCCGCGGCCTTCGCGTCGCGGCCGATCAGCACGCGGCGCTTGTTCTTGCGCACGCCGGCGAGGATCGTGCGCGCGGCGTCGTCGGCGGTCGTGATGAAGAACTTCTCGAAGCTGTCCTTGCCTTGCTGCTCGCTCTCGACGATGAAGCCGACCATGTTCTTCGCGACGCGGCTCGATTGCGCGATGTTGGTGCGGATGCCGCCCGGATGCACGCAGGTGGCCGACACGCCGCACTTCATCATGTCGAGTTCCTGCCGCAGCGATTCGGTGAAGCCGCGCACCGCGAACTTGGTCGCGTTGTAGCCGCTCATCCCCGGCTGCGCGAAGATTCCGAAGATGCTCGACGTGTTGATCACGTGACCGTCTCCCGATGCCTTCAGGTGCGGCAGGAACGCCTTCGTGCCATGCACGACGCCCCAGAAGTTGATGTTCACGATCCACTCGAGATCGCCGTATTCCATTCCTTCGATCGTGCTCGACAGCGCGACGCCCGCGTTGTTGAAGATGAGGTTGACCTTGCCGTGTTCCTGCGCGGTGTCGTCGGCCCACGCGAACATCGCGTCGCGGTCGCCGACGTCGAGCACGCGCGTCGACACGCGCACGTTAGGCGCGATCGCGCGGACGATCCGTTCGGTTTCGGCGAGGCCGACGCCGTTCTTGTCGGCGAGCGACACGTGGCAGCCGGCCTGCGCGAGCTGCACGGCGAGCGAGCGGCCCATGCCCGAGCCCGCGCCCGTGATCGCGGCGACCTTGTTGGCGAAATCTCTCATGTCGGTGGCTCCTTGTCTGACTCAGGCCGCTTCGGCGGAAGCGGAAGCGGCGGGCGCGACGGCGGGCCGCGCGCTCGCGTCGTGGTGCGGCGCGCGATACGCGTGGTAATCGGCGATCGAGAAGTGCGCGGTCGCCTGGCGGAAGCGCCAGGTGAAGCCCGGCCACAGCGTCGTGTTCTTGCCGGTGCGCGGATCGAGGTACCAGCTCTTGCAGCCGCCCGTCGACCAGATCGCCTTCTTCAGCTTGCCCTGCAGGTCGCTGTTGAACTGCGCCTCGACGAGCGGGCGCACCTCGATCGCATCCGCGCGTTCGCGGCGCATCGCGTTCAGCGCGCCGAGGATGTATTCGATCTGCGACTCGATCATGAACACCATCGAGTTGTGGCCGAGGCCGGTATTCGGGCCGACGATCATGAAGAAGTTCGGATAGCCCGGCAGCGTCGTGCCGAGATACGCGTGCGCGCCGTCGCGCCAGGCGTCGACGATGTCGAGGCCGCCGCGGCCGACGATCGCGCCGCGCGGAAACGGATCGGCAACCTGGAAGCCCGTGCCGTAGATCAGGCAGTCGACTTCGTGACGCTTGCCGTCGGTCGTCACGACCGCGTCGGCTTCGATATGGTCGATGCCGGTCGTGATCACGTCGACGTTCTTGCGCGACAGCGCCGGGTAGTAGTCGTTCGAGATCAGCACGCGCTTGCAGCCGAGCGTGTAGTTCGGCGTGACGGTCTTGCGCAGTTCCGGATCGGGAATCTGCTTGCGGATATGGCGCAGCGCGAGCTTCTGCACGTTCTTCATCAGCGACGGATGGATCGCGAAGCCGAGCACGCGCGATTCGAGCATCCAGTAGATGCTGCTGCGCACCGCCTTCTGCGTGAACGGCAGCGTGCGGAACAGCCATTTCTCGAAGCCGGTCAGGTTGCGGTCGGGCTTCGGCATGATCCACGGCGGCGTGCGCTGGAACAGCGCGAGTTCCTTCACGCGCGGTGCGATCTGCGGCACGAACTGAATCGCGCTCGCACCGGTGCCGATCACCGCGACGCGCTTGCCTTCGAGCGCGTAGTCGTGATCCCACTGCTGCGAATGGAACGCGCGCCCCTTGAAGTTCTCGACACCGGGAATCGCCGGCAGCGCGGCGCGCGACAGCCCGCCCATCCCCGACACCAGCACGCGTGCCGACAGCCGCTTGCCGTTCGCGAACGTGAGGCGCCAGCGTTGCGCGGCCTCGTCGTATTCGGCGCGCTGCAGCTCGTGGTTCAGGCGCAGGTGCGGGCCGACGCCGAAGCGCTGCACGCAGTCTTCCAGGTAGGCGCGGATCTCGGGCTGCGGCGCGAACATGCGCGTCCAGCGCGGGTTCGGCGCGAACGAGAACGAATAGACGTGCGATTGCACGTCGCAGGCACACCCGGGGTAATGGTTGTCGCGCCACGTGCCGCCGACCGACGCGGCCTTCTCGAGCACGACGAAGTCGGTTACGCCTGTCTGCCGCAGGCGAATGGCCATCCCGAGACCGGCGAAGCCGGTGCCGATGATGGCGATGTCGGTGGTTTCGTCCGGGCCGAAAGGCAACGTGCGAGCATTCATCCGGGTGTCTCCGATTTGGCTCATTTTAGAATGTTACATTGTTTGATGTAACGATAGTGGATGAACCCGGAGACCGCAAGAGACTAGAAGCGGCGCTCTAAGGGCCGGAAACCGCGTGGGAAAAGGCTCAGCGGGGTTTGGAACGGAGCGATTTCCGCATTGCGGAATGTACGGAAACGGCCGTCGGCAGGGCGGGAGAGGCGGGAGACGAGGCCGTCGACGCACGGCGACCTGTTTGAAACGCTATCGGGGACGGATCGAACGGGCGGCCGTCTCATGGAAAACCCCGGCGACGATCGTGACCTGCGCGAGCGCATAGAGGCCCCAGATCAGGTAGTCGATGCCGGGAAAGCCGCCGAGGAAGCGCCCGACGCCGATCAGCGTGTCGGAGCCCACGAAGACCAGGCTGCCGACGGCGACCAGCGGGCCGTGCGTGCGGGCCGCGAGCGCGAAGCTCGCCATCGCGCACAGCACGAGCATATAGACGGCGACCGGCGCGAGCAGCTCGCCCAGGTGCGGAAGAAATGCCGCGTAGAACGCCGGCGCGGCGATCCACAGCCCGATCAGCGCGAGGATGCGCCAGCCGTGCGGCCGCGCGCGCCAGTGCACGAAGATCGCGCAATAACACAGATGCGTGAGCAGGAACGCGCCGAGGCCGAGGACGAACGACAGCGGCCAGTCGGGCAGTGCGAGCAGCACATCGCCGAACACGGCCGTGGCGAGCGCCGCGCACAGCCACGCACGTTCGCGCGGTGCCGCGCAGGTGCTGCCCGCTGCCAGCAGCAGGATGCCCATCGCGGCTTTCGCGACGGCCTGGCCGGGATAGGGCGCGGCGGCGAGCGACAGGCCGTACAGCAGCGCGGCGGCGACCGCGAGCGGCCAGAGCCGGCGATAGGTGGCGGGAAGCGTGGCGATCAAGGCGGGTGTCTCCGGATTGTTGTTGTCCGCGGTGGACGGCGCGCCGTCGTGGGCGCGGCTGCCGGCCATTATCCGGAAGAACGGGCAGGTAAAAACCGGCGAATCCTTCTAGGCGCGGCACGGTGGCGGTGCGTCGGTGCAGCGATGCCGGCCCGGGCCATGCGGCGCCGGTGCACCTGCCGCCGTGCCGGTCGTTCCGATGCGTTCGCTCCGGTCGAACGATGACAACGCCGGGATTTCGGCTTGCTATCATCGCCGCGTATCGACGTTGTTCTGCCCGGCCGCGCTTCAGGGTTCGCAGGCCGGCGCGACGGCCGCGCCCGGCGAGGGCGTGCCGCCGCGTTTTCAATGAATCCGTGCCGGGTCCCACCAGCGCACCCGATGCAGTGGCTGGGCCCGGTCCTCATGACCAACAGGTTCGACATGACCGAACTGCTCCACGGCGACGGCGCGATCCGTCGCACGACGCCATACGGCTCCTCGATCGAAAACACCTATGCGGGCGTACTGTCGTTCATGCGCCGCAACTATTCGCGCGTGCTCGACGGCGTCGACGTCGCGATTTCCGGCGTGCCGCTCGACCTCGCGACGACCTATCGCTCGGGGGCGCGGCTCGGGCCGGCCGCGATCCGCGCGGCGAGCGTGCAGCTCGCGGAACTCAATCCATATCCGTGGGGCTTCAATCCGTTCGACGATCTTGCGGCCGTCGATTACGGCGATTGCTGGTTCGATGCGCACAATCCGCTGTCGATCAAGCCGGCGATCGTCGAGCATGCGCGCACGATCCTGCGCTCGGGCGCGAAGATGTTGACGCTCGGCGGCGATCACTACATCACGTATCCGCTACTGGTCGCGCACGCGGAGCGCTACGGCAAGCCGTTGTCGTTGATCCACTTCGATGCGCACTGCGATACGTGGGCCGACGACGAGCCGGACAGCCTCAATCACGGCACGATGTTCTACAAGGCGGTGAAGGAAGGGCTGATCGATCCGGCGACGTCGGTGCAGGTCGGCATCCGCACGTGGAACGACGATTTCCTCGGGATCGAGCGGCTCGATGCCGCATGGGTGCATGAGCATGGTCCGCGCGCCGCGGTGGAGCGGATCGTCGACATCGTCGGCGCGCGGCCCGCGTATCTGACATTCGATATCGACTGTCTCGATCCGGCGTTCGCGCCCGGCACCGGGACGCCGGTCGCAGGCGGGTTGTCGTCCGCGCAGGCGCTCGCGATCGTACGCGCGCTCGGTGCGGTGAATCTGATCGGCGCGGATGTCGTCGAGGTTGCGCCTGCTTACGATCACGCGGACATCACCGCAATCACCGCTGCGCATGTGGCGTGCGATTTGCTGTGCCTGTGGCGGCAGAAGAAGGTGGCGGGGCGTTGAGGCGGGGCAGGCCGGTGGGCACGGCGACGTAATGCAGAAGGCCGGCGAGCCGCCGGCCTTCTTTCATGTGTTGCGCGTAACGGCGGCGGATCGATGGCGGTGGGTGGAATGCTTGTCGCGCATTTCCCGTGGATGGCGCTTCCCGACCCGGCGCGGCCTACCTGACCACAGTGATCGCGGAGGATGGGATTGCGCTGAAGGGATCGTGCTCGAGTCCGACTGCGCTGCCCTCCGATTTGCATGGTGTTGCCATTAACCCCGCGTGTCGACCCAGTTGCGTGCCCAGCGTGCCGAGTGTTGCAGCGCCTGTTTTTCGCTCGGGAAGTAATCGAGTGAATAGAACTGGTAGCGGCCTTCGCCGTACGAACTATCCGTGCGTTCGAGCAGCAGGTTGGATGAAAAGCTACCGTCGGGCAAGCGATGCGCCGAGGGCTGGACGGCATAGCCGTTGTACTGTTGAATTCGTTTGTGTTGCATTTTAATTTTAATGATGTTCGAGTGCGCGCGTGCCGTGCGAAATGTGCACAGATTCAAAGCCATTGCGAGCTGAATCTAAAGCGATCGGAAAGCGCAAAAATGGCGTTGCTGCCGGAGGGGAGAGTGAAGTGCAACGAGGCATGTGGCGCGTGGCAGGCATGCTGAACAAACAGATTCAGCCAAGAGCGGTCGCGCCAACTTTAGGAGACAACGCTCCGTGAGGGTGTCGCTGCGACCCGGCATCCGTCGCGGGAGGCCGGGCCCTTCAAACTTACAGCGGCGTGATGTTGGCCGCTTGCAGACCCTTCGGGCCTTGCTTCGTTTCGAAGCTCACTTTCTGATTTTCAGCGAGCGTCTTGAAGCCGTCGGTCCGGATTTCGGAGAAGTGAGCGAAAAGGTCGTCGCCGCCCTTGTCCGGTGTAATGAAGCCAAAGCCTTTGCTGTCGTTGAACCACTTGACGATACCGGTATCCATGATAATTCCTTGAGAAAACAATACGAAGATTAGCTCTGTTGAAGAGCGCTTGAAGCGTCAAGGAGGGAGAGGACAACGAATACCGCTGGGGGAGCGAGAAATTGATGAACAGCAATCGGACTTCTTGGACTTCGACGTACACACTAACCTCCGGCGATTTTGGAGTCAATGGTTATCTTGTAACTGTGTTACTTGGCAGTCCGTTTGAGGCCAGGAAGGCTGGCCCGACGCATAGCCGACGCGGAGAGAAACACTCCGACCCTGGTTGTAGCCTAATGCATCCCTTCCGATGTGCGTTTCCTGGAGTAGATGGCCCCCGTCGGCCTGTTCCAAATGTGCAGCGCGTCGCGTGACTTCGCCGCCAGCGCCGTTGCCACGCGCTTGTCCGTCCACGCGTTATCCGCGACGCTCAGCTTCTGCGGAATCAGCTTCGCGGCGTGGAACGCATCGGCCACACCCTGCTGCACCGCGACGATCTTCTCGTCGACCGGCACCGCACCGAACGGCACGCGCTTGATCCACGTTTCCACGAGTGGCAGCGGCAGCCCGACCTTCGGCGCGATCAGCGCGGCGGTTTCAGCCGGGTGCCCGTTGACCCACAGCCCCGTCTCACGCGTCTGCTTCAGGATCGCGCCGACCACGTCGGCATGTTGCTCGGCAAAATCACGCGTTGCCTCGTAGAAGTTGTTCGCGGGCGTGAGGCCCGTGTAGTCGGACAGCGTGCGGATCTTCAGCGAATTCTGGGCGGCCGCGTAGTACGGGTCCCACACGGCCCACGCGTCGACGCTGCCGCTCTCGAACGCGGCGCGCGCGTCGGCGGGCGGCAGGTACACGGGGCTGATTTCGTCGTAGCGCACGCCGGCCTTCTTCAGCGCTTCGAGCAGCAGGTAGTTCGCGCTCGAGCCTTTCTGCAGCGCGACCTTCTTTCCGCGCAGGTCGGCGAGCGAGCGCACCGGCGAATCGGCTTTCACGAACACGGCTTCGTTGTGCGGCGCCGGCGGTTCCGCGCCGACGTACACGAAGCGCACGCCGGCCGCCTGCGCGAACACCGGCGGCGGCGCGCCCGTATAGCCGAAGTCGATGCTGTTCGCATTCAGCGCTTCGAGCAGTTGCGGGCCGGCGGGAAATTCGAACCACTGGACGTTGTAGCCGAGCGGCTTGAGGCGCGCTTCGAGCGACCCCTGCGCCTTGATGACCGACAGCAGGCCGGCCTTCTGGTAACCGATGCGCACGACCTTGTCGGCGCCGCCCTGCGCGAACGCCGATGTGGCTGCGACGGCGACGAGCGCCGTCGCAGCGGCGCGGGTGATCCAGCGGGTGAAACGAATCATCGAACGGACTCCATGCGAAACGTCTTCGGGGAGCGGCGCGTGCCGCTCGGTTGGAAGAATCGTCGCATGGGCGGTCGGGCCCGCAAACGAAGCATTGCCGATATGAATATGACGCCGGCGGTCCTATGCTTTGTCGCCGCCGCCTTGCGGATCCGGCGTGCCGGCCTGGCGCGCGGCTTCGTCGCTGAGCTTCTTGTCGAGGATCGTCGCGACGCGGCCGCCGAGATAGGCGCTTGCCGCGGTCTCGAGCGCGCGGTTCGTCTCGCCTTCGACGAACACGGCCGCGAGCGGGCGCAGGCGCCAGATCGCGTCGACGAGCGCGGGCACGTCGGTGACCGGCGGCAGCGTGCCGGCGTCGTAGCGATCGAGCCGCTTCACGACGAGATCGACGAGCAGCCGCGCGATCGCGTCGAAATGCGGCCGCGCGAGGCTGATCACGTCGAGCAGCTCGCGCGGCGGGATGCCTTCCTTCGTCATCGCGGCGGCTGCTTCGAGCAGCGCGGGGCTTTTCGCGACGAACGACAGGCCGCGCCGTTCGAGCAGCCCGAGTTCGGTCACGCGCGACAGTTGCGACGCCGTCTGCGGGCCGAACATCTGCGCGAGTTGCGCGAGCGAATAGGTCTTCGGCAGTTCGTGCGACCAGCGGCCGCCGATCGCGTTTTCCAGGCCGAGGATCGAGCGCAGGTCGTGCCCCTCGTCGATCGCCATGATCAGGTCCTGGATGTTCGACAGCGTGTAGCCGCGCGCGAGCAGGTGGTTGATCAGCTTCAGGCGGGCGACGTGCGTGTCGTCGTAGATGCCGACGCGCCCGCGCTTCTCGGGCGGCGCGAGCAGTCCGCGATCCTGGTATGCACGGACGTTGCGCACGGTCGTGTCGGACACGCGCGCGAGTTCGTCGACCGTGTACTCGTTGCGGGAATCCGGTGCGGCCTCGTCTGGCATGGTTGGAGTCTGTTTTGGCATGCGGCCATTCTAGCGCGACGCGACGGGCTCGGGAGGGGCAGGAAGGGCGCGTGCGCCGTCGCCGAGCGCACGCTGCATCAGCGCGGTATCGATCCAGCGGCCGTGCTTGAAACCGACCGCCTTCAGCACGCCCGCCGGCTCGAAACCGAACGCGCGATGCAGCGACGTCGAGCCGCCGGTGCCGCCGTCGGCGATCACCGCGATCATCTGCCGCCACGGTCCGGCCTCGCACCGCGCGATCAGCGCCGCGAGCAGCGCGCGGCCGATGCCGCGGCCGCGCTGCGCGTCGTCGATGTAGATCGAATCCTCGATCGTGTGGCGATACGCGCTGCGTGTGCGATACGGCGTCGCATACGCGTAGCCGGCGATGCGCCCGTCGCATTCCGCGACGAGATAGGGCAGCCCGTGACGCAACACCGCGTCGCGGCGCGCGCGCAGTTCGTCGACGTCGGGCGGCGTCTCCTCGAACGACGCGACGCTGTGGCGCACATGGTGTGCGTAGATCGCGTGAATGGCGGCGAGATCGGCATCGGTCGCGTCGCGGACGACGCAGGCGGGGGCGGCGGGCATGGTGGCGGAGCGGGCGAACGAAACCGTTACTATGCCCGCCGCGAGGCGGCGCCGTAAAGGCATGGGTCGCGTCGCGCGGTCGCGAGAAGCCGAGCCTACAGATGGCCGTCCGCGTCGCGAACCGCGTCGGCGATTGCGTCCGCGACGCGTTGCACGCGCGGCGAGCGCCGTACGTCCGGGTGGACGACGAGCCAGATCTCGCGCTCGACATCGCAACGGGGCGCGGACGTCAACTCGACGAGCGCGGCGGCGGTCGACAGCGACGGATCGGCCAAAGCCGGCGTGCCCGCGTCCGCCTCCGTCGCCGACGTGTCGACGAGAAAGCGCGGCAGCAACGCGACGCCCGCGCCGGCCACGCACGCACGATGCAGCGCGGCGAGGTCGTTGGCGATGAACGCGAAGCGGCGCCCGGCCGCGAAGCGCTCGAGCCATTGCTGCTGCGGCATTTGCGCGAGTGCATCGTCGTAGCCGAGGAATGCCCAGGTGTCGGGCGGCGCGGCGGCCCAGTCGGGCGACGCGCAGAGCGCGAAGCGCATCGTGCCGAGCCGGCGCGCGGCCAGCCCCGGCTCGCTCGGCCGCGACAGGCGCACCGCGAGGTCGGCTTCGCGCGCGTACAGATTGGCCGCGTGCATCTCACCCATCAGGTCGATCCGCAGCGCGGGCCATGCGCGCTGCGCGCGGGCGAGCCGCGGCGCGAGAAAGTGGCTCGCGAATACCGGCGACGCCGACACGCGCACGACACCGTCGAGCGACGCCGCCCCCTGCGCGGCGCGTGCGAACGCATGCACGTCGGCTTCGACGCGCGCGGCATGCTCGGCGAGGTGCAGGCCTTCGTCGGTCGGCGGCCAGCCGCGCGGCAGCCGGTCGAACAGCCGGATGCCGAGCGCGGACTCCAGCGCATCGATGCGCCGGGCGACCGTCGAGTGCTGCACCTGCAGCGCCCGCGCAGCGGCCGACAGGCTGCCGCCGCGCATCACCGCCAGGAAATGGCGGAGGTCGTCCCAGCTCATCGGCGGCGCGGGCGCCGGCGTCGGATCGGTCGATTTGTGCACGATAGATGGGCGAGAAACGGGAATTCCGATCGATTATGCACGATGGGATGATCGTGTCACATCATTCGATTGCGAGGAACGTCATGATTCAAACTGCCACCGCCACCCGGATCGGGCTCGACCGCTACGGCGACGCCGGCGTGCTGCGGCGCTTCGATGCGCCCGTCGCGCCGCCCGGCTCAGGCGAAGTGCGGATTCGCCAGACCGCGGTCGGCGTGAATTTCGTCGACATCTATTTCAGGACCGGCGCGCATCCGTTGCCGGCACTGCCGGACGCGCTCGGCGTCGAGGCGGTCGGCGTGGTCGATGCGGTCGGGCCCGGCGTGACGGGGCTGGCCCCGGGCCAGCGCGTCGCGTATGCGGGGCTGCCGACCGGCAGCTATGCGAGCCTGCGCACGCTGCCTGCCGAGCGCGTGGTGCCGGTGCCCGACGGCGTGAGCGACGACGCGGTCGCGGCCGGGCTGCTGAAAGGCATTACCGTCTACATGCTGCTGCACCGTGTGCGCCACGTGGGGGCTGGCGACACCGTCCTCGTGCACGCGGCGGCAGGCGGCGTCGGGTTGCTGGCGACGCAGTGCGCGCGCGCGCTCGGCGCGCGGGTGATCGGCACGGTCGGCTCGGCCGCGAAGGCGGCACTGGTGCGCGCGCAAGGGGCGGAAGTGGTGGTCGACTATCGAGAGGAGGATTTCGTCGCGGCGGCCCGTGCGTTCGGCGGCGGCGCGGGCGTCGACTATGCGATCGACGGGATCGGCGGCGACGTGCTGACGCGTACGCTCGGCGCGGTTCGGCCGTTCGGGATGGTCGCGAGCATCGGGCAGGTTGCCGCGATCGGCGCCCGGCAGACGATCGACCTCGACGAACTCGGCCCGGCCCGCTCGATTGCGCTGGCGCGGCCGAGCGTGCTGGGTTTCATCGCGCGTGACGTGGCGGGGTATCGCGAGGCGGCGCACGCGACGCTCGAACGGCTCGCGGACGGGATGCACGTGGAGATCGGCGCGCGGCTGCCGCTCGAGCAGGCGGCCGACGCGCACCGCTTGCTGGAATCGCGACAGACGACGGGCGGGGTGGTGCTGGTGCCGTGACGGCGGACCGCGCGTCCGTGAACGGTCGTCTCGCGAGCAGGCGGCGGTGCCACGGTGCCGCTGCGTGCCCGCCGATCAGTGATGCTCGCGCAGCGGCGTCCTCTCGACGAACCACGCGAGCACGAAGGCGATTGCGATCACGCCCGCGGCCGAGAGATACACCACGTGCAACGACCCGGCGAACGCATGCAGGTACGCATCGCGCACCGCATCCGGCAACTGGTGGACGGCCGCCGGGCCGAGCGCGGGCGGCAGCTCCGTGCCGGCCGGCAGCGCCTGCGTGATCCGCGACTGCAGCCCGTGCGAGAACAGCGCGCCGAACGCGGCGACGCCGAGCGAGCCGCCGATCGAGCGGAACAACGTCGCGCCCGACGTCGCGACTCCCATGTGCCGGAATTCGACCGTGTTCTGCACCGCGAGCGTGAGCACCGGCATCACCATGCCGAGCCCGACCCCGAGCAGCGCCATGTACGCGTACATCGTGTGCAGCGGCGTGTCGAGCGACAGCGTCGAGAGCAGCGCCATCGCGATGCCGCCGATCAGCGTCCCCGCGATCGGGAACGGCCGATACGTGCCGAGCCGCGAGATCAGCCGGCCGCTCGCGACCGACATCGCGAGCATCCCGCCCATCATCGGCAGCAGCTGCATCCCGGCCTGCGACGGCGTCGAGCCCTTCACGACCTGCAGATAGAGCGGAATGAACGTGACCGAACCGAACAGCGCGATGCCGACGACGAAGCCGATCAGGCTCATCAGCACGAAGGTGCGCTGGCGGAACAGTTCGAGCGGCATGATCGGCTCCGCCGCGAGCCGTTCCTCGTAGATGAAGCCGCCGACCGCGACGATGCCGAGCACCAGCGTCATCCACAGCTGCGGCGACGACCACGGCAGCAGCGAGCCGCCTTCGCTCGTGAAAAGGATCACGCAGGTAAGGGCCGTCGCGAGGAACGCGGCGCCCATGTAGTCGATCCGGTGCTTCACATGCGCGGTGTGCGGCCGGAACGCGATGCCGATCACCGCGAGCGCGACGAAGCCGAGCGGCAGATTGATCGTGAAGATCCAGCGCCACGACAGATGTTCGACCAGGAAGCCGCCGAGCAGCGGCCCGACGATCGTCGCGAGGCCGTACACGCCGCCGAACATCCCCTGATAGCGCGCCCGGCGGTCGGGCGGCACGAGGTCGCCGATCGCGGCCATCGTGACGACCATCAACCCGCCGCCGCCGAGCCCTTGCAGCGCGCGCAGCACGATCAGCTGCGTCATGTCCTGCGCCATGCCGCACAGCGCGGAACCGGCGAGAAACAGCACGATCGCTGCCTGCAGCACGATCTTGCGGCCGTACAGGTCGCCGAGCTTGCCGTACAGCGGCAGCACGACCGTCGACGACAGCAGGTACGCGGTGACGACCCATGACAACTGGTCGAGGCCGCCGAGCTCGCCGACGATGGTCGGCAGCGCGGTCGACACGATCGTCTGGTCGAGCGCGGACAGCAGCATGACGAGCAGCAGCGCGGCCACGATCAGCCCGGTCGGCGCGTCGCGGCGGGCCGCTTCGGCGGCCGGTGGGGCAAGGAGGGTATCGGTTCTCATCGAGATATCTGCCATGGCAGGGAATTGATCGGAATATAGAGGTAAGTCATTGCCTGGTCAATTTCTGCCGAGCCTTGATTTGTTGCATCGGTAACAGAAGATTGCCGACCGGAAAATTGATCGCGATCAGCCCGACAAAGGGCCGGGCTCAAGTTTTTTGCAGGCAAACCGTAATCCAGAGTGCCGCGGACCGATTGCCGCGGCACTCTTTACCGCTCACGTCCCGTCATGAACCTGAACGCCCTGTTTTCCCGCTTCTCGATCCGTACGCGGATTTTTTCCACGCTCGGCCTCGTCGCCGCGCTGCTCGTCGTATCGGGCCTGATCGGCCTGACCGGCATGCAGAGCTCGAACCGTGCGCTCGACGAGGCCTATACGCGCCAGCTGGCCGCGAAGACCGCGCTGTCCGCCGCGAGCCTGAACCTGACGATCGTGCGCACAACGCTCGACCGCGCGCTGCTGCATCCCGAGGCGCCGGAAGTGGCCGATCTCGTCAACAAGGCCGAGAACTATCTCGCGAAGGCCGATGCCGCGTGGCGCACCTACGCGACGATGCCGCACGACGGCGATGAAGGCCCGCTCGCGACGCGGCTCGACACCGCGCGCCAGGCGCTGATCGGACAAGCATTGAAGCCGATGATCGACGCGATCCGCGCGGGCCATCGCGACGATGCCGACCGGCTGCTGATGACGGTCGCGCCGCCGCTGTCGGTCGCGCTGACGCAGGCGACCGATGCCCTCGACGCGTACCAGGCCGCGCGCGGCAAGGACGTCTACGACACCGCGCAGACCTATTACGGCTGGATGCGCGCGGGCGCGATCGCCGGCATTGCGTTCGGTCTCGCCGCGTGCCTCGGCTGCGCGATCGGCCTGCATTTCGCGATCACGCAACCGGTGAACCGTCTGCTGTCGCATTTCCGCCGCCTGTCGGACGGCGACCTGACGTCGGAAGTGCGCTGGTCGTCGCGCGACGAGATGGCCGAGCTGGTCAAGGGCGTGACGGGCATGCAGCGCAGCCTCGCCGATACGGTGCGTCAGGTCACCCAGGGCTCCGAAGCGATTTCGACCGCGACGCACCAGATCGCTGCCGGCAACACCGACCTGTCGCAGCGCACCGAGGAGCAGGCGTCAGCGCTGCAGGAGACGGCCGCGAGCATGGAGCAGCTGACGGCGACCGTGAAGCAGAACGCCGATCACGCGGTCGAGGCGCAGGTGTGCGCGGACAATGCGAGCGAGATCGCGACGCGCGGCGCGACGGTCGTCGGCGAAGTGATCGGCACGATGAACGAGATCGACCAGAGTTCGCAGAAGGTGGCCGACATCATCGGCACGATCGAGGGTATCGCGTTCCAGACCAACATCCTTGCGCTGAACGCGGCGGTCGAAGCCGCGCGTGCGGGCGAGCAGGGCCGCGGCTTCGCCGTGGTCGCGGGCGAGGTGCGCACGCTCGCGCAGCGCTCGGCGTCGGCCGCGAAGGAGATCCGCACGCTGATCGGCGAGTCGGTCGAGCGTGTCGCGACGGGGTCGCGGCTGGTCGGCGTGGCCGGCGCGACGATGCAGGACATCCAGCAGGCGATCGGTCGCGTGACGGGCATCATGACCGAGATCGCGGCCGCGTCGAACGAGCAGCGCGACGGGATCGAGCAGGTGAACCGCGCGGTGTCGCAGATGGACCAGGTGTCGCAGCAGAACGCGGCGCTGGTCGAGCAGGCGGCGGCGGCCGCTGCTTCGCTCGAGGAGCAGGCCGACGGGCTGCGCCGGGCGGTGGGGGCGTTTCGCGTCGCGTGACGCGCGGCGGGCGGGGCGTCAGTTTCCCGCGCGCCCGCCGCCCGCTGACCGCCGCGTCAGCCGCCCGTGAGCTGCGCGGCCGAGCGCGCCGACGCGACGAGCAGCAGCTTCATCGTCGCGCGTGTCGCGCCGACGAACAGCTTGCGGGCCGCGCGCGCATCGAACGTGTCGAAGTCGATCTCGGTGAGGATCACGCACGGTGCGGACTGCCCCTTGAAGCGATAGATCGAATCGAGCAGCACGTCGCCTTCGCGATATTCAGGGTTGCCGAACAGGTCGTACTTGCCCGTGAAGCGCTTGACCCGATGCGGGCCGAGCTGGTCGAGCCGCGCGAGCACGGAGCTTTCGCGGCCGCGATACGACAGCACCGCGATGTCCTGCTTGCGGAAGCCGAGCGACAGCGCGTGCGTGATCGCGCGCTTGGTCGCGTCGATGCATGCGTCGGCGAGCGCGTCGCCCGCAGCGCCGTTTTCCCCGTATGACGACACCGCCGGATCGGAACCATCGAACGGGCTGCCCGAGCGCAGTTCGGCCGCGAGCGGCTCGATGCGGCCGACCACGTCGCGCACGAATTCGAGCAGGTCGCGCGGGCTGCGGTAGTTCGTCAGCGCCTTCAGCGTGACCCAGCCCGGCAGCGCGACGGGTTCGCGCAGATAAAGGTTCTGCAGCGGGTCTTCCAGCCACCACCATGCGCCGTTCGGTGCCAGCAGGCGCTCCAGGGCCGCCGCCCACGGTGCGTGGAAATCCTGTCCCTCGTCGACGATCAGTACATCGAAGCGCCAGCGTTCCGGCACCGGCGCTTCCGCGAAGCGCGCCTCGAGCCGCTCGAACGCGCCGGGCGCGTCGAAGTCGGGCGTATAGCCGCCGTCGCGGGCCACCCAGTCGCACAGCTGATGGTAGTTCGCGATGTTCGCGCCGGGCGGCGCGATGCGCGCGATGTAGTCGGCGAGCGGCCGGTTGAAGCACACATAAAGCACGCGCTTGCCGGCCGCGACTGCGTCGCGCATCACCTGCACGGCGAGCTGCGTCTTGCCCGACCCGGCGGTGCCCGTCACGCGCAAGCGGAACGGCGTGAACTCGAGCTGGCGCGCCCATGCGGCGAGCCCGCCCGACAGCCGCGTGACGAGCGTGCCGGCCTGCCCGACGAGCGCGCTCGTGTCGGGCGTGAGCGCCAGCTCGTCCGCGAGGAAATGATGCAGCTTCGCAGCGTTCGGCAACGGTTCGTCGTGCTCGGGCAGGATCTGCAGGATCGCCTGCGCGAGCTGCGCCTTGCGCGATGCGTCGACGATGCGGTCGGCCGCGACGCCGGCGATCGCGGTCTCGCGGATCGAGTAGTCGGGGCAGTACAGCAACGCCTCGACGCCGTAGACACCGGCGCCGAGCGCGGCGGTCAGCCGCCGGTGCAGCGTCTCCTGCGTGCGCGCGAGCTGGATCGGGACGTTGCGCTCCTTCTGCAGGTAGACCTTCACGAGCCCCTTCGGCGTCTCGCGCAGAAAGCCGGCTTTCTGCTCGATCAGCAGTACGCGGCCGGCCGGGCTCACGACGACGAACGCCGCTTCGCCGAACACCGAGAAGCCCTGGTCGGCACGCGTCCAGTGCACGCCGTGATAGACGGTGTAGCTGTCCGGCAGCGCGTGTTCGAGGGCGGCAAGCGTCTCGCGCTCGCGTTCGGCCGCACCGGTGGCGGCGAGGCTTTTCCAGTCGTCGGGAATGAGGCGGGCCATGAAGTCGGGCGGCGCAGGCCGGTCGTGAACAGGGTCCGGCTATTGTACTGAGGAACCTGTTCACGGCCGCCGCGCCGCGCGGGCGCCGGCCATGCGAAAGAGGAGGCGTGCGTGCGGGAATTACCCGCGTGCGAGCCGCTTCGCGAGATCGGCGCTGAGGATCGCCATGCGCGCGGGTTTTTCGTAGCAGACGACGTCGAATGCGCGGATCACTTCGCTGATGTCCGCTTCGCTCGCGCGGCCCGTGAGCAGGTCGCCCGTCAGCACGAAGATCGGCGCGCCCGGATTGTCGGACGTGCGCACCGCCTTGATCGCGGTGGCGGCCGTGCTGTCGTCGAACAGCCATTCGGTGACGACCGCGTCGAACGCCTGGCCTTGCAGCGCGTCGACGAATGGCGCGAGACCGTCGAATGCGGCGGTTGCGAAACCCTGCCGCTCGAGATAGCGGCACAGCTCGGTCGCGCTGACGCGATCGGGATCGATCACCGCGACGACGAGCTTGTCGCTCTCCGCACGGCGCGGATAGATCTCGATCTTGTGCACGTCGTAGGCGTTCTGGTACAGCACGCCCGTATGGCGCAGCACGCGCCAGCGGCCGTTCTGTTCGTACGCGACGAACTCGGGGCGTGCGCCGGCTTCGAGCGGCGCGCCGATCCAGGCGGTGCACGGAATTTCGGCGACACCGGCATACAGGACGGCTTCCTGCGAATAGGCGCCGACCATGCCGGGGTCGAGTGTCTGCGCGCCGAACAGTTGAGCGGCGGGCTCGCCGTACGCTTCGGCGACTTTCTTGATCTGCGCGAGCGTCCAGGGGCTGCTGCCGCGCAGTTTGCGGTGACCCTGCGAAAAGCTCAGGTCGAGGATGCGGCACAGCTCGGTGGTTTGCTGGCGCTTGCCGATGCCGTTGCGAGTCATCAACTCGCGCACGCGCTCGGCAACCGCGAGGGAATCCGTGGTGATTGCTTCAGTGGTCATGCTACGGGAACGGATCGTGACGTTCAGAACGACGCCTTGCGGCAGTCTCGGCGGACAGTCTTGACGACGTCCAGGGGGCGAGCCGACCGGCCACGCGCGGAAAAGATAACTTTACCGCAAAACGACTGTTATTCCATGTCGCGAAAGGTGCGTTTCTGTGAAAGGTGTGTCACGACGTTACGCGCGACCCTGCGGCGTGTGCCGCGCGCCGCTGGCCCGTTCGCAACCTTCAGGCGCGGATCGCGAGGGGCCGGGACACGATTCCTCGCCTGGCGGTACGTAATTGCGTCGCGCTGCAGACGAAATGCACCAGAGCAGGGCGCATGCGTGACCGGACTGCGGCATCGCGTCACCCTGACGGCGACAAATTTTTACAGGACGCCGTGCGTGCGGCTCGACGGAGCCGCATCTTATACGCGGATCGTTTGACGGTTTACTCTAAAAAAACGATGCTGCCCCGTTTCAGCAGCCGGCGTGAATGCGGCGCGGGCGCATGCTACGATTCCTCCGTCTCAAAATAGTGTTTGAAGCAATGCAGAAGAAATTTGTGATGCGCGGGTACGAGATGAACTGCGAACCGCGCGTGACGGAGGACGGCAAGTACGCCGCCCAGGTCGAGGTCACGAAGCTGGGTTTCAGCCGCGAGGCGGCATTCCGCAAGCTGGGCGAATTCGATACGGAAGCGGATGCCGTCGCCTATGCGAAGAAATTCTCCGAGGAGTGGCTGAGCCGCTACGCGTAGCGCATCGTTCGCCCGCGCAGGACGGGCACGCTCATTCAGGGCGAAAAGCACGTCGGATGTTCCGAATGCTCGGCGTGGGTGGCATTGGCAAAGCACCGCAAGATCGTCGGCTCCACGGCCGCCAGCGTTCGATCTGTTGAGAAGTGCGAACCGATACGTCGACGCACGCGCCGGCGCGGCTCTCGGCTCTCGCTCAATGGCGGCCGGATGCAATCGACCTACGCCGGCATGTACGTGAACGGTTCGCCGTCCTCGCGCTCGACCGACACCAGCCGCTTGAGTTGATCGAGCGCGAACAACTGCTTTCCTTCCGCCGCCGCTTCGGCTATCGCGGCATCGACGAGTTTCCTCGCGCGCGCGAGGATCACGGATCGCTGGCGCGCGATCTCGAGCACCATCCGCTGCTCGATGTTCTGGCGGGTCGATTGCTTGTCGCTCAGGTGACGCCAGCGATCGCGAAGCTCCGCCCAGGTGACCCGCTGAAATTCCGGAATCGCGTGGGGGAGCGTGCCGGCTTCCGCGGGCTCCGGCCGTGCACGCAATGCACAGCGCAGCGCTTCGCGGGCGCGCCACTCATCCGAAAACGGCGCATACACGTCGCGCGTGCGGCCGATCGGATTCGCGCGTGCGATCTCCTTGTCGAGCAGATAGCCGAGCCGCCGCAGCGCGGAGCCATGCGCGAGCATGGCCGGATCGAGCACGCGGATCCGGCGCGACGCATCCGCGACGTGCGCTTTCAGTTCCCACAGCGTCAGGCGAAGGTGCTGCACTTCGAGTATCAGGCGTTGTACGTCTGCGTAGGTGCACTTCGTCCACCATTCGGTGAGGTCGTTCAGCTTCGGAGGATCGAATGGAGGGAGGATCATTTTTACTGCGGCAATACTGTATGGATGTACAGTTTATCGCGCGGTAACATAGCGCCGTCAAGGCGAAAAAATGGGGACGGCCGATGAGCAAAAACGACCGGCGGCAGGGCCGATGCCGGACCGTTCATCGAGCGTCCTGCACATTCGCCGGCCTTGTCCGGGACCCGACCGCCTGATCCGGTGCACGCCATCGCGAACGTCGATGGATGCGCCCGACGTATCGACGCCAACAGAGAACAATGACGACAACCTATCCGCTGCATGACGCATTGACGCATGCCGACACGGCGTTTCCGGCCGAAGCCGACATCGTGATCGCCGGCGCCGGCATCATGGGCTGCGCGGCCGCCTATTACCTCGGCCTGCGCGGCCTGAAGGCCGTCGTGCTCGACAAGTCGCGCATCGCCGGCCAGCAATCGACGCGTGCCTGGGGCTTCGTGCGGCAGCAGGGCCGCGAGTCCGCTGAAGTGCCGCTGATGATGGCCGGCATGCGGATCTGGGAAGGGCTCGAGCAGGCGCTCGGCTTCGATCTCGAATGGCGCCAGGGCGGTTGCCTCTATATGGCCGACAACGAAGACGACTGGGCATCGTTCCAGGCGTGGCTCGCCGTCGCACGCGAACACGGCCTCGACACGCGCACGCTGACACGCGCGGAAATCGACGCGCGCGTGACGGGCCTGTCGGCGCAAGCGCGCACGCTCGGCGGCCTGTATACGGCGACCGACGGGCAGGCCGAGCCGCGCCGTGTGGCCGCCGCATTCGCGGCGCGCGCGACCGAAGCCGGCGCGCGTTTCTTCGAAGGCTGCGGCGTGACTGCGATCGAGATGGCCGGCGGCGCGGTCGTCGGCGTCGTGACCGAGCGCGGCACGATCCGCACGCGGCGCGTGATCTGCGCGGCCGGCGCGACCAGCTTCCGGCTGCTCGACGGCGTGGGCATCCGGCTGCCGCAGCAGGCCGTGCGCGGCACCTGCATGCGCACCAACGTGCTGCCCGACGTGTCCGCATCGACTATCTGGGGGCACGGCCTCGGCATTCGGCAACGCAGGAACGGCACGATCAATCTCGCCGACGACATGCAGGTCGACGTCGACCTGACGCTCGGCCATCTGCGCGGTTTGAGCCTGTTCTGGCCGGAGTTCTGGTCTCAGCGCGAGAAGTTCCGGCTGCATCTGAATGCGGCGGCGTGGCGCGATGCCTGCGCGCGCATCGGCGGTGGCGGCGGCCCGATCGAGCCGCGCGATCCGCAGCCGCAGCCGAATCGCGCACATGCGCCGCGCGCGCTCGCGAAGCTGAAGGCGATCTTTCCCGCGCTGAAGGACGCGCAGATCGTCGAGGCATGGGCCGGTCTGATCGACGTGCTGCCCGACGGGATTCCGGTGATCGACGCGCCCGGCACGCCGTCCGGGCTCGCGATCGCGACCGGCTTCTGCGGGCACGGCTTCGCGATGGGGCCGATCGTCGGGCGGCTGCTGGCCGAATGGGTCGATACGGGCGCGCCGTCGCTCGACCTGTCGGCGTTCCGTGCACGGCGTTTCGCCGACGGGACGATGGTCCGGCCGCGCAGCATGCTGTAGCGGACGTGCCTGCGTGTTCCCGTCGTAGAATCGAGCCCGCAATCTTCAGGAGATTCCCCGTTGGCAACACCCTCCGACAAGCGCCGCCCGTTGCGCGCACGCCTGCGTCGTGCCCGCGACCCATGGCGGGCGCCGCGTGCGCGCACGCTGTTCACGCGTCCGGCGACCTCGCCGCGGCGCACGCTGCTGTTCCGTCTCGGCGCGGTCCTGGTGCTGTGCGTGCTGGCGTTTCTCGTGCTGTATCTCGATCGCGACGGCCTGCGCGATTCGACCAAGAGCACGCCGATGAACGTTGCGGACCTCGTGTACTTCACGATGGTCACGGTCGCGACGGTCGGCTACGGCGACATCGTGCCGGTCACCGCGCGCGCACGTCTGATCGATGCATTCTTCATCGTGCCGATCCGCATCGGCATCTGGTTCATCTTCCTGGGCACGGCATATCAGTTCGTGATCCAGCGCGTCATCGAGGAATTCCGCATGAAACGCCTGCAGAAGCAACTGTCCGATCACATCGTCGTATGTGGCTACGGCCTGTCGGGGTCGATCGCCGTGCGCGAGTTGCTCGAAAGCGGCGTCGATCCGTCGACGATCATCGTGATCGATGCGCAGCAGCAGGCGCTCGAGGCCGCGACTTCGCTCGGCGTGACCGGGCTGCTCGGCGATCCCGCGCACGAGGATCTGCTGCAGCAGGCGCAGGTGCGCGCAGCGAAGGCCGTGATCATCTCGGTGACCGACGACCCGACCGCGATCCTGTTGACGCTGTCGGTGCGCAGCATCGCGCCGGAGACGAAGATCGTCGTGCGGATCCAGGAGAACTTGTACCAGCGGCAACTGCGGCAGGCGGGCGCGGACGTGATCGTGTCGTCGACGAAGATCGGCGCGCTGCTGCTCGCGGATGCGGTGCATAGCCGCTACATCGTGCCGTTCGTGAACGACATGCTGTCGACGCGCGGGCGGGCGACGCTGCTGGAGCGCGAGGCATTGCCGCACGAGATCGGCTGCATGACGAACGTCGTGCCGGGTGCGATCGTCGTCGGGCTCGATCGCTGCGGGAAGATCCATTCGTTCTACGAGGATCCGCCTTGCCGGATCGAGGCGGGCGATACGCTGGTCGTGATCCAGTCGGCGAGGATTCCGGACCCGGACGTGTGAAGGACGGATGGGCAACACGCGGCATCGCATGCCACTGGCGCGCCGTGACCGTTGCATCCCCGCTTGATATGCCACCGCGCGTTATTTAGTATGAAGTAATCGCGTCGTGCGCCGCGCATGAGCGTGATCATCGAGGAGACACATGCAATTCAGGTCGGCGGCTCCCCAGACGATCGTCGCGATCGGTATCGTGATCGCCTGCGCGCTCATGGGTCTGTGCGTGCTGCAATTGTTCCAGAGCCGCAACGACGCGCTCGAGCGGGCGAGCGAAACTTCTCGCAATCTGGGACTGATCGCCGAGCGCGACATCGAACGCAATTTCGAACTCTACGACCTGTCGCTGCAGGCGGTCATCGCCCGGCTTCAACGTCACGACGTGATGGCGGCGCCTGCGAGCCTGCGGCGCGCGGTGCTGTTCGATAACGCGATGACGGCACAGTTTCTCGGCTCGATGCTGGTGCTCGACGCCGGCGGCAACATCGTCCTCGATTCGGCCAACGACGTGCCGCGCCACGGCAATTTCGCCGATCGCAAGTACTTCACCGTTCACCGCGACAATCCGGATGCAGGGCTCTATGTCAGCGACCCGTTCACGTCCCGCCTGCGGGGTGGTTCGCCCAGCATCGGGCTCACGCGGCGGATCTCGAACCCCGACGGCTCGTTTGCCGGCATCGTGCTCATCGCGGTCAACCTCGAGTATTTCCATCACCTGTTTGCCGGCCTGTCGCTCGGACAACATGGATCGATCTCGTTGATCGGCAACGACGGCGTGATGGTGATGCGTCAGCCGTACGACGTCCACACCATTGGTCGCAACATCAGCCAGGCCGCGACGTTCAAGCGGTTCCAGGCCGCGCGTGAGGGCGTGTTCTCCGAAACCTCGGTGCTCGACGGCGTGCGTCGTCTCTACTACTTCAGGCACTTGCCGAAGCTGCCGCTGATCATCATGGTCGCGGAAGCGGAGCAGGATATCTATGCGGCATGGCGGCACCGGGCCATGACGATCGGCGCGCTGGTGGCGACGTTCGGCGCCGCGTTCATCGCGGTGTCCTTCATGCTCGGCACGCAGCTCCGGCACCGGATCCGCGCCGAGTCGGAACTCGTGCTGCTCGCCCGCACCGATGGCCTCACCGGCCTGAACAATCGCCGCAGCTTCGCGGAAGTGCTGGATCGCGAATGGCGTCGCGCGCGGCGGGCGCGATCGGTTTTCTCGTTGCTGTTCGTCGATGTCGATCGCTTCAAGGCCTACAACGATACCTACGGCCATCAGGCGGGCGACGACGCGCTGGCTGCGGTGGCACGCTGCATCGGCGACAACATCCGCCGGCCCGCCGATACCGCGGCCCGCTATGGCGGAGAGGAATTCGTCGTGCTGCTCCCCGATACGTCCGAGCCGGGCGCCGCCCAGATTGCCGAGCGGATTCGCGCGGCGATCGACGGGCTGCCGCTCGAACACGCCGGCAGCGAACACGGGCACGTCACGGCCAGTATCGGCCTGGCGAGCTGGACGCCCGAGCACGATGGGGAGGCCGACGCCGTGATCAAGGCTGCCGACGAGGCGTTGTACTACGCGAAAGCGACCGGCCGGAACAAGGTCGTCGCCTTTCAGCCGCCTGCATGACGCGCATCACGACGTGCGGCCGGAAGACTTCGTGACGTACACCAGGCGTTGCCGACGCACGTAAAACAAGTTCGCCGCGATGTCGGCCTTCGCGCTACAGTGGGCGTCATCCGCCTTCCGCCGAAGGCCGACTCGAGGTCGAACGATGCAACTTCAAACCGGCAATCTGTTCAGTGTCGAAGGAACGCGCGGCGACGACGAGCGTGTCGACGTGCTCGTCACCGGCGCGCGCCTGAACGTCGAGCGGATCGTATCGATGGGGCATACGAGCCCCGACGGGTTCTGGTATGACGATTCGCGCGCCGAATGGGTGGTGCTGTTGTCGGGCGCAGCGGTGCTCGAGTTCGAAGCGGACGCGACGCTTCACGACATGCGCCCCGGCGACTACGTGCTGATCGAACCGCATTGCCGGCATCGCGTCGCGTGGACGCACCCCGACGAGCCGAGCGTCTGGCTCGCGATTTATTACGACCGATGAAACGCGCGGGGCGCCGCGTTATCCACGCCCCACGAACGGCATCGTGGTCGCCATGATCGTCATGTTCAGTATGTTCGTATCCAGCGGAAGGTTCGCCATCTGAACGACCGCATTCGCGACATGCGTGACGTCCATCCGCGCCTCGGGCGCCATGCGTCCGTCGGCCTGCAGCACGCCTTCCGTCATGCGATCCGTCAGCGACGTCGCCGCGTTGCCGATGTCGATCTGACTGCACGCGATGCTGTATGCACGGCCGTCGAGCGCGAGCGACTTGGTGATGCCGGCCACCGCGTGCTTGGTGGCCGTGTACGCGATCGTGTTCGGGCGCGGCGTATAGGCGGAGATCGAGCCGTTGTTGATGATCCGGCCACCCTGTGGCGTTTGCGTCTTCATTACGCGCCACGCGGCCCGCGCGCACAGAAAGACGCCCGTCAGATTCGTCGCGACGACGTCGTTCCATACGCCGAAATCGTATTCGTCGAGCGGAACGGCCGGTGCATTGCGGCCGGCATTGTTGAAGAGGACGTCCAGCCGCCCGAACTGCTGCGCGATTTGCGCGAACGCGTGGTCGACCGATGCTTCGTCGGTGACGTCGGCCGGAAAAACATGCGCGTCGCCGCGTGCGGCGACGATCGCCTCCTTCGTCTCACGCAGCGAGGCTTCCTTGCGTCCGATCAGCGCGACGGTATATCCGGCGTTCGCGAGTGCGATTGCCGCGGCGCGACCGATGCCGGATCCGGCGCCCGTGACGGCGGCGAATTTCATCGAGACAGACATGGCTTGATTCCCTGCGGGTTGGATGAGGAAAGCGGCGGCGCGCGCGATGCACTCGCCGTGCGCCGGTCGAAGCGACATGCTACCGCGCACGCCGGACTTCGCGACGCACGCGACTATTTCCTGCGCGCAGGCGCGGCCTTTCGTCCGCGAACAGGCTGACCACGACCTCCCGCAACCAGCGATTGCCTTCGTCCTGATTCACGCGCGCATGCCACAGCATGTGAATCGGCGCGCCCGGCAGCGTGACCGGCAACGCGCGCCAGCCCAGCGAAAACGGCGCCGCGAGCTGCAGTGCAAGATGTTCCGGCACGGTCGCGATCAGGTCGGTGCGCTGCAGGATGTAGCCGACGCTCATGAAATGCGGCACGGTCAGCCGCACGCGGCGTTTCACGCGGCGCCGCTTCAGCCATTCGTCCACCTGCCCGTGACCGGTGCCGGCCGACACCACGACCAGATGCTCGGCGTCCCGCCATGCGTCGACCGTCAGCGGCGCATCTTCGAGCGGATGTCCGCGCCGGAACAGGCACACGTATCGCTGATCGAACAGCCGGCGTTGATAGAACCCGCCCTGAAGCTGCGGCAACAGCCCGATCGCGAGATCGACGCGGCCGTCGGCCATCTCGTCGCTGAGGTTGACGCTCGTGTTGCGCACCGTATTGAGCGCGATGCCCGGCGCTGCGCGCGACAGGCGTTCGAGCAGCGCGGGCAGGAACACGACTTCGCCGATGTCGGTCATCCCGATAGTCATCGTGCGTGACGCGCGCATCGGATCGAAGCCGGTCTCGGGGTTGAGCGCGGCATGCAGCGTCGACAGCGCGTGCGCAACCGGCTCGGCCAGGCGCAATGCGAACGGCGTCGGGACCACACCGCCCGGGCCGCGCACGAAGAGCGGATCGCCGAGCCGGCGGCGCAGCTTCGCGAGCGCGTTGCTGACGCCCGGCTGGCTCATGTTCATCTGCTCGGCGACGCTCGACACGCGCCGCTCCTGCATCAGCCGCTGAAACAGCAGCAACAGATTGAGGTCGATCTCGCTCAGTTCCATGGTTCGGCATGGCCTCCGGTCATTCCGTTCAGTGATGAAACAGATTCCCTGCATTTTATTGTGGGATGACGAGGTGCTGCTGAAAATACCGATACGGCGCGGCATTCGACAGGCGCGCCGGGCAGGTCACGCGCGCCGCGGCCTCGCCCCTTCATTACTTGAATATCGGAGACACGTTCATCATGCAGACGAAACAGAGGATCGCGATCGTCGGCGCCGGAATCGGTGGCCTGACGCTGGCGCTTGCATTGCGCGAGCAGGGCATCGACGCGCAGCTGTACGAGCAGACCGATGCGCTGCGCGAGGTGGGGGCGGCCGTCGCGCTGTCCGCCAACGCGACGCGTTTCTACGAACGGATGGGATTGCGCCCGGCGTTCGACGCGGTGTGTGCCGAGATCCCGGGTCTCGTCTACCGCGACGGACGCAGCGGCGTCGTGATCGGCCATCATCGCGGCGAGCCGGACTATCGCAGGCAATTCGGCGGCTCGTACTGGGGCGTGCACCGCGCGGACCTGCAGGCGATCCTGTCGAAGGCGGTCGGGGGCGAGCAGATTCGTCTCGGCCATCGGCTCGTCGATCTCGCGCAGCATCCGGATCGCGTCACGCTGACCTTTGCCAACGGCGAACGTGTCGACGCCGATCTCGTGATCGGCGCGGACGGCGCGCGTTCGATCACGCGGCGCTGGATGCTCGGCTACGACGACGTGCTGTATTCGGGTTGCTCGGGATTTCGCGGCGTGGTACCGGCCGAGCGGATGGACCTGCTGCCCGATCCCGAAACCATTCAGTTCTGGATCGGGCCGCACGGTCATCTGCTGCATTATCCGATCGGCGGCAACGGCGATCAGAACTTTCTGCTGGTCGAGCGTCATCCGTCGCCGTGGCCGTCGCGCGACTGGGTCATGCCGGCGGAGGAGGGCGAGCAACTGCGACTGTTCGGGAACTGGCATCCGGCGGTGGTGCAGATGATCACCGCCGTGCCGATCAATCAGCGCTGGGGGCTGTTTCACCGGCCGCCGCTCGGCCGCTGGAGCCGCGGGCGCGTGACGCTGATCGGCGACGCCGCGCATGCGCTGGTGCCGCATCACGGGCAGGGCGCGAATCAATCGATCGAGGACGCGATGGTGCTGGCCGCGCAACTGGCGAAGGCGGGGCCAGGCAACTGGCGCGAGGCGCAGAAGGCTTACGAGCGGCTGCGGCGCGGCCGCACGCGCAAGGTGCAGTACGCGTCGATTTCAGCGGCCGACGTGCTGCATCTGCCCGACGGGCCAGCCGCGCAGGCGCGCAATGCACGGCTCGGCGAGCGCGACAGCGTGCTGCATCACCTGGACTGGATTCACGATTTCGATGCGCTCGCCGACGAGCCGAACGAGCGGCAGGGCGGGACGTGGCTTTGACCTGACAGGCGCGGTGCAAGCGACGGCGATGCGCCGGGCGACCGGTGCGGCGCTGACGCGGTCGTCTGTCGGGAATGCGGTACGGCCACATTGCCGTCACGCGTAGTCGGCCACCTGTTCCCGCGGCCACGGCTTGCGCGCGCACGTTGGCGACATGACGCGCAAGTTGCCGCCGCGCCCACGCGGCGTTCGACCGTCCTCCGACATCCAGCGACGCTGATCCGGCATCCACCGATTATTACCCGAATGGTGATTCTGTATCGATTTAGTGTATCGATACAGAAGGTGATATAGTGCGGCCACGCCACGCGAGCGATTCCTCCGCAAGATAGAGGGTTGTATCGCGAGGCCCCCCGAACCGCTTTGCTAACCGGATTCCTCACGGACGATTTCCATGCGCTTACCCGGCCTTTGCGCGCTTGTCGCGCTTTTCCTCATCGCGACGGCCCCCGCATCGGCGGCCGTGCAGGCCGCGGATCGCGTCGCTGCGGGCAAGGCGCTGGCCGTCGCGGCGGACTGCGTCGCATGCCATACGGTGCCGGGCGGCCAGCCGTTCGCGGGCGGCCTCGCGATGCCGTTGCCGATGGGCGACATCTACTCGACCAACATCACGCCGGACAAGCAAACCGGGATCGGCAACTACTCGGCGCAGGATTTCGCGAACGTGCTGCGCAAGGGGCTTCGGCGCGACGGCGGCAACCTGTATCCGGCGATGCCGTATCCGTCGTACACGAAGTTCAGCGATGACGACATCGCGAACCTGTATGCGTATTTCATGCACGGCGTCACACCGGTGCACCAGCCGAACCGCCGGCCGGATTTCCCGTGGCCGCTGACCATGCGCTGGCCGCTGAAGATCTGGAATGCGCTGTATCTGCGCGAAGGCGCGTATGTGCCGAAGCCCGGGCGGGACGCCGAGTGGAATCGCGGCGCCTACCTGGTGCAGGGCGCCGCGCACTGCGGCACCTGTCATACGCCGCGCGGCGTCGGGATGCAGGAGCTGGCCTACGACGAAACCGGCGTCGGCTATCTCGCCGGCGCGACGCTCGCGGGCTGGCAGGCGTTCAACATCACGCGCGACCGCGACGCGGGCATCGGCACGTGGACGACCGCGCAGATCGTCCAGTACCTGCGCACCGGCAACGTGCCGGGCAGGGCGCAGGCGGCCGGCCCGATGGCGGAAGCGGTCGAACACAGCTTCAGCCGCATGAGCGACCGCGATCTGAACGCGATCGCCGCATATCTATCGACCGTGCCGGCGGCCAAGGGCGCCGACACCGCACCGCGTTCCGCGCAGGGGCGCAAGACGGACGACTACGTCGCGGTACGCGCCGCGGCCGCGGCCGGAGGCCCGGCGCCGGCTGGCGCGTCGCTCTATCTCGATCATTGCGCGAGCTGTCACGGGATGACGGGCGCCGGCACCTCGGACGGATTCTTCCCGTCGCTGTTCGCCAACAGCGCGGTCGGCACCGCCACCGTGTCGAACTTGCTGCAGGTGGTCATGCACGGCGCGAGCGTGAACAACGGCGCCGCGCACTATTTCATGCCGCCGTTCCAGACCGAACTCAAGGATGACGAAGTGGTGACCCTGGTGAACTACTTGAGCGACCGGTTCGGCAATGGTCGGACTCGGGTGAGCGCGGCGGATGTCGCGAAGATCCGCACCGCCCCCGCCCGCTGACAGGAGATGCATGCGATGAACGAATTCGACGTGACCGACGACCCGGACGCGCAGCGTCGCCGCTTCGTGAAGCTGTCGGCCGGCGCGGCGCTTGCCGCCGCACTGCCTGCCGGCGTGCTGATCGCACGTGCGGCGGCTGCGCCAGAGGCCGTGCCGCTGCGGGATTTTTCCGGTGTGGCGACCTATCTGACGCGCCGCTCGACGCTTCCGTCACGCTATGTGCAATCCGTCTACGACGGTCTCGTCGCTCAGGACAGCGAATTTCCAGGACGGCTGCGCGCGCTCGCCGTCGCGATCGACATGGGCACGCAGCCGCTCGACGCTTTCGTGCGCACGCTCGGCGTCGCGGCCCCCGAATTGCGCACCGCCGCGCTGGCCATCATCGAGGCCTTCTACACGGGCAGCGTCGGCCATGGCGGGCAGGCGCGCATGGTCGGCTACGAGACCGCGCTGATGTTCGAGCCGACCGCCGACGTCACGGTCATTCCGACCTACATCCGCGCGCGCCCCGAGTACTGGACCGCGCGTCCGACCGCCGACGCCGGCTGACCGGCCTTTCGAACGAGGATCGAAATCATGAGCAGTACCTATGACGCGGACGTCATCGTAATCGGCGCCGGCATCCTGGGCGGCGCCGTTGCACAATCGCTGACGCAGCAACGCAAGTCCGTTATCGTGCTCGAGGCGGGGCCGGAGGTGAAGCGGGCAGAGCTGGTGCGCGCGTTCCGCGACTACGGCAACAAGTCGGACTACAACGGCCCGTATCCGGATCTGCCATGGGCGCCGAAATCGTCCACCGGACGCTACTCCGACCGCTACATCGACAGCATCGGCCCGGTGCCGCAGAAGCCGTCGTTCCTGCGGCTCGTCGGCGGCACGACGTGGCACTGGGGAGGGGCGACGTGGCGCATGCTGCCGAACGATTTCCGGCTGCGCAGCCTGTACGGCCAGGGGCGCGACTGGCCGATCGGTTATGACGAGCTTGAGCCGTGGTACCAGCTCGCCGAAGAGCAGATCGGCGTATCGGGCTCGGATACCGACGACCAGAGCGGCCAGGGCGGCGCGCCGTTCCCGCCGCGCTCGAAGCCGTATCCGATGCGGCAGCAGCCGTGGTCGTACCTGACGCAGCAGGTCGCGGACAAGGTCGCGACGATCGGTCATCGTTTCGTCGACGAACCCAACGCGCGCGCGACGCGGCCCTACGAGGGCCGACCGACCTGCGCCGGCAACAACAACTGCGCGCCGATCTGCCCGATCGGTGCGCAGTTTTCAGGCGATCGCCCGGTGCTGCGCGCCGTCGCGCAAGGCGCGCGGCTGCTGACGAACGCGGTCGTCTACAAGATCGAGCGCGGCGAGAATCGCAAGATCGCCGCGATCCATTACATGACGCCGGACGGCAAAGGCACGCGCCTGACCGCGCGGACCTTCGTGCTCGCGGCGCATGGCGTGGAGATTCCGAAGCTGCTGCTGATGTCGGGTGTCGCGAATTCGTCGGACCAGGTCGGCCGCAACATGATGGGACACACCGGCCGCGCGATCGCGATGCTCGCGCGCGAGCCGGTGTGGGCGGGGCGCGGCCCGACGCAGCAGGGCAGCATCAACACGCGGCGCGACGGCGCGTTTCGTCGCGAACACGGCGCGATCCGGCATTTCCTCGACAACACGGTGCCCAACGAGGTCGTCACGCGGCGGCTGATCGCGCAAGGTGTCGTCGGCGACGCGCTCGATGCGCGGATCCGCCACGACGCGGCGCGCTATCTGAAGATCGCCAGCTACGTTGAGATCCTGCCCGACCCGCGCAACCGCGTGACGCTGAGCGATCGCAAGGATGCGCTCGGGCTGCCGACGCCGCGCACCGATTACGACGTGTACGACTACGCGTTGCGCGCGGCATCGCAAGTGCTCGACGACTATCGCGATTTCCAGCGGGTGTTCGGTGCGACCGAGGTCGTCAACGACATCCATGCGTGGGTGCCGAGTTCGCACATCATGGGCACGACGATCATGGGCAGCGATCCGGCCGATTCCGTCGTCGACCGCGATTGCCGTACGCACGATCACCCGAACCTGTTCATCGCGAGCACGGCCGTGCATCCGAGTTCGTCGGTGGTCAATCCGACGCTGACCGGATATGCGCTGGCGCTGCGGATGGCAAGGACGATCGCCGCGGAAGTCTGACGCGAGCAAGGCGGCCGGCGGCGCGCGCATACCGCCCGCCATGGTGGGGCCGTGCTCAGGCCCGCATCATTTCACGCATTCCAGTGCGTACTTCAACCCCTGTCCGAGCAGCCCGCGCCACACTTCCCACGTGTGCCCGCCGTCGACGATGCGCAGTTCCGCCGGGTTCTGCGCGCGGCGCAGATGCGTGTACAGCACGCTCGATTCGGCCTGGATCGTCAGGTCGTCGTCGCCCGCCGCGATGAACATCGGCACGCGCCAGTTGCGCGCGAAATAGCCGCGCAGCAGTGCCGGGTAGTTCAGCTCGTGCCATACGCGCGGGTCGAACTGCCGGTCGCCGAATACGCCGACGTAACGCGCGGCGGAATTGAGCGGCGGCTCGTTTGCGTAGATCGCGGGGCTCAGCAGCATCGCGCCGCAGAACAGGCCCGGCTCGAGCAGCGAGAAACGCAGCGCGCCGAAGCCGCCCATCGACACGCCCCCGATCGCGCGGCCCGCGCGCTGGTTCGACACCGCGAAGTGCGCTTCGACTTCGGGCAGCAGGTCGTTGAGGAACGCGCTCTGCATCTTCTCCTTGCGGTCGACGTACCAGTCGGTGCCGCCTTGCGGCATCACGATCACGACGGGCGGGATCTCGTGGTGCTCGATCAGCGTGTCGGCGGTGGCCTGCAGCCGGCCCTGGGTGATCCAGTCGTTTGCGTTGCCGGCGTTGCCGTGCAGCAGGTATAGCACCGGATAGCGCGCGCCTTCCGGGTTGTAGCCGGGCGGCAGGTAGACCGTGTAGGACCAGTCGCGCTTCAGCGACGCCGACCGGAAGGTGCGCAGCGCGACGCTGCTGCCCGGATTGACCGGCGGTTCCTGGGCGGCCTGCGCGATCGTTGCGGGCGGGACGGTCGCGGCCGCGGGCGCGGACGACGCCGTTGAAACCGCGGGCCCGCCCGGCGTGGCGTGGGCAGTGGCGATGGCGCCGGCGATCAGGGCGGCGGCGAACGGAAGGGCGAGTCGGCGCATGGTGAATCGTTTCAGGAGAGGCGCCCGCTATCGTAGCAGCGGTGCATGACGGCGCGGCGCATCATCACCGCGAACGGAACGGGAACGGCAGCCGCGACACGAGCGGCGCGTAGAGCTTCGCGACGAGGTACAGCAAGCCCATCGCGACGGCGTCGGCGGCCAGGCCGAGCGGCACGTTCAGATAGCCCTCGGTCGCCTGGTAAAGCAGCGAGTCGACCGCGAGCGAGATGCCGGTGCCGGCGACGAAGCACAGCAGCCCCTGGCGGCCGATCGTGCCGATCCACGGCATCGCGTGCGCGACCTTCTTCATCCATCCGAGGTGCACGAGCTTGGCCGCGAGCCACGCGATCGCGAGGAAGTTCGCGAGCCGCAGCGCGCCGAGATTTTGCTTGATCGACGGATCGGTCGGGAACGGCTCGATGCGCAGCCGGTAATACGCGCCGGCCGCGACGATCGCGAGCGACACGGCCGTCAGCAGCCAGCCCTGCGGTTTCGGCGCGAGCGTCTGGTAGACGGGCTGGCAGCGCGCGATCACGCCGAGCACGAACAGGAACTGCCACGCGAACGGATTGAAGTCCCACGGCGCGCCTTCGACGGTCGGCAAGAAGCGCGCGATGTGCGGCGCCGCATACCAGAGCGAGCCGCTGAACGCGAGCATCAGCCACGGCTGCGTGCGCGCGAGCGGCAGCGCGAGCGGCACCAGCAGCGCGAAGAACGCATACATCGGCAGCACCGACGCGAGATACGGCTGGCGACGGAACAGCAGGATGTCGCGCAGCGCGGCGAGCGGCTTGTGGAGCAGGCCGTCGAGATCGTTGGTCGGCATGTTCGGGCCGTCGATCGAGAATGCGTTCAGCACGGCGGTGATGAGCAGCATCAGGCCGGCCGTCACGAGGAAAGCACGGTAGATCTCGAAGGCACGGCGGATGAAGCGCTGGCGCGCGGCAGCCTCGTCGTGGCGCTCGGCGAGCGAGTTGTACGCGATGGCGGTCGCGAAACCGCCGAGGAACACGAACACCTCGGCCGCATCGCACAGCGCGTACGCATGCAGCGTCACGCGCGACAGGATGCTGCCGCCGATGTGGTCGACGACGATCACCAGCAGCACGAGGCCGCGGAAGAAATCGAGCTCGGCGTAGCGGCCGGCCCGGGCGGCGGCGGTCATCGGGCCGCCTCCGGGCGCGCGCCGCGTGCGCGGCCGGCACCGGCCGTGCATGAATCGGGGTGAAGCATGACTTCGTGAAGAAATGACGAACGGATGCGCATTGTGCCACCGATGTGACGCCGTCCGGGTTTACGCGGATGGCGGGCCCGCCAGCCGTTGCAGGCAAGCCTGATCGGGCCATGGTGAGAACCGGGGCAGTTGGACGAGCGCAACGCTTTGCGCGCCGTGCCCATGCCCCGATGGACGGGCGATTTGCGACGTGACACCATTTTGTCCTCGCGGCCGCACACCGCGCAGTCCGCCCTGCGGGCCACCTCTATAAAACAGTTCAAACAATCGCCGGGCGCATGGCCTGCCCGGCACCCGGCTCCGGAGATCCGTCATGAAGAAGCACGTCATTATTGCCGCCGCGCTGGCCGCTTTTGCCGCGCCGGCCTTCGCGCAGGACAGCGTGACGCTGTACGGCCTGATCGACGAGGGCTTCAACTACACGAACAACGTCAACGTAAACGGGGTCGGAAAAACGAATTACCAGCTCGCGAGCGGCTACGCGCAGGGCAGCCGTTGGGGCCTGAAGGGCAGCGAGGACCTGGGCGGCGGCCTGAAGGCGATCTTCACGCTGGAAAGCGGCTTCGACGTGAACAACGGCCGGCTCAACCAGGGCGGCCGGATGTTCGGCCGCCAGGCGTTCGTCGGGCTGAGCGCGTCGCGCTTCGGCACGTTGACCTTCGGTCGCCAGTACGATTCCGTCGTCGACTATCTCGCGCCGCTCACCGCGAACGGCAACTGGGGCGGCACGCTGTTCTCGCACCCGTTCGACAACGACAACACGGACAACTCGTTCCGCGTCAACAACACGGTCAAGTACGCGAGCCCCGACTGGAACGGGCTGTCGTTCGGCGGCACCTACAGCTTCAGCAACAGCACCGGCTTCGCGACCAACCGCCAGTACAGTATCGGCGCGCAGTATTCGCTGGCCGGCCTGCAGGTCGCGGCGGCATACCTGCAGGCGAACAGCCCGGGCGTCGGCAACGCGGGCGCGATCGCGGCCGACGATGCGAACTTCGTCGCCGACCGCCTGCGCATCTTCGGCGGCGGCATCAACTACACGTTCGGCCCGGCGACGGTCGGCTTCGTCTATACGAAGACCGACGTGAAGAACCCGGTGTCGACCGTCTACCTGCCGGCGTCGACGTTCTCCGGCCTCGGGCTGAGCGCGACCAAGTTCCAGAACTTCGAGATCAACGGCAAGTACCAGCTCACGTCCGATTTCTATCTCGGCGCGCAGTACGTGTACACGGACGGCAAGTTCGACGCCGCGGCCGGTTCGTTCAAGCCGAAGTACCACACCGTCGGACTGATGGCCGACTACAGCCTGTCCAAGCGCACCGACGTCTACCTGCAGGGCGCATGGCAGAAGGTCGCCGGCGACAAGACCGGCACTGCGGCCGATGGCGGCTACGTGGTCGGGACGGACGGTCCGTCGTCGTCCTCGAACCAGTTCGCGGTGCGCGCCGCGATCCGCCACAAGTTCTGATATTGACCTGCCGGTGCCCGGGGCGAGTTGCCCCGGCGCCGGCCTTCGTCATGCCGGTCGGTGCGCGTCGTCGAGCGTTTGCGCGAGCCAGTCGACGAAGATCCGCACGCGCGGCGCCAGATGCCGGCCGTTCGGAAACACGACCGACACCGGCAGCGGCGCGGCATGCCACTCCGGCAGCACCTCGACCAGCGAGCCGTCCTCGAGCAGCGGCGCGAGCCCGTCGCGCGGCGCCTGGATCAGCCCGAGGCCCGCGATGCAGCACGCGAGATATGCCTGCGAGCTGTTCACCGCGACCACGCTGCGCATCTTCACCGTCTGCAGCGCGCCCGAATCCATGTCCGCATATTCCCAGTCCAGCTCGCGGCCCGTGCGGCTCGAGAAATAGCCGACCGCGACGTGGTCGGGCAGATCGTCCGGCGAGCGCGGCGTGCCGTATCGCGCGAGATACGCGGGCGACGCGCAGTTGATCTGCGCCATCTCGCCGACGCGGCGCGCGACCAGCGACGTGTCGGACAGCACGCCGACCCGCACCGCGCAGTCGATGCCGTCGGCGACGAGATCGACGAAGCGGTCGGTCGTGCTCAGCACGACGCGCAGGTCGGGATAGCGCGCGTGGAAATCCGGCAGCGCCGGAATCACCTTGTTCAGCGCGAAGCGTTCGGGCAGGTCGACGCGGATCACGCCGCGCGGCGCGGCGCCGGCGTCGTCGAACAGCGTCTCGGCATCGTCCAGATCGGCCAGCAGCCGGATGCAGCGCTCGAAGTAGGTGGCGCCCTCGGCGGTGAGCGCGACGCGCCGGGTGGTTCGCTGCAGCAGGCGCACCCTCAGGTGTCTTTCCAGATACTGGACGGCATTGCTGACCGTCGGGCGCGGCAATTGCAACTGCTCGGCCGCTTTCGTGAAGCTGCCGAGGTGAGCGACGCGCGCAAAGATGCGCATTGCATGCAGATGGTCCATGCGGGGCGGGAGCGTGGGCGAATTGGGACAGGCTCCATTGTTAATCAGCGTCGAATGAATTGGTTGGGCGTTTCGCGTTTATCGCGCGCCGCGATGCGCCCAGAATCCGGTTCATTCACTCACCACCGCGAGGAAACGGACATGGACAAGCGTCAACTGGGCCGCACGGGCCCACAGGTGTCGGCGATCGGGCTCGGCTGCATGGGGATGTCGGATCTGTACGGGCCGGCGGATCGCGACGAAAGCATCGCGACGCTCCACGCGGCGCTCGACAACGGGATCACGCTGCTGGACACGGGCGACTTCTACGGGATGGGCGACAACGAGATGCTGATCCGCGACGCGCTGCGCGGCCGCACGCGCGACCAGGTGCTGATCAGCGTGAAATTCGGCGCGCTGCGCGACCCGGCCGGCGCGTTCGTCGGCTACGACGCGCGGCCGCAGGCGATCCGCAATTTCGTCGCGTATTCGCTGAAGCGGCTCGGCACCGACCACATCGACATCTACCGGCCGGCGCGCGTCGATCCGACGGTGCCGATCGAGGAGACGGTCGGCGCGATCGCCGATCTCGTGAAGGCCGGCCATGTGCGCCATATCGGCCTGTCGGAGGTGGGGGCCGACACGATTCGCCGCGCGGCGGCCGTCGCGCCGATCGCCGACCTGCAGATCGAATACTCGCTGCTGTCGCGCGGGATCGAGGCGGACATCCTGCCCGTGTGCCGCGAACTCGGGATCGGCGTGACCGCCTACGGCGTGTTGTCGCGCGGGTTGCTCGGCGGCGGCTGGAGCGCGGCGCGGCAGGGCGAGCGCGACTTCCGCGCGGCCAGCCCGCGCTTCCAGGGCGAGAACCTCGCGCACAATCTCGCGCTGGTCGACGCGCTGCGTGCGATTGCCGGCGAGAAGGGCAGCAACCCGCCGCAGATCGCGATCGCATGGGCGCTGTCGCGCGGCGACGACATCGTGCCGCTGATCGGCGCGCGCAAGCGCACGCAACTCCAGGACGCATTGCAGGCGTCCAAGTTGCAACTAACGGTCGAAGATCTGGCGCACATCGAAACGGCGGTTCCCGCCGGGGCGGCGGCGGGCGAGCGTTATCCGGCACCCCAGATGGCGCACCTCGACAGCGAGCAGGGCCGGGGGCCGGCGCACGGAGCCTGAACGGTGGGCATGGCGGGATGACGAGCAACGAGCCCCGCCGGACGGGCCCGAGCCAGCCTCAGGCAAAGCCAGATGGCCCGCGGCGCGACGGTGGTTCATCATCGGCGCCGTCTTCAACCGGACGGAACGCGCTCCATGCAAACCGATACGCTGATCGTCATCGTGCTGGTCTTTCTGCTGGCCGGCGCGGTCAAGGGCATGATCGGCCTGGGGCTGCCGACGATCGCGATGGGGCTCTTGACGCTCGCGATGCCGCCGTCAGCCGCCGCGAGCCTGCTGCTCGTGCCGTCGTTCATCACCAATGTGTGGCAGCTGTGGCTCGGCCCGTCGTTCGGGCCGCTGCTGCGGCGTCTGTGGCCGCTGCTCGCCGGGCTGACGATCGGCACGCTGACGGGCGGGCTGCCCGCGCTTGCCGCCGGCAGTGCGTGGACCCACGCGTCACTCGGCGTCGTGCTGGCCGCATACGGCTGCTGGGGGCTCGCCGGCGCGCGATTACCCGCGCCGGGCCGATACGAGAAGTGGCTGTCGGCCGCGGTCGGCTATCTGACGGGCGTCGTGACGGCCGCGACCGGCGTGTTCGTCGTGCCGGCGGTGCCGTACCTGCAGGCGCTGCGGCTGTCGAAGGACGACCTGATCCAGGCGCTCGGGCTGTCGTTTACCGCGTCGACGATCGCGCTCGGGCTGCAGTTGCGCGTGACGGGCGCGCTGCAGGCGGTCGATCTCGGCGTATCGGCGCTGGCGCTCGTGCCGGCACTCGCGGGGATGATCGGCGGGCAATATGCGCGGCGCGTGATGAGCGAGAAGGCGTTCAAGCGCTGCTTCTTCGTCGGGATGATCGCGCTCGGCGCCTACATGGCCGCTTCGGCGTGGTTGTGAACGGGCATCGCCGACACGTGCGCCGCGCGCCCGGCGTGAATGCCCCGAAGCCGGTTTCGAGTGTCGGCGTCGAGGACGCTCACGGAGCGGCGGCCATGCCGCTCAGGCCGGGTCGGCGTACTTCAGCGTCCACCCGAACGTGCGGGTGACGCCCGCACCGAGCGCGAACGGACTGGTCTTGCACGCGAAGTTCGAATGCAACTGGCCGATCGGCGTCGTCGACAGCGGGTTCGCCGTGCCGTTGACCGTGTCGAAGGCGGACAGCGCGCAGGTGTCGAACCCGGACGCCGCATAGCCGGTCGCGGTGCTGTTCGCGTACGTCACCGACGTGCCGTCGCCGTTTGCTTGCGCGGACGCGAAGTCCGCGAACGATGCGAAGTCCGTCTCGACCGACAGGTTGCCGGCGAGCGTGCCCGAGGCAAGCGTGTCGCTGCGCGAGATCGTGCCGTGCGCGAACGTCAGCACGGTATGCACCTGCAGGTCGAGATCCGTCGTGTACGCCGCGTTCTTCGACGCGAGACGGAACTTCGCCGTGTCGAACGACACGACCACCTGCCCGTTGGCCTGCTGCACGTCGAGGTTCTTGTAGTACGTGACGGGAACGTAGGTCTTCCCGTTGTACGACACTTGCGGCACCAGCAATGCGTAGCCCAGATCGGTCGTCCCGTAGATCAGTTTGTCGGAGAACGGCACCGGGTAGTACGGCGTGAACGAGTTGTAGTCGGGCGCCTGGCTGAGATTCAGGTTGATCGCGCGGCGGCCGTCGCGCACGGTGAGCAGCGCCGCGTTGTACGGATGCGCCGTATCGCCGGGCTGGTTGTACCAGGTGAGCGTATAGCGCGGCAGCGCGTCGAGCCACGCATCGTAGGCCGCATCGTCCATCGGCGCCTTGCCGCCGAAGCCGAGCTTGTTCCACCACGCGTTCACGTACAGGTACTGATGCAGCAGGCTGAAATTCTCGCCCATCACGCGCGGCTTGCCGCGATAGGCGTCCGTGCCGCGACCCTTGACCCACATGTTCACCGACGGCGTCGGCAGCGACGGGTCGTACCAGTACGTGTCGAAGCGCCGCGCGGCCCGGTAGATGAACGCGTACGCGACCTGCTTTTCCTGATCGGTCAGCACGCCCGCGTTGGCGGCCGCCGTCAGCACCTCCATGAATGCGGAATCGCCGTACGGGCCGATCGAGCGGCCGTAGTTGAAGCCCTGGCCGTCGGCGTTCAGCTGCGGCAGGATCAGGTCGACCGACTTGCGCAGGTAGCCCTTCAGTTCCGGCGTGAGGTTCGCCTCGTTGTCCATCTCGAACGTGCGCTCGGCCACTTCGCCGATCAGCAGCGTGCTGTAGCGGTCGTAGCGCGCCTGGTCGTAATAGGTCGTGTGCGTGTTCGACGCTTCGTCGGAGAACCCGCCCGACGAATCCTTGCGGATGTGCTTCGTCACCGTGTAGAGCAGCGCATCGCGCGCGCCCATCGTCGCGACGGCCGGATCGGTAGCCGACGAGAACGACGGATTGCTCCAGCCGAGTTTTTGCCGCAGCCCGGCAATTCCGTAGGACACCGCATAATAATTCTGCGCGGTATTGAGCGACGCAATGTCGATCGGCGTGCCCGCGGCCGGGCAGGTGCTGGTCTTGCCGCTTCCATCGGGGCCGAACATGTCGCAGAAGGTGAGCCGTTGCTGCAGCGTCGCGAGCATCGCGTCGCTGAAGACCTCGTTGAGCATGCCGTGCGCCTTCAGGTTGTTCAGCGCGACGAGGTAGTAATACTCGCCCCACGACGTATTCGCATACGTATAGTTGCTGCCTGACTGCGCCATCATCGCGGTCGTGATCGTCTGGTACGTCGCGAGATAGCTCGCGTATTGCGGGTCGCCCTTCGACTTCATGTCGATCAGGATGTACGACAGGCCGAGCGCGAGCTTGCCGGGCAGGAATTTGTCGCCGGTGTTCGTGTCGAGCACGTGAACCGGCGAACCGTCGCCGAGATCCATGACGACCTGCGTGAAGTCGGGTGACTTCCGGATCAGGTCGAACAGCGCGCTCATCTGGCCCATCATCGTGACCGGAATGCGCGTGCCCGCCGGCACGCTGGTGTCGGGTGCGCCGTAGACGAGCGCCTGCAGCGAGTTCGGCGCGAGCGCGGGGGTAGGCGGCGGGGAACTCACGTCGTTGCCGCCGCATGCGCTGACGAACAGGACGGAAAGGGCGCTGAACGTTGCGCCGAGCGCGAATCTGCTGCGCATATGCATCGTGTCTCCAGGTTCGAATAGTGATGAAGGCTTGAATCGCAACTCGAGCAGGCAAGCGTTCTCCCTGCGCGGGCCATGGTCGCGTCGCGCTGACAATGCTGGAAAACGTTTTCCAAATTTAGGCATCGATTGCTTCGATGTCAATGCGCTTTCACGCCGGATGCGACGGTGAAAACCCGGATGGTCAAAGCAGGAGGTGCGATGGAGATGGGCTATGCGTGCGGGAATTTCCGCGATTTATGATTATTTTCGCTGCGGCGCAGCGTGGCATATCGGCAGTGACGGCATGCATCGGAAAGGCGTCCGTGCGGCGTGCCTTCCGGTGAGATACGCGAGAAAACGTTACCCTGGAAAATCGAATCAAGCCGGATATCGACTCGTCGATCCCGTCCGATGGCCGTCCCGCGGCGATGCTAAAGCTGCGCTTCGATCGCGGCCTTGTCGATCACCGACCACACCTGCCGGATCTTGTCGTCGTGAAATTCGTAGAACACGTTCTCGGCGAACGTGACGCGCGTGCCGTCGACGGCGAGCCCCATGAACGTCCCGCTCGGCGCACATGCGAAGCGCAGCCGGCATGCGATGCGCGGCGGTTCGCACACCAGCAGCCGGATCTCGAAATGGAGATCCGGAATGTCGCGGAAATCCTGCTCCAGCATCGCGCGGTAGCCGGCCAGGCCGAGCGGCCGGTCATTGTGGATCACGTTGTCGGCGACGTACTGGCCGAGCGCCGGCCAGTCCTGGCGGTTCAGGCAGTCGATGTAGGCGCGGTAGTGCGTGGCGAGATCGGGTGTCGTCATGGCGGCGGTGCCTCCTCGTGTATCGCCCGGCCGTTTCGGATGGCGCGCGGCGTTCAGCGCGATGGCGTTTCGCCCGACAGATACGACACGAACGCCTGCGTATATCTGGGCAGCGCATCGAACGATCGCGCGCAGAGCGTCAGCTTGCGGTGGCTCCACGCGTCGGACAGCTCGACGAGCCGCACGTCCATCGTCTGCATCGCGCGCTCGGCCGCGTGGCGCGACACGATGCCGATCCCCACGCCGCTTTCGATCACGCGGCAGATTGCATCGAAACTCTTCAGCTGCACACGGTAGCGGATCCGCTTGCCGAGCGCACGTGCCTGGTCGCCGAGATGGACCTGCAGCGCGCTGCCGTCGGTCAGCCCGATGAAATCCGCGTCGGCGATCTCGTCGAATGCGACCTTGTTGCGCACGGCGAGCGGATGCCCGGCCGGCACGACCGCGATCAGCCAATCCTCGCGGAACGGCTTCTGCTCGAGTCCGCCGAGCCCGACCGAATCGGCGACGATGCCGACCTCGGCCGTCTTGTTGCGGATCGCGTGCACGATTTCCTGGCTCGAGCGCTCCTCGACGCTGATCGACAGTTTCGGATGATGCGGCAGATACGCGGCGAGCGCGTCGGGCAGGTATTCGCTCAGCGACGCCGTGTTGCAGAGCAGCCGGATATGCCCGCGCAGCCCCTGGCCGTATTGCTGCAGTTCGCCGCGCATGTGGTCGATCTGCTGCAACACCGTGCGCGCGTGGTGCTCGAGCGCGCGGCCGGCGTCGGTCACCTGCGCGCCGGACTTGGTCCGGTGCAGCAGCGGCACGCCGAGTTCGTCTTCCATCCCGCGAATGCGCTCGCTTGCTGCCTGCAGCGTGATGTGTGTGCGCTCGGCGCCGCCCGTGATCGTGCCGGCCTCGCAGATGTTCAGGAAGAGCCGCAGGTCGGTCAGGTCGAAGCGCATGGCGGGGTGAGGGCGCGTAAGAATGGATATGGCCGATAAGTTAGCAGGAACCGCCGCGCCGGTCTCAGGCTGCGCCTGAGACCCCGTTCGCCGGTTCCGCATTTTCGGGGCGGGATCGATGCCGGATCATGGCCGCATATCAACCGGGGGAGATTGTCATGCGGGTCGATTCGTCGTGGGGCGTGTCGTTCAAGATCGCGTTGCACCTGCTGTTCCTGTGCATCGGCGTCGCGTGGGCCTGCGCGGAGCTGGTCGACTGGCTGCGCTGAGCGGGCGGCCGTCGCAGGCCGCCTCGGCTGTCCGGCGCGGCCATGGGAGATTGAAAGCCATTCGAAATACCGGCAGATCCTGAAATTTCTTCCGCATCTCGCGTCCAAAACCGTCAAGTTTTTCCGAAATCGACCGTATTACCGGTAACGAGTGTCCGCCGGCGCCCGGTTCGTGATCGTTTGTCATCATTGTTTGCATCCGGTTACACGTCGGCCGTTCCGTTTTTGAGATGCTTGAAAGATTGTCAAACCGGAGTCGATCGTCCATGAATCAGCGCGAGATTTGCCGCAAGTCGGCGTGGCTGTCCGGCCTGGCCGCGGTGCTCGTCATGGCCGGTTGTGCCAGTACGCCGCCCGTCCCGCCGAGCGACACGCTGGCGGGCTCGCCGTCGGGCCAGCCCGCCGCAACGCCCGCGACGCCGCCGCCCGCACCCATTCTCGTCGCGCAGAAGTACGTGGTGAAACGTGGCGACACGCTGTCGGGCATCGCGTCCGCGAACGACTGCAGCGTCGCCGACCTGCGCACCTGGAACAAGCTCGATGGGCGCGGCAGGCTGCGCATGGGACAGGTGCTGCGCATCGTCCGCCAGCAGCCGTTGCAGGCATCGGGCGGGAATGGCAGTGCGCAGGCCGCCGCGCCGGCCGCCGCGAGCAATGCGGCGGGCGCTTCGCAGGCGAGCGCGTCGACGGCGAGCGACCGGCAGGTCGTGAAGGAAACCAGGCGGCATGCGGGTGGTGTGGCGCTCACGTGGCCTGCGCGCGGCAAGATCGTCGACGCGTTCCGGCCGGGGCAGAACCGCGGCATCCAGATCGCCGGCCGGCCCGGCGACCCGGTTCGCGCGGCGGCCGACGGCCGCGTGATGTACGCGGGTAGCGGCCTGAACGATTACGGCACCCTGATCATCGTTCAGCACAACGCGGACTTCATCACCGCCTATGCCCACAACCGCAAGGTGCTCGTGAAGACGGGCGACATCGTGCGCCGGGGCGACGAGATCGCCGAGATGGGCGACCTCGACAACTCGCGTGTCGCGCTGCTGTTCGAAGTGCGGCGCGACGGCAAGCCCGTCAATCCGATGCCGTACCTGCCTTCGTCGCAAGGCTGACGCGGGCCGCGCCGCTGGAACGCGGGCGCGCTCGCTGCTACGCTAGGGTCTGTTCACGTGCGTCCCGCCGCATGCGGGGCCGACGGGCGTCTTCGGGGATGCGCGGCGTATGCCGTCGCGAGCCGGCCGTCGGCATGAATGCGTGTGCATGTCGATGCGCACGTGTGTTGCTCCATGCCACCGTTTCCGACAGAACACCCTTCATCCATGGAACATTCTCCGACACGCCGCTCGCTGTTGCTCGCCGCCGTCGCCGCGCCGTTCGTCGCCGCGTGCTCGTCGGCACCCGTCGCCGACCAGGGGCGCGCACATGCCGCCCAGACCGAACTCACCGCACTCGAAAAAGCGTCGAACGGCCGGCTCGGCGTCGCCGCACTCGATACGTCGAGCGGCACGCGCATCGCGCATCACGCGCGCGAACGCTTCCCGCTGTGCGGCACCTATGCGGTCGTCGCCGCCGCCGCGATACTCGCGCGCGGCTCGCTCGACGCGTCGCTGTTGCCGCGCCGCATCCTGTATCGCCGCTATGAAGTCGTGGCCGGCTCGCCGGTGACGGAAAGCCACGTCGACACGGGGATGACGATCGCGCAGCTCTGTGCGGCGATGCTGCAGTCGGGTGACAAGGGCGCCGGGAACCTGCTGATGGGCGTGCTCGGCGGTCCGCAGGCCGTCACGTCGTTCGCACACGAAAGCGGCGACACCGTGTTCCGGCTCGACCGCTGGGAACCCGAACTGAACCAGGCGGCGCCTCGCGACGAGCGTGATACGTCGACACCGGTCGCGATGGTCGACACGCTGCAGCGGTTGCTGCTCGGCGATACGCTGCGCGAACCGCAGCGTGCGCAACTCACGGAATGGATGGCCGGCGGCGCGCGCGGCGCGACCGGGATCGCGGCCGGCGTGCCGCCCGGCTGGCGCATCGCGGACAAGACCAGCACCGGCGGCTACGGCACGACGACCGACGTCGCGGTGCTGTGGCCGCCGTCTCGCGCGCCGATCGTGCTGGCCGTGTCGTTCACGCAGCCGCGTGCCGACGCGGCCGCACGCGCGGATGTCGTCGCGTCGGCGGCGCGCATCGCGACGGGCGCGTTCGCCGCCACGGCCTGAGCGCGCGACGCACCTCGCGTAAAGCCGGCGTTTGGCTTATCGTGTCGATCAGCGCGCGCCGGTGTCGGCGCGCGGCCTTGCCGCGCCGTCGTTCGGTGCGGTCGATCCGTCTACCCCTTCGTCATGCGCCGACTTCCGCCCCTGCACGCGCTGCAGATCTTCTCGACGGTGGCCCGCCACCGCAGCTTCACGCGCGCGGCCGAGCAGCTGTGCCTCACCCAGGGCGCGGTGAGCCGACAGATCCAGACACTCGAGGCGCACTACGGCTTTCCGCTGTTCAAACGGCACGCGAAGGGCCTCACGCTGACGGCGGAGGGCGAGCAATTGCTGCCGGTGGTCAACGAGAGCTTCGCGCGGATCGAGGACATCTCGATGAAGCTCACACGTCAGCGCACCGATCTCGCGTTGAAGGTGCCGACCTGCGTGATGCGCTGGATGCTGCCGCGCATCATGCGCTTCCAGGGCGAGCATCCCGAGCTCCACGTGCAGATCACGACCGCATGGCAACACGTCGTCGATTTCTCGACCGAGCCGTTCGATGCGGCGATCGTCTACGGTACGTCGCCGGGCGCGGGCGTATTCGCGCTGCCGCTGTTCGACGAACGCTTGACGCCGGTGTGCGCGCCCGAACTGCGGCAGGCCGCGCCGCTCGATGCGGTCGGCGATCTCGCGCACCATACGCTGCTGCATCCGACGCGCGACCACCGCGACTGGCGCGCGTGGCTCGATCACGCGGGCGAGCGTGCCGTCGACGCGGAGCGCGGGCCGACCTTCGACACGCTCGATCTCGCGACGAACGCGGCGATGCAGGGATTCGGCGTCGCGATCGGCGACGTGACGCTCGTCGACGACGACGTCAGCGCGCGCCGGCTCGAGCGGCCGTTCGACATCGTGCTCGAGACCGGCGCCCGATATTTCTTCGTCTACCCGGAGAGCATCGGCAGCCAGCAGAAGATCCGCGCGTTCAGCGACTGGATCGCCTGCCATCGCGACTGACGCGCGACGCCTCCGGCAGCGGACGCTATTGGTACGTCACGACGGCGATGATCGGCGCGTGCGCGTTACCCGCACGATCAGGCAAAACGATTGCGCGCGAGGCCTGAGTAAAGGTCGTGGTCTTGATCGTGCGCAGGCTGGCGGCGTCGACGAACGCGACTTGCCCGCTCGCCGGGCGCGGGCAGTCGGGGCGCACGTGTGCGTGCGCGGCGTCGGCCGTGTCGAGCACGAACGAGCACGGCGGCTCGACGATCATGCCGGTGAAGTGGATGACGCCGGACGCGCCGGCGGCAAAAGATGAGGACGACGCCAGAAGCGAGGCAGCCAGGGCAAACGAGGCGGCAAACAGGCGATGCTTCATGACAGGCTCCAGAGAGGAAGCGCGTCGCAGCGGGGCCGCTCGAATGGCAGTCCGTCAACGCTGCAATGCTGTATGCGTAAACGGCAATTCCATTGGACCTCTTGAATGAAAAACGGGAAATAACGGCAACGATCAAATGAAGTCGTATTCCTCCAATCAATTTATCTCAAATTTGTGCGACCGCAAGTCAGGGTATTGCCGATGGCGTAAGGGCGCGGCAATCCGGCCAGTGAACCGGGGTTTTGCGAGTGAATCGTTGAGGACTCAACGATTCGACGAAGATGCGAATTGCGGCGTGCATAAAGAAAACGGCCGCTCGTGTGACGAGCGGCCGTTCCGTATCGACGCGGGTGATGCGGCGGTCAGCCCGCGCGCTTGCGCACCGCGCCGACGACCACGAGCAGCACGATCGCGCCGATGATCGACGCGATCCAGCCGGCGCCCTGGCCCGGCGCATACCAGCCAGCGGCGCGGCCGACGTAGCCCGCGATGAGCGAGCCGACGACGCCGAGCACGACGGTCATCAGGATGCCCATCTTGTCGTCGCCGGGCTTGAGCGCACGGGCGAGGAGGCCGACGATGAGCCCGACCACCAGGGTTTCGATGAATTGCAGCATGAACGCCTCCCTATTGCTGTTGAGCTGTTGACGAAAGGAAATGGACCCGCGCGGCGCGCGAGGGTTCCATTCTGCGGCGCGCCGGTGCACTGGCGCGCCGACGCACGGGGTGCCGAGTATCGCACGCCCGCGCGTCGCGCACATGTCAGGCAACCGGATCGAGGCGTCGGTAGCCTTCGGTCGCGCGCAGCAGCGTGCGCGTGTAGTCGCGTGCGACCTGCCCGGAGCGAACGTCCTCGATCCGCAGCTGTTCGACGATCTCGCCATGCTGCATCACCGCGACGCGCTGGCACAGGAAGCCGATCACCGCGAGGTTGTGGCTCACGACGATCATGGTCAGGTTGCGTTCGCGATGCAGGCGGCGCAGCAGGTTCAGGATCTCGGCCTGCACCGATACGTCGAGCGCGGAGGTCGGCTCGTCGAGCAGCAGCACGCGCGGCTCGACGATCAGCGCGCGCGCGATCGCGACACGCTGGCGCTGGCCGCCCGACAACTGGTGCGGATAGCGGAAGCGGAACGCCGGGCCGAGCCCGACTTCGGACAGTGCGCGCGCGATGCGCGCCTCGGCGTCGTCGATCCGATGGATCGACAGCGGCTCGCGCAGCGTCTGGTCGACCGTGAAGCGCGGATGCAGCGACGCGTACGGATCCTGGAACACCATCTGCACGTGGCGGCGGAATGCGCGGTCGGGCGTGCCGCCGACGGGCCGGCCGTCGATCGACAGGCTGCCGCCCGCGAGCGGCACGAGGCCGGTCAGCGCGCGCAGCAGCGTCGACTTGCCGGAGCCCGATTCGCCGACGAGCCCGAAGACTTCGCCGTCGCGTACCGCGAAGCTGGCATCGCGCACGGCGTCGACATGGCCGGTGCGGGTCGGAAAGCGGATCGAGGCGTGATCGACGTCGATCATCGTGCGGCCTCCCTGGGTTCTGCAGATGACGATGCGGGCGACGCGGCGTCGAGCCACGCCGGGTCGCGCCGCAGCACCGGCAGTTCGTCGGGCGGGTTCGCGAGCGGCGGATTCGCCGCGAGCAGCCCGCGGGTGTATGGATGCGTCGCGTCGCGCAGGTCGCGCGCGGCGCAGGTTTCGACGACGCGGCCCGCATACATCACCGCGACGCGATCGCAGAACGACATCACGAGCGGCAGGTCGTGGCTGATGAACATCAGGCCCGTGCCGTGCCGCGCGATCATCGCGTCGAGCACCGCGAGCACCTGCATCGACACCGCGACGTCGAGCGCGGACGTCGGCTCGTCGGCGATCAGCAGGCGCGGGCCGGTCGACACCATCATCGCGATCATCACGCGCTGGCCCATGCCGCCCGACAGCTCGTGGGGATACGCATCGGCGACGCGCGCCGGATCGCGAATCTGCACGGCCGCGAGCGCATCGACGATCCGCTCGCGCAGCGCGCGGCCGCGCAACCCCGGCTCGTGCAGCCGGAAGGCTTCGCCCATCTGCTTCGCGACGGTCATCACTGGGTTCAGCGAATATTTCGGGTCCTGCAGGATCATTCCCATCTGGCTGCCGCACAGGCGCCGGCGTTCGCTCGCCGACATCGCGAGCAGGTCGCGGCCGGCGAAGCGCATCGTGCGGGCCGACCAGCGCGCGGCTTCGGGCAGCAGGCCGAGCAGCGCGCGGCCCGTCAGCGATTTGCCGGAGCCCGATTCGCCGACGATGCCGAGCCGTTCGCCGGGCGCGAGCGTCAGCGACAGGTCGCGCACCGCGTCGGACACGACGCCGTCGTGCCCGCGAAACCCGATCTTCAGGCCGTCGATCTCGCAGAGCGGCGCCGGTGCGTTGACGGAATTCAGTGGCATGTCACGCTCCATGACGCGGATCGAAGACGTCGCGCAGCCCGTCGCCGAGCAGGTTGAACGCGAGGCTGACGAGCAGGATCGCCGCCCCGGGCAGCGTCGCGACCCACCACGCGTCGAGCAGCACGTTACGGCCCGACGCGACCATGAAGCCCCATTCGGGGCTCGGCGGCTGCGCGCCGAGGCCGAGGAAGCCGAGGCCCGCGACGGTCAGGATGATGCCGGCCATGTCGAGCGTCGCACGCACGATCACCGACGACATGCACAGCGGCACGATGTAGCGCAGCAAGATTCGCGGGCCCGATGCGCCTTGCAGGCGCGCCGCGTGGATGTAATCGGCCTGCGCGATCCGGATCGTCTCCGCGCGCGCGAGCCGCGCGTACGCGGGCCATGCGGTGATCGAGATCGCGACGACCGCGTTGATCACGCCGGGCCCGAGCGCGGCCGCGAATGCGAGCGCGAGCACGATCTTCGGGAACGCGAGCGCGATGTCGGTGATGCGCATCAGCACGCTGTCGACGAAACTGCCGCAATAGCCGGCCGTCGTGCCGATCAGGAGTCCGATCGGCACGACGATCACGACGACGAGCATCGCGATGCCGAGCGTGAGGCGCGAGCCTTCGATCAGCCGCGAGAGGATGTCGCGGCCGAGCTGGTCGGTGCCGAGCCAGTGCGACGGCGAGCCGGGCGGCAGCAGGCGGTCGGACAGCACCTGGCGCAGCGGATCGTGCGGCATGACAAGCGGGCCGACGAGGGCGACGACGATCAGCGCGACCAGGATCGCGAGCCCGAACAGGTTGAGCGGATTGGCGGCGAAGCGGCGCCAGCGGCGATATGCGAGGCCGAACGCGGCCTGCGAGCGCGACGCGGGCGCATCGGAAAGCAGCCACGCGCGCAGCGTGAGACGCTCGGCATTCATGATCGGACGACCTTCGGCATGGACGGTGAAAGAAGCAGGGTGGAAGCGGTCATGTCGCGGCGGCCCTCAGCGCGCACGCGGATCGAACACGCGGTACAGCGCGTCGGTCAGCAGGTTGACGGTGATGAACATCGCGCCGATCACGAGCGTCGCGCCGAGCACCGCGTTCATGTCGGCGTTCAGCAGCGCACCCGTCAGGTACGAGCCGAGCCCGGGCCACGCGAACACGATCTCGGTCAGCACCGAGCCCTCGAGCAGGTTGCTGTACGTGAGCGCGATCACGGTCAGGAGCGGCACCGCGATGTTGCCGAACGCATGCCGCCAGATCACGCGGCGCTCGGACAGGCCCTTCGCGCGCGCGGTGACGATGTATTCCTGGCTCAGCTGGTCGAGCATGAACGAGCGCGTCATCCGGCTCAGGTATGCGACCGAGTAGTAACCGAGGATCGCGGCCGGCAGCGCGATGTGCGACACCGCGTTGCGGAACACGTCCCACTCGCCCGCGAGCGCCGAGTCGATCAGCAGGCTGCCCGTGCGCGGGTCGACCATGCCGTCGTATACGGGATCGAGCCGGCCGGGGCCACCGACCCAGTGCAGCCGCGCATAGAACAGCAGCAGCCCCATCAGCCCGAGCCAGAACACCGGCACCGAATTGCCGATCAGGCCGACGAAGCGCGCGATGTGGTCGATCGGCCGGTTGTGCTTCACCGCGGCCGCGACGCCGAGCGGCACGCCGATCGCGATGCCGATCAACGTCGCGATCGTCGCGAGTTCGAGCGTGGCGGGGAACACGCGTCGGATGTCATCGAGCACCGGGTTCGACGTCAGCAGCGACATCCCGAGATTGCCGTGCAGCACGTCACGCGCGTAGATCAGGAATTGCGTGGCGAGCGGCTTGTCGAGGCCGAGCGCGATGCGCTCGGCCGCGTACGCCTCGGCCGACGCGCGATCGCCGAGGATCGCGAGCACGGGATCGATCGGCACCTTGCGGCCGATCACGAACGTCAGCGCGAGCAGGCCCGCGAACGTGACGGCGAGCGTGAGCGCCCAGCGCAGCACGCGCAGTGCCCAGCGTACGGCCGGGCGCCGCGCGGGCAGCGTGCGCAGCGTTTCGAGGGAGGAGGCGGGAGTCGACATGCGGCGAATCTTATTGCTTCTTCAGGTTACGGTACGACACGAGATCGTTGATCGGTCCGACTTCGAGTCCGCTCACGCCGGGCCGCGTCGCGACCTGCGCGACCTTCTCGAACATGATCACGAACGGCGAACGTGCGAGCACGTCCTTCTGCATCGCCTGATACCGTTGCGCGCGTTGCGCGGCGGTCGGCTCGGCGAGCGCGGTGTCGGTCTCCTTCGTCAGTTGCGGAATGTCCCAGCTGTTGCGCCAGGCCAGCATTTTATAGCTCGACTTGTCGGAGTTGTCGGGGTTCCATGCAAAACCCTGCGCGTTGCTGTGCGGGTCGATGTAATCGGCCGACCATTCGCCGATGTAGATGTCGTGCTGACGCGCACGGTATTTCGCGAGCGTCTGCTTGTTGTCGCCGGGGATCAACTGCACCTTGACGCCCGCCTGCGCGAAGTTCGCCTGTACGGCCTGCGCGATCTCCGTGTACGGATAGTCGTTGCGCACGTCCATCGTCACCGTGAAGCCGTTCGGCACGCCCGCCTTCGCGAGCAGCGCCTTTGCCTTCGCGACGTCGAGCTTGTAGGGATTCGCATTCAGCGTGCCGAGGAAGCCTTCGGGCAGGAAGGTCTGGTGAACCTTGTAGGTCGTCTTCACGACGTTGGTCTGGATTCCGGAATAGTCGACCAGCCACTTCAGTGCTTCCTGCACGTCGGGCTTCGCGAGCGTCGGGTTCTTCGTATTCAGGCCGAGATACAGCAACGTCGCCTGCGGCGATGCCGCGACCTTCGCCTTGCCGGATTTCACGACCGACGCGAGATCGTCCGGGCTCAGGTCGCGCGCCGCGTCGACGTCGCCGTTTTCCAGCAGCAGGCGCTGGCTTGCCGCTTCGGGCACGTGGCGCAGCACGATGCGCTTCATCGCGAGCGGCAGACGGTAGCCGTCGAAACGCTGCAGCACGATGCTGTCGCCGGCCGCCCACTTGACCAGCTTGTACGCGCCGGAGCCGGCCTCGTTGGTCTTCAGCCACGCGTTGCCGAAGTCGTTGCCTTGCTGGTGCGACAGCAGCAGCTTCCTGTCGAGCACCGACGCGGGCCATGAGCCGAGCACGTTCAGCACGAAGGTCGGCGCGTATTTGTGGTCGGTCGTGATCGACACCGTCTGATCGTCGAGCTTCTTCACATTCGCGGCGACGTTCGCCTTCGTGAGGCCGATGCCGGTCAGGACGGCGGCCGGACCCTTGTCGAGCAGCACCGCGCGCTGGATCGACCATGCGACGTCGTCGGCCGTCAGCGGGTTGCCCGAGTGGAACTTGAGGCCCGAGCGCAGCTTGAACGTATAGGTCAGCCCGTCGGCGCTCACCGTCCACGACTGCGCGACGTCGCCGTTGAATTTCGATGGATCGCGCAGGTCGACGCGTACGAGCCGGTCGTACGTGTTCGCGACGTATTCCTCCGGCACCAGCTCGTAGATCTCGCCGGGATCGAGCGTCGTGAATTCGTCGAGCAGCGTGGCCATCACGAACATGTCCTTCGGCGTTTCCGCGCGTGCGGCGGAAAGCGGAACGGCGGCGAGCACGGATGCGGCGGCGAGTGCCGCGACGAGCCGGGAGATCAGGGGTTGCATGTGCGCTTCTCCATGTGTCGTTGAAGTCGTTGAACGGGAACGGTGAAAGAAACGTGCATCGTCGTTACATCAGGCGCCACGGGCCGCTCGCCGCGTTGTCGATCTGCGGCAAGGCGTGCGAACCGGGCAGTTCGTAGTGCCACCATTCGCTGTCGATATGCGCGAAGCCGGCCGCCTGCATGACGCCGAGCAGCAGCAGCCGGTTGCGTTGCACGGCTTCGGGCAGCCCCGCGTGGAAGTGGCCCGACGCGGCCACCATCTCGTCGAAGCCGGTGCCCATGTCGAGCGGCTCGCCGTTCGCGCCGACGAGCGTCAGGTCGAGCGCGGTGCCGCGGCTGTGGTTCGAGCCGCGGCCGAGATCGGCGACGAAGTTCGGATCGGGCAGGAAATCCCACAGCACCTGTTGCGCCTGCGGCGGCCGGTACGCGTCGTAGATGCGCAGCGTGAAGCCGGCCTGCGCGGCGACGTCGACCGCGCGGCGCAGCGCGGCTTCGGCCGGCTCGAGCAGCAGGCAGTGCGCGCGGCGGTAGATCGGCTTGCCGGTCAGGTTGCGCTCGGTCGCGTAGACGAGATCGATCTCGACGCGATGCGTGGCGGGCGTGATTTCGACGAGGCGGCGAGACGGCATCGGCATTCGGGGCGCTCAGGATTCGAATTGGTCGAAGGTGCGCTGCAGTTCGCGGTTGCGCGCGACGCGCCGGTCGATCGCGGGACCGAGGCGGTCGACCACGGCGGTGATCAGCAGGTTGAACAGGCACGTGAGCGGCGCGAGCGAATCCCAGAACTGGCCGACGTCGGTCTTCACCTGCAGCAGGTCGGCCGGCCATTCGCGCGCCCACGGGCAATAGAGATCGGTGACCAGCGCGAACGGCTGGCCGCGTTCGGCGGCTGCCTGGCAATAGCGGCGCGCACTGCGCGAATAGGCACGCGTATCGGTGACGATGCAGTACGGCCGCTCGAACTCGGAATTCAGCGAATCGACGTACGAGCCCGACTGGCCGTCGGAATAGAACACGCGCGGGCGCAGGTATTCCAGATAACTGCTGAACGCGTTGCTGATGCCGCGGGTCGACTGGATGCCGAGGATGAATACGGCGTCGGCATGCGCGATCCGGTCCGCGACCTGCGCGAAGACGGGTTCTTCCGCGAGCCGGTAGACGTGGCGGATCGCATCGAGCTCGCGATCGAGCGACGATGCAAGCGTGCCGTCGCCATGGTCGCTGTCGCCGGTGGTCGCATGCGCGCCGGCGGTGCGGCGGTATTCGTCGAGGCGATCGGTGATCATCCACGGGCGGTCGCTGCCGCCGCGCAGCTCGCGTTTCAGGTCGTCGAGGTTCCGGTAGCCGATGCTGCGCAGGAAGCGACCGACGGAGATGCCGCTGGTGCCGGTCTGCTGCGCGATCTGGTCGGCCGTTTCGAGCCCGAGACGGTCGAGGTTCGCGAGCATGTAGCTCGCGATGCGCTTCGCGGTCGGCGTCAGGTCGGCAAAGCGGGATTCGACGGTATGGGCGAACGCGCAGGTCATCGGACTGTTAGATATTTGTCATTGGATGATTCGGTGTCATCCATCTAACAAAGCCAAAATCATTCGCGCCAGCGGATAAAAACTATGGGTTGCCAGGGGGTGATAGGGGAAGGTGTGCGCGCCCGACGACAGGATCGCGATGGGCGGCAGAGAAATTTACCCCTGTCACGCACATTTCGCATTCGTGCATGACAGGGATAATTTGCGGGGTGTTTCGCCGCGCAGCACGTCGACGAAATGCCGCGCACAGCCGGCCTTACTTTGCCAGCGTCCGGTACGACACGAGGTCGTTGATCGGCCCGATCTCCGGCCCCGTCGTGCCGGGGCGCGTCGCGACCTGCACGACCTTCTCGAACATGATGACGAACGGCGAATTCGCGAGCACGGCCTTCTGCAGCGCCTCGTAACGCTGCGCGCGCTTCGCGGGCGACGGCTCGACGAGCGCGGCCTCGGTGTCCTTCGTCAGTTGCGGGATGTCCCAGCTGTTGCGCCATGCGAGCATCTTCGTCTTCGACTGGTCGGAATTGTCAGGATTCCAGGCGAAGCCGCGCGCGTTGCTGTTCGGGTCCATGTAGTCGGGCGACCATTCGCCGATGAAGATGTCGTGCTGGCGCGCGCGGTACTTGCCGATCGCCTGCTTCGCATCGCCCGGAATCAGCTTCACGCGGATGCCGCCCTGCGCGAAGTTCGCCTGCAGTGCCTGTGCGATCTCGAGGTACGGATAATCGTTCGGCATGTCCATCGTCACGTCGAAGCCGTTCGGCAAGCCGGCCTTTGCGAGCAGCGCCTTCGCCTTCGCGACGTTGAGCTTGTACGGATTCGAATTCAGCGTGCCGAGGAAGCCTTCGGGCAGGAAGGTCTCGTGCACTTTGTACGTCGTGCTGACGATGTTGCGCTGGATGCCGTCGTAGTCGACCAGCCACTTCATCGCCTGTTGCACGTCGGGTTTCGCGAGATTCGGGTTCTTCGTATTCAGGCTCAGGTACAGCAGCGCGGACACCGGCCACGACGCGACCTTGATCTTGCCGGCCTTGGTCAGCGAGGCGAGGCTGTCGGGGCTCAGGTTGCGCGCGGCGTCGACGTCGCCGTTTTCCAGCAGCAACCGCTGCGCGGAGGCCTCGGGCACGTGGCGCAGCACGACGCGTTTCATCGGGTACGGCGTGCGGTACTTGTCGAAACGCTGCAGCACGATGCTTTCGTTCGGCGTCCACTTGACGAGCTGGTACGGGCCCGAGCCCGCGTCGTTGGTCTTCAGCCAGGCGCTGCCGAAATCGCTGCCCTGCTGGTGCGACATCAGCAGCTTCTTGTCGAGCACCGACGCCGGGCACGCGCTCAGCACGTTGAGCACGAAGCTCGGCGCGTACTTGTGGTCGGTTTCGAGCACGAAGGTCTGCGGGTCGACCGCGCGCACCTTCTGCATCACGTTCGCCTTCGTGAGGCCGAGATCGGCGAGCACGCCGGCCGGGCCCTTGTCGAGCAGGATGGTGCGCTGCAGTGACCACGCGACGTCGTCGGCGGTGACCGGGTTGCCGGAATGGAACGTGAGGCCGGGGCGCAGCTTGAACGTGTAAGTGATGCCATCGGCGCCGACCGACCAGGATTGCGCGATCTGCCCGTCGAAGCGCGTCGGGTCCTTCAGGTCGACCCGCACGAGCCGTTCGTAGGTGTTCGCGACGTACTCGGACGGCACGAGCTCGTAGATTTCGCTCGGGTCGAGAGTCGTGAATTCGCCGAGCTGGGTGGCGACGACGAAGATGCCGGGCGGCGTCGCGGCCTGCGCCGGCAGCGCCGGAACAAGCGCGACGAGCGCGGTGCTGACGAACAGCCGGGACAGCAGGTGCTTCATGCGGGCTCCGTGGAAAGGGAATCGTGGTGCGATTCTCTCATCGACGGCGGCCCGGATGAAAAAATTCGACGGGCGCGCATGACGGCGCCCGGATGACGCGGCTTGCGGGCCGGGCGGGGTGCCCGGCACCGGCGGCGGTCAGATCACGCAGCGCGCGATCGCGAAGCGCATCGCTTCCTCGGCCGGCTCGCTGCCCGAGCCGCGCACGACCTTGACGACCGACCCGTTACCCGACGGCGTGAGCGTGACGAAGTACGAGCGCGACCCGACGGTGATGTCGGTCACGCCGTTGTGCTGCGACTGCGCCGTGCCCGACAGGCGGCTGTCGAGGCAGTTGGCGATCGCGTGGGCCGGGCGCGCGGACGACACGTAGATCATCGGTGCCGAGCCGGACGCTGCGGAATCGGACGAGGGCGCCGAGCCGCAGGCGGCGAGCAGGGCGGCGGGAAGGAGCAGCAGGAATCGTTTCATGATCGGGATCGTCGTGTGTCTCGTGTCGAGGCTGGGGCGCGGGGTACGCGAAACGCGGAGCTTCGCGACGAAACCGCCGGAATCGTGCCGTTCTTGACGGTCGATGCGGGTGGCGGCTGACGTCGGAGTATACCCGCGGCACTTGACGCGAACGGCCTGCTGAAACGATTCGATACAACAACAAGCGCCCGCTGTCGCACGGCGGCAGCGGGCGTTTCAAGCGATGGCGAATCGACGCTTGCCGGCGTTACTGGCCGATCTTGTGGCTGACCGCGTTTTCCTGCTGGTTCAGCACGTGCTTTTCGCTCTGCGTAATGTGGCCGTGATCCTGCGCGGCCATGTCCCGCTCTTCCTGGCGGATCTTGCGGTCGTCGCGGTGCAGGCGCGCGGCCTGGGCGTGCGACATCTCGCCTTCCTTCACTTCGTGATGGATCCGGCGATTCTGGTTGGCGAGACGCTGGTTGACCTCTTCGCGGCGCGGATGCGCTTGCTGCCACGGCGTTTCGGCGAACGCGGTGCCGGTCAGTACCGACATCAGGGTGGCGGCGATCGCGAGATGGCGGGTAAGGGCTCGCATGACGTTTTCTCCTGTCGTTGCGCGCCCGAATCGTGGGCGCTTGTCGAAAAAACGCTGCTGGGGCCCCGGCTGTTGACGTTTCCGGCTGTATCGATTGCAAGTCTTTATTACGGCGTCGATGCGATGCGCTCGCAGCCGCTCACCATCGACACGAGATCGTCGAGGCGCGCGTCGAGTATCCGCAACCAGTGCTCGCGCGGCCGAACGATCATCGCGGCGCTCCGTCAGGCGGCGGCCGACGCCGGCGCGGCCGCGCGATGCAGCAGCACGGGCACCGACTTCGACGTCGGCGTGTTGCACACGTCACCGACGCTGTCGAGCGGCACCAGCGGGTTCGTTTCCGGGTAGTACGCACCGATGCAGCCGCGCGGGATGTCGTATTCGACGAGCAGGAAACCGTCCGCGCGCCGTACGATGCCGTCGTGCCACACGGTTTCCATGTCGACCCATTCACCGGCCTTCAGGCCGAGCATCGCGAGGTCGTCGCGGTTGACGAACACCACGCGGCGCTGGCCGAACACGCCGCGATAGCGGTCGTCGAGCCCGTAGACGGTCGTGTTGTACTGGTCGTGCGAACGCGTCGTCATCAGCGTCATCAGGCGCTCGCCGTGCAGCGCGCGGGCGCGCTGGATCGGCGTGTCGGTCGGCAGCGCGTGCGCGATGAAGTTCGCCTTGCCCGTCGGCGTCAGCCATTCGCGGTCGCGCGACGCGACGCGCAGGTGGAAGCCGCCCGGCCGCGCGATGCGCGTGTTGTAGTCGTAGAAGCCGTCGACGGTCGCCTCGATCGCGTCGCGGATCTTCGCGTAGTCGTCCTTGTACGCGAGCCAGTCGATCTTGCCGCTGCCGAACAGCGCATGGCCGATGTGCGCGACGATCGCGGGCTCCGACATCAGGTTCGGCGACGCCGGCTTGTTCATCCCGTACGATACGTGGACCATGCTCATCGAATCCTCGACCGTCACGCCCTGCGCGACGTTGTCCTGCAGGTCGATCTCGGTGCGACCGAGCGTCGGCAGGATCAGCGCATCGCGGCCGTGGATCAGGTGGCTGCGGTTCAGCTTCGTCGTGATGTGCACGGAGAGATCGCAGCGGCGCATGCCTTCCCACGTGCGCGGCGTGTCGGGCGTCGCCATCGCGAAGTTTCCGCCGAGACCGATCAGCACCTTCACGTGGCCTTCGAGCATGCCTTCGATGGTTTCGACGACGTCGTAGCCGTGGCGGCGCGGCGGCTCGAAGTCGAACACGTGGCCGAGCCGATCGAGGAACGCCTGCGACGGTTTTTCCTCGATACCGACCGTGCGGTTGCCCTGCACGTTCGAGTGGCCGCGCACCGGGCACAGGCCCGCACCGGGGCGGCCGATGTTGCCGCGCATCAGCATCAGGTTCGTCAGCATCTGCACGGTCGCGACCGAATGCTTGTGCTGGGTGATGCCCATCCCCCAGGTCGCGATCACGCGCTCGCTGCGTGCATAGCGTTGCGCGAGGCCGTCGATCTGCTCGTACGACACGCCGCTTTCGGCCGTCAGCGCGGACCAGCTTTCGTTGCGCAGATCGTCGGCGAACGCATCGAAGCCGGCCGTGTGCTCGCCGATGAACGCCATGTCGAGCACGCGTGGCGCACCGGTGGCGCGCGCGGCGTCGTCGAGTTCGAGCACGCGCTTCGCCATTCCCTTGATCAGCGCGAAATCGCCGCCGATCGTCGGCTGGATGAAGGTCGATGCGATGTTGGTGCCCGACATCGTCAGCATCTCGAGCGGGCTTTGCGGATCGGCGAAGCGCTCGAGCCCGCGTTCCTTCAGCGGGTTGATCGACACGATCGTCGCGCCGCGCTTCGCGCATTCGCGCAGCTCGCCCATCATCCGCGGATGGTTGGTCGCCGGGTTCTGGCCGAAGATCAGCAGCAGGTCCGCGTGCTCGAAATCGTCGAGCGTGACGGTGCCCTTGCCGACGCCGACCGAGGCCGGCAGCCCGCGGCTCGTCGCCTCGTGGCACATGTTCGAGCAGTCGGGGAAGTTGTTGGTGCCGTACCGCCGCACCAGCAGCTGGTACAGGAACGCCGCCTCGTTGCTCGCGCGGCCGGACGTGTAGAACGCCGCCTGGTTCGGGTCCGGCAGCGCGCGCAGGTGGCGTGCGATCAGCTCGAACGCGTCGTCCCACGCGATCGGCACGTAGCGGTCGGTCCGCGCGTCGTACGCCATCGGGTCGGTCAGGCGGCCGTGCTGTTCGAGTTCGAAATCCGTCTGTTCGAGCAGCTCGGCGACGGTGTGCGCGGCGAAGAATTCGGGCGTCACGCGCTTGCTCGTCGCCTCGGCGGCGACGGCCTTCACGCCGTTCTCGCAGAATTCGAACGTCGATGCGTGCTGGCGGTCGGGCCACGCGCAGCCCGGGCAGTCGAAGCCGTCCGGCTGGTTCTGGCGCAGCAGCGTGCGGTAGTTGCCGCCGGCGACCTTTTCCTTGATCAGGTTGATCGTGACGGCTTTCAGTGCGCCCCAACCGGCGGCCGGATGGGTGTACGGTTCGATGCGCGCGGCAGCGGATTTCTTTTTCATGATGCGTGTGTCGGAGGCGATGCACGGAGAGTACGCGCGGTGCGGCGGCCGCTGTGTATACACCTTTCGTCTTCAAAAAAGAGTACAGTTGCGGCCAGTCAGGTGGTGGCGGTCGCAACTGTGTTGTCGAAGGGATGTTGAAAGGGAGGCGCGTGAAGCGTTACGAACAACTGGCCGACGATCTTCAGGCGCAGATCGAGCGCGGCGTGTACCGGCCCGGCGAGCGGATTCCGTCGGTGCGCCAGGCGAGCCGGCAGCAGCAGCTCAGCGTCACGACCGTGCTGCGCGCGTATCTCGTGCTCGAGAGCCGCGGGCTGATCGAGAGCCGGCCGCAGTCGGGCTACTTCGTGCGGGCGCGGACCACGGTGCCGGCGCAGGCCGAGCTGCACGTGTCGGCGCCGGCCGCCGAGCCGTCGGCGGTGGATGTGAGCCGGCTCGTGCTGTCGACGCTGCGCTCGATCGCGCGCGACGACGCGGTGCCGCTCGGTTCGCCGTATCCCGATGCGTCGCAGTTCCCGGTGCAGCGTCTTGCGCGCTACGCGCAGGCGATCGGCCGGCGCCGCACGCGCTGGGGCGTGATCGACGACCTGCCGCCCGGCAATCAGGAGCTGATCCGCCAGATCGCGCGGCGCTACGCGGAGCGCGGGATCCCGGTCGAGCCGGGCGAGATCGTGATGACGATCGGCGCGACGGAGGCGATCAACCTGTGCTTGCAGGCCGTCGCAAAGCCCGGCGACACGATCGCGGTGGAGTCGCCGACGTTCTACGCGATGCTGCATGCGATCGAGCGGATGGGCATGCGCGCGCTCGAGGTGGCGACCCATCCGGGCGACGGTATCGATCTCGACGCGCTCGAACGGATTCTCGCGCGCGAGCGCATCGCCGCATGCATGGTGATGCCGAATTTCCACAATCCGCTCGGCTTCCAGATGCCCGATGCGCGCAAGCGCGCGCTCGTCGAGCTGCTCGCGAAGCATGACGTGCCCGCGATCGAGAGTGACGTCTATCACGAGCTGCATTACGGCGACACGACGCCGAGCGCGTTGAAGTCGTACGACCGCGATGGGCTCGTGCTGCATTGCGCGTCGTTCACGAAGAGCCTGTCGCCGCGCTACCGGATCGGCTGGGCGATGCCCGGCCGCTACCGCGACCAGGTCGAGAAGCTGAAATTCCTGAACACGCTCGCCACGCCCGCGATCGAGCAGCTCGCGATCGCCGAATACCTGAAGCACGACGGCTACGATTTCCACCTGCGGCGGATGCGCAAGCAGTATGCGCAGCAGGCGAGCCTGATGAGCGCGATGGTGCGGCGCTTCTTCCCGGAAGGCACGCGATTGTCGCAGCCGCAGGGCGGGTACGTGCTGTGGGTCGAGCTGCCGCCGCAGGTCGACGCGATGAAGCTGTATGCGCTCGCGCTCGCGCAGGGGATCACGATCGGGCCCGGCCACATGTTCTCGGCGACCGCCGATTACCGGCACTTCATCCGGCTCAACTACAGCTATCCGTGGTCGCGTCAGATCGAGGACGCGTTGAAGGTGGTGGGGCGGCTCGCGGCCGAGTGCGCGGGGCGGTGAGCGGCGCCACGCGCGCCGCGATGCCGCGCTGCCGGCGGCGACCCGTTGCAGGCCGCCGCGGCGAGCCCTAGCGCGCGTGCGGCGCCGACAGTTCGGCTTGCGCCGCGCCGGCCATCCGGCGCATGTCGAAGCCCGACGGATGCTGGTACACGCGCAGCCCGAACTCGGGCAGCACCGCGATCAGGTGATCGAACAGATCGGACTGGATCGCCTCGTAGTCGACCCAGGTCGTCGTGTCGGTGAAGCAGTACAGTTCGAGCGGAATGCCCTCCGCCGTCAGCGGCAGCTGGCGCGCCATGCACGTCATGTCGCGGCGGATCCGCGGATGGCTCTTCAGGTAGTTCGCGACGTACGCGCGGAACGTGCCGAGATTCGTCAGCTGGCGGCGGTTCGCCTGGCATTCGCCGGCCGCGCCGAGCGTGCCGTTCCATTGCGCGATCGCGTCGACCTTGTCTTCCAGGTAGTCCTTCAGGAGCGTCAGGCGTTCGAGCCGTTCGATCTCGTCCTCGCCCAGAAAGCGCACGCTCGTCGCGTCGACGAACAGCGCGCGCTTGATGCGGCGCCCGCCGGCCTCGGTCATCCCGCGCCAGTTCTGGTAGCTCTCGGTGATCAGCTTCCAGGTCGGCACCGTGATGATCGTGTGATCGAAGTTCGCGACCTTGACCGTGTTCAACGTGATGTCGATGACGGTGCCGTCCGCGCCGGCCGATGGCATCGTGATCCAGTCGCCGATCCGCAGCATGTCGTTCGACGACAGCTGCACGCCGGCGACGAGGCCGAGCAGCGTGTCCTTGAAGATCAGCATCAGCACCGCCGACATCGCGCCGATGCCCGACAGCAGCAGGCCGATCTGCTTGCCCGTCGCGTCGCCGATCACGACGAGCGCGGCCGTGATGAACATCACGAGCTTGACGAGCTGCATCGCGCCTTTCAGCGACAGGCGCGGCTGGTCGCGCCGGCTCGTGCGATGCGCGTGCTCGAGCGCGGACAGCGTCGCGCTGATCGTCATCGACACCAGGAACACGATCAGCGCGAACAGCACCTTGTCGGCGGCTTGCGCGGCCACGGCGGGGATGCCGGGCACCGCGCCGAGGCCGAGCTTGATCACGACGAACGGCACGATGCGGTTCAGCCACTTGAATGCGCCGAATTCGAACAGCGCGTCGTCGATGCGGGTGGCCGACAGCCGCGCAAGCCGCGCGACCACGCGAAACAGCAGGAAATGGGCCGTGGCCGTGATCGCGCCGGCGGCGGCGACCAGGATGAGGATGCCGACGAGCGGCGCAAACCAGGATTCGTTCAGGGTCATAAGGTCAGGCAGGGTCCTTCTCGTGTGTTGAATCTGCGCCGCGATGCGGCGTGCGCCCGGTGAAGGGCACATGTAAGGGACCGTGATTGTGCCATCGGGTTCCTGCCGGATGTCGCGAACGCATGACGTAGGGCTCCGGAACATTTTCAGCGTTACGTCGCACTGCGTTGTTTTCATGCCGCGCAACACATTGCGCGTTTGCCATGCAGTGCCCGCGCGGGGCACGTGTCGCGTGGCGGTTAGCGGGGAAAAAGGCTAGGCGGCCGCGCGCTGGCGTCCGGCCCCGTGCGGCTCGGTGCACTGCTCGGGCCGGCATCCGGCGTGGCGGCGATGGCGTCGCTGTCGCTCTGGTGTTGTGCCGGGCCGCTGTTCGCGCGCGTGCTGCGCACGGAGCGTCAGTGGCGTTGCGTGAACGGCGAGCTGGACATCCTGCTCGGGGCGTCGATCGTGTCGATGTGGTTGCAGTAGCGGCGTCGCGAGCGGTGCGGCACGGCATTCAGCGCGAACCGGCCCGCGCGGCCCCCGCCGGCCGTCCGCCCGCGCCGCTCGACCATCGCGGCAGCCGCAGCGTCGTCACGAAGCTCGCCGCATGCAGTGCGCAAAGCATGCCGAACGCCCACGCGTAGGCGGCCCCGTGCGTGCCGCCCGTCGACGCGGATTCGGCCTGCAGCCGCCATGCGAGAAACAGCGTGCACATCGTCGTGAACGTCGGGCCGCCGAGGCGCTGGACGATATTGAGCGACGTCGTCGCCATCGGCAGGTTGCGCCGCTCGACCGACGCATACGCGGCAGAAATCGACGGTGCGCCGATCGCGCTCTGGCCCATCCCGCGCAGAAACAGCGCGGGCACCAGCACGTAGGGATCGTAGCCGGCCAGCGCCAGATGCACGAACGGCAGCGTCGCGGCGAGCGCGAGCAGCGCGCCGGCGGCGGCCAGCCGGCGCACGCCGAACCGGCTGGTCAGCGCGCCCATCGACGGATAGGTGACGAGCATGCCGAGCCCGAGCGGCGCCAGCAGCCAGCCCATCTCGCCGGGCGAGCGGCCGCACGCTTCGATCAGGAACACCGGAATCAGCATCTGGCCCGCGTAGATCGCGCCGTTCGACAGAAACTGCGTGGCAGCGGCCGCGCCGAATACGCGCGAGCGAAACAGCGCGAGATCGATCAGCGCATGCTCGCCTTTGCGCCGCTCGACGCGCAGGAACGCGGCGAGCAGCAGCACCGAACCCGCGATCGCGGCGATGCCGGGCACCGCGTCGATGCGCTCGGCGCCATACAGGAACAGCACGAGCGCAGGCGACAGCAGCGCGAGGCCGACCCAGTCGAGTTCGCGCCGCTGCGTTTCGTCGCGGTCGCCGGGCAGGAACCACACGGCCAGCGCAAGCGCCAATGCACCGACCGGCAGATTCACGAGAAACAGCCAGCGCCACGATGCGTGCTGCAGGATCGCACCGGCGACGACCGGCCCGAGGATCGGCGCGATCAGCACGGGCACCGCCGCATAACCGATCACGCGCGCCATCTGCTGGCCGGCGACGCGCGCGATCATCATCTGCGCCATCGGCGCGAGCAGCCCGCCGCTGACGCCCTGCAGCACGCGGAACGCGATCAGCGATGGCGCGGACCACGCGAGCCCGCACAGCGCCGACGTCAGCGTGAACGCGGAGAAACACCACAGGTACAGCGCCTTCGCGCCGATGCGGTCGACCAGCCAGCCGTTCAGCGGCAACACCAGCGTGAGGGCGAGCAGGTAGCCGCTCGTCACCCACTGGATCGTCGACAGGCTTGCGTGCAGGTCGGTCGCGAGGCTCGCCAGCGATACGTTGACGATCGTCGCGTCGAGTTGCGACAGCAGCGAGCCGAGCGTCGCGACGGCGCTGACTTTCCAGATCGACGGATCGAGCCGGCCGGCCGCATGGCCCGGCACCGGCTGAGCGCGTTTGTCGCTCACGCGATGCGCCGGTCGAGCAGCGCGAGAATTTCTTGCGTCGAGCCCGTTTCACCCAGACGCGGGAACAGCCGTTCGACGCTGTTCGTATGCGCGTCCGCGTTGAGATCGGTCATCGCGTCGACCGCGAGCGTCACGTTGTAGCCGAGCTCGTGCGCCTGACGGGCCGTCGATTCGACGCCGATGCTCGTCGCGACGCCGGCAAGCACGATCTGCGTGACGCCGGCCGCTTTCAGGTGCGCGTCGAGACCGGTGCCGGTAAATGCGCCCCAGGTTTTCTTCGTCACGACATGGTCGTCCGGCTGGCGGTTCAGTTCGGGCAGAAGATCGGCCCAGTCGTCGGGAAGGGCATCCAGGCGCACCTGCTGCTGCGTGCGGCCCGGCGCGCCGCCGGCGACGTTGACGAGCACGACCGGCAGGCCGCGGCTACGGAAGGCGTCGAGCAGCTCGCGCGTACGCTCGATCACGGGTGCGACCGGGTGGGCGGTGGGCAGCGCGACGATACCCTTCTGCAGGTCGATGACGACGAGTGCCGTTTGCGTGTCGAGACGGGTCGTGCTCATGGCGTGATGCTCCGTGAAGTGGGCGAAGGAAAGCGTGCGCGCGGATGCCGCGCGGCACGCATGCGGGTCATTGCTCGCCGATGCGCCGGATCAGCGGAATCGCGGCGGCGAGCGTGCGGATGTCTTCGGGGGCGAGCTTCTCGATCGCGGCACCGAGCCACTTGTGCTTCGCGGTGTCGCGCTTGCGACGTGCCGCGAGGCCGGCTGCGGTCAGCATGAAGAGGATCTGGCGGCCGTCGGTCGGATGAGGCTCGCGTTCGACGAGCCCGTCTTCCTCGAGGCTCGCGAGAATTGCCTTCATCGACTGCGGCTTCATCGCCTCGGCGCGGGCGAGATCGGCGGTCGTCATCGGACCTTGTCGTTCGAGCCGCGCGAGCGCGCTCGTCTGCGACATGCCGAGTCCTTCGGATTCGATCTCGGAACGCAGCCGGCGGATCAACTGGCCGACCGCGAGGGTCAGATCGGCGGCGACGATATCGGCGGAAACGCCGGGTGTGCGTGGCGGTGTCATGCGGCGGATCATAGAACACGACAGTTCAACTTGCAAGTTTGACTGTCGAATTTGGCGGGCGTGCGAGATGTGCGGAGTGTCGGTGCGGCGGGAGTGGTCGGAGCGGCCGGGGGGGGGCGCGGCAACCACCGGTGGGAGGGATGTCGGCGGTGGGTGGCAGCGCGTTACGCGCGGCGCGGCAACGGAATCGGCACGACGGCGTTGTACTTCGGCGATGCATTCTCGTGCAGCAGGTCGCCGAGATATTGCGCGAGTTCGTCCGCGGCGAGCGCGGACGGAATCTGCAGGTTGGCTGGCCGTCGCTTGCCTTCGGTGCCGAGATCGAACACGGCCCAGCGGCCGTTCGAACGCACGACGGCGAGCAGGCGTCCGAATGCATTGAAACGGTATTCGTCCTGCATGGCATCGCTCCTTCGCGGATGAGCGCGCCGGCCGCGCGCGTCGTGCTTACTGGATCGAGCAAGCCAGCCAGCGATGGATCTTCAGGGCATCGCTCGAGACACCGGCGCGCGTCGGCGCGCCGAGCAGCACGACCGTTTCGCGGCGGCCCTTCACGTGCATGCGCATGACGACGCCGTGCCCCGATTCGTTGATGAAGCCGGTTTTCTGCAACCGGATCGGCAGGCGGCCGTAGCGGACGAGCGGATCGGAGTTCACGTACAGCAGTTCGCCGTCGCCGGCCGGCACGGTGGTCGACGCGTCGGTCGAGAAATAGCGGATCAGCGGATCCTGCGCGGCCGCGCCGACGAGCCGCGCGAGATCCTCGGCGGTCGACACGTTGTGCGGCGACAGGCCGGTCGGTTCGCGGAAATGCGTATGGCGCATCCCGAGTCGGCGCGCCTCGCGGTTCATTGCCTTCACGAACGCGGCGCGGCCGCCCGGATAGTCGCGGCTCAGCGCGGCGGCCGCGCGATTTTCCGACGACATCAGCGCGATATGAAACATCTGGCGGCGCGACAGTTCGGCGCCGATCGGCAGCCGCGAACCGGTGAACTTGATCGTGTCGCGGTCGCGCGAGGTGACGCGCAGCACGCCGTTGAGCGGCCGGTCCGCATCACGCGCGACGACGGCGGTCATCAGCTTCGAGATCGACGCGATCGGCCGCACCGTGCGTGCGTTGCGGGCCAGCAGCGGCGTGCCGGAGTCGACGTCGAGCACGTAGGCCGCGCGCGAGTGCAGCGAGCGGACCGCGCGCGGGCTATAGCCGCAGCTTGCGAGCAGGCGCGGTTTCGCGGCGGGGCGAGGGCGATCCACATTCGTGCGTTTCGCGCGCCGCTGCGGTGCGGGCGCCGCGTGACGCTTGACCGCATGATGCTTCACGCGCGGGCGGCGATGCTTGACGGCCTTGTGCTTGCGGGGAGCGGGCTTTTTCTTGACGACTTTCGCATGCGGCGACGCGGTGCGATGCGACTGCGCGGACGCGTTCGTCGCGAACGCGAGTGTCAGGAACGAGAGGGCGATGATCAGGGTGGTCCGTGCGCGAGGCAGGCGCGCGATGAGGCCGGTCAAGCGAAAGTCTCCTTTTCACGCGCGTTGCGGCGGCGCGAAATGCGTGTGTGGTCAGCGGGTGCGGGAAATTATAAGGTCGATCGCGTCGCGATGACGATGGATGTATGCGCAATGATGCGCGATGCGCGCGGACTTCTGCTGTTTTTTTGTGGAGGATCGAACGCGTGTGTTCGGCGGCGGGCGCCTGGTGTCCCGATTCAACGCGGCCAGTTCCGCCGCGACACGACCGCGAAGCTGATCGCGATCGAACCGGTGACGGCACGCGGCGGCACGTCGTCCAGCGCATCGCCGAAGCGCAGGCGGCGGTTGCGGCCCTCGGCGCGTGCGGCGCGACGCTCGGACGCCGGCGCGTCAGGGGCGGCATCGCTTGCGTCGGCGACGATCGTGTCGCACGACATGTCGGTCAGGCACTCGGCCGCATGATCGAAAGGCATGGTGGGTAACTCCGAAAGGGGCGTTTCCGTATTGAACGTCACGCCATTCGATCAGTAAAATGAATGTTTTGATCGTCAAGATTCCTTTAAAGAATGGAATTGAAACTGCTGCGTACCTTCCTGACGGTCACCGAGCTCAGCCATTTCAGCCGCGCGGCCGACACGCTGCACATGAGCCAGCCGGCGCTGAGCAAGCAGATCGGCGCGCTCGAGGCGAGCCTCGGCGGCAAGCTGTTCGAGCGCGGGCGGCACGGCGCGGAGCTGACGCCGTTCGGTGAACGCTTCCTGCCCGACGCGCAGGCGCTCGTGCGCGATGCCGACGAGATTCTCGCGCGTGCGCGCGAGGCGACCAGCGGGCAACGCGGGCATTTGCGGCTCGGCATCTGCCTGTCCGTGCTGACGCTCGTGCCGAAACTCGTCGCGGAATTCCGGCGCAGCAATCCGGGCATCGCGGTCACGCTGAGCGACCTGTCGTCGTCCGAGCAAACTCGTCGGCTCCGCGCGGGCAAGCTCGACGCGGGGTTCCTGCGGTTGCCGTCGGATGAAGGATTGTCGTCGTTCAAGGTGATCGACGAGGGGCTTGCGCTCGCGGTGCCGCCGCACCTCGGCTTCAAGCGCGTTCCGGCCGATCTCGACGTGCTCAACGAGATCGGCTTCATCGCGCTGCAGCGCGCACGCGGTCCCGGGCTCGCCGCACAGATCGACCGGTGGTGCGTCGAGCGGCGCTTCGTGCCGCAGGTCATGCAGCAGGCGGAGGACGTGCAATCGGTGCTTACGTCGGTCGCGGCCGGGGTCGGCGTCGCGTTCATTCCTTCGCGTGCGCAGTATCTGCTGCGCGACGCGACCGTATTGCCGCTCGCCGGCAGGGACGCGAAATGGCGCGTCGGGCTGGCGTGGCTGTCCGGCCGCGACGATCCCGTGACCACGCGTTTCGTGTCGTTCATGCGCGCCGCGATCAAGGGCGCGTAACCGGGCGTATAGTGTCCGCGATCGCATCCTTCCTGAATGCCGGTCCCGCGCCGGCCCGCGAACCCGAACCGATGACTTTAGAATCCGACGACGCCCCGCTCGATCCCGCACTCGTTGCGACGCTCGCGACGCTGCACGACGCCGCGATCGATCCGTCCGGCAAAACGTGGTCGCTGCCGAAAATCGCGAAGCGCACGCAATTGCCGATGAGCACGCTGCGCCGCATGCTGACGCAACTCGACGCCGCCGGCCTGAGTGCGACGACGCTGAACGACGACGGCACCGGCAGCGCCGCATTGACCGAAGCGGGGCGCGCCGTGTGCGCGCAACTGTTCGGCGCGAACGACGGCAAATGAGAAAACGGGCCGCCCGAAGGCGGCCCGTCGTAATGCGGTCAGACATGCGGCGTCGGCCGCGTAGTCACGGCATCACCACCGCGCCGTTACCCCACCCATGACGGAATGACGGTAGGTCTGGTCGTTCAGCCCGTGCCGGTAGCCGATGTCGAGATCGAGCCAGCGCCTCGGCGAGTAGATCGCGCCCGCGATCACGAACGCCGGATTCGCGCCGGCCTTGCTCTCGGTGTTGCGCGACAGGTCGATGTCCGCCACGAACTGCAGCTTGTCGGTTGCCTTGCAGAGCGCCGCGGCCGACACGGCCCAGATCGAGCGCAGATCGCCCTGGCGATTCGGCTGGTAGGCGAGGCCCGCATTCGCGAGCAGCGAGACGCGCGCGATGTCGGCTTGCGCGAGCAGCGTCGCGCCGGTGCCGACTCGGCCCGTGCCGAGCCCGCGACCGTCGTTGCCGGTCGGCATCGTCACCTTCGGTTTCAGCGCAAGCGACAGTGGCCCGCGTTCGACGAAACGCCATTTCATGCCGATCTCGACATCGCCGATGCCCGCGCCGTTGTCGTCGGTGCGCGTTTGCAGATGTGTGTAAGGCGCGCTCACGTAGAGATCGACGTGCTCGCCGAACCCGCGCGTGAGCGTCGCGTTCCACAACTGATGGCGGCCGTTCTCGTCCTGTTTCGAGGTTTCCTCGCCGTTGAATTCGAACTGCCAGTTCGCATCGCCCTGCGTGCCCGTGTCGTCGCTGACGAGCGGATGCGCCGCGTAGGCGTCCAGCGGCGCGAGGAGGGCGCTCGCGGCCGCGAGCGGAAGCACTCTTCTTTTCATCACGTCACCTGTAGTGCGTCGTGGGCGTGCCGCCCATGCGGGCCGGCACGTCGTCGTTCGGAGGAAATCAGAACCACTGCTTGTAGCGACGCACATAGATCGTCTTGACGATCTGCGCGAGCAGGATGTAGCCGACCATCGTCGCGGCGAGCCACAGCCAGTAGGTGCCCGGCAGGTGCATGAAGCCGAGCGAATCCGCGAACGGCGAGAACGGCAGCCAGCAGCCGATCGCGATCGCGGTGAACGTCGAGAGCAGCACCGGCAGCGCGGCCGTGCTCTGCAGGAACGGAATCTTCTGCGTGCGCAGCAGGTGCACGACGAGCGTCTGCGACACGAGGCTCTCGATGAACCAGCCCGAGTTCATCACGATCTGGCCGCCCGAGCCGCCGTGCAGGTGATACATCGCGCCCGCGCCGAACACGGTCCACATCAGCACGTAGGTCGTGATGTCGAACACCGAGGACGTCGGCCCGACCCACAGCATGAAGCGGCCGATGTTGCCGGCTTCCCACTTGCGCGGCTTCTTCAGGAACTCCGGATCCATCTTGTCCCACGGCAGCAGCATCTGCGACGTGTCGTAGATCAGGTTCAGCACGAGCAGCTGAGTCGCGAGCATCGGCTCCCACGGCAGGAACGCGCTGGCGACGAGCACCGAGAACACGTTGCCGAAGTTCGAGCTGGCCGTCATGTTCAGGTACTTCAGGATGTTGCCGAACGTCTCGCGGCCCTTGATCACGCCTTCCTCGAGCACCATCAGGCTCTTTTCGAGCAGGATGATGTCGGCGGTTTCCTTCGCGATGTCGGCGCCGCTGTCGACCGAAATGCCGACGTCGGCGTCGCGCAGCGCGGGTGCGTCGTTGATGCCGTCGCCGAGGAAGCCGACCGTGTGGCCGTTCGCCTGCAGCGCCTTCACGATGCGCGCCTTCTGCAGCGGCGTGAGCTTCGCGAACACCGTCGTGCGTTCGACGACCCGCGCGAGCGTCGCGTCGTCGAGCGCCTCGATTTCGGCGCCGAGCACCGGCTTGCCCGGTTCGAGGCCGACCTGGCGGCACACCTTCATCGTGACGGTCGGATTGTCGCCCGTCAGCACCTTCACCGACACGCCGTTCTCGCGCAGTGCGGCGAGCGCCGGTGCGGCCGATTCCTTCGGCGGATCGAGGAAGGTCAGGAAGCCGCGCACGACGAGGTCGCGCTCGTCGGCGGTGCGGTACTGTTCGCGTTCGTCGCCGCGCGGGATCGCGCGCGTCGCGAGCACCAGCACGCGGAAGCCGTCCTCGTTGTAGGCGTTTGCCTGTTCGAGCAGCCGCTTGCGCGCGACGAAGTCGAGCGGACGCACGCCATGCTCGTCCTGCACGTGGGTCGATACCGCGAGCATTTCCTCCACCGCGCCCTTGCAGATCAGCAGGTGCGCGCCGTGCGTGTCCTCGACGACGACCGACAGGCGGCGGCGCACGAAGTCGAACGGCAGCTCGTCGATCTTCCTGTAGCCCTGCGGCTTCACGCGCTCGCCGATCTCGTCGGCGCGCGCGACCACCGCGATGTCGATCAGGTTCTTCTGGCCGCTCTGATGGAAGCTGTTCAGCCAGCCGAGCCGCAGGATGTCCTCGTTCCGGTGGCCGGACAAGTCGAGATGATGTTCGAGGATGATCTTGTCCTGCGTGAGCGTGCCGGTCTTGTCGGTGCACAGCACGTCCATCGCGCCGAAGTTCTGCACGGAGTTCAGCCGCTTCACGACGACCTTGCGGCGCGCCATCGCGATCGCGCCGCGCGCGAGGTTCGCGCTGACGATCATCGGCAGCATCTCGGGCGTGAGGCCGACGGCCACCGCGAGCGCGAACGTGAGCGCGCTCAGCCAGTCACCCTTGGTCAGGCCGTTGATCATGAACACGATCGGCACCATCACGAACATGAACCTGATCAGCAGCCAGCTCACGCTCGCTACGCCGCGGTCAAAGCTCGTCTCGATGCGCTTGTGGCTCACCACGTTGCGCGCGAGCGATCCGAAATACGTGTCCTCGCCGGTCGCGACGACCACGGCTGTCGCGGTGCCGCTGACCACGTTGGTTCCCATGAAGCACACGTTCTCGAGATCGAGCAGCGACGTGGACGCGTCGTTCGCCGCGCCCGGCGCGCCCGCCATGCCCCCGTGGGCCGACTTGCCTGCGACCGCGCCGAGCGTGTCGTACTTCTCGACCGGCAGCGCCTCGCCGGTCAGCACGGCCTGGCTGATGAACAGGTCGCGCGACGCGAGCAGGCGCACGTCGGCGGGGATCATGTCGCCGGCCGACAGATGCACGATGTCGCCGACCACCACTTCGCGCATCGGCACCTCGCGGCGCGCCGGCTCGGATGTGTCGGTCACCGCGCGCTGCACGGTCGCCGTCGTGCGGACCATCGCCTTGAGCTTTTCGGCCGCGCGCAGCGACCGGAATTCCTGCACGAAGCGCAGCAACGCGCTGATCATGACCATCGCCAGCAGGATCGTCATGCCGACGTAGTCGCGATCGTCAGGTGCGGCGAAATAGACGTCGGTGAAGAAGCTGATCGCGGCCAGCACCAGCAGCACGTAGACGAACGGATTGTGGAACGCATGCAGCAACTGGCGCGTCCAGTGCGGCGGCTTGTCGTGCGCGATTTCGTTCGGGCCGTCGTGCTGCAGACGGTCGGCGGCCTGGGCGTAGGTGAGGCCGCGCATGCTGGTATGCAGCGACTTGAAGGTTTCTTCGAGCGGGCGCGCCGCTTCCTGCGCGGCGCGCATGATACGCGGTTCGTTCTGCTGGCCGGGGCCGGCGTTGATGAAGCCGCGCTGTTTCTTTTGCGAGGTGTTTCGTTGTGTCATGAGTCGCTCCTTGCGCACGCGGCGGCGGGCAGGAAGCGACCGTGACGTTATCGACGCACGAACGCTCCCCGCCGCGTCGCGCCGGGCGCGATCGGCTGTTGATCGGTGAAGGGGGGAAGGCTCGCCGGCGCGCGGAGTGCGGTCCGGGGGACGAAGCGCGGCGTCGCACCGGCGAGCGGTAATCGACTACTGTCGTCTGAGTTCATCTGCACTCCTGTCGGTTGCGGGTGGGCGGCACGGGCGATCGGTAGCCGCGCACGCGTGAGGGCGCGCGGCCGGACGGCACGCGAACGGAACACGCACGCAGCGTGCGCTGCGTGCGGCGCGAACGTATGCGCGCGGCAACGCACGGTTGCGCAGCGCGGACATTCGGCGATATCGAAAAAATCGGCGGGGGATTCTGGCCGGTCAGGCCGGAAGGGCGCCGCATCCTGCTTCCCGGGATGCGGCAGAAGACGAGGCTCTGCGCGGTTTCCTCAGGCAGCAGTCAAGTTGGTCGAGGACCAACTACAACTCGCATCGGTGTTCACAGAACACTCCATGTAATCAGACGGGGGCGATGGTAATGGGTCGTCGTGCGAAGCGTCAACCCTTTTTCCGCCCTTTTTTCAGGCAATTCCTGCAATACGCCGGTGCGACGACGCTGGCTCCGCGGACGAAAAAAAGCGCGCATGCCAGGCAGGCATGCGCGCGGTTGCGGCGAGGCGACGTATCGGTTACTGCGTGGACGCCGTGACCGCAGCGCCTGCGTCCGCGATACCGGAACCGGCCGGCAGTGCGGTGCATGACGTACTGGCCGGCAGCATTGCCGCACGCGCGCCGCCTTGCAGCTTCTGCTGGATCTGCGCGGGCGTGAGGTTGCCGTTCACCGACAGCATCAGCCCGACGATGCCCGTCACCTGCGGTGTCGCGAGGCTCGTGCCGCTCGCGGTGCCGTACGTGTCCGTGCCCGGTGTCGTCGTACCGCTATTGGCCGTCGAGAGGATGTTGACGCCTGGTGCGCTCAGCGCGACGTCAGAGCCGAAGTTGCTGAACGAAGCCCGGCGCCCGGTCGCGTCGGTCGCGGCGACGGTGATCACGCCGCGGCAGTTCGCCGGCTGGTCGAACGCGGTCGACAGGCCATCGTTGCCGGCGGCGACGACGACGGTCACGCCCTTCGCGTTCACATCGTCGATCGCCTGCTGGAACGTCGCGCTGCACGCGCCGACGCCCCCCAGGCTCAGGTTGATGATCTTCGCTGGATTCGGGTTCGTCGGCACGCCGGCGACCGGGATGCCGGCTGCCCAGCGCATTGCGTCCGCGATGTCGCTCGTCACGCCGCCGCACTTGCCGAGCACGCGCACCGGCAGAATCCGGCCGAGCCACGACACGCCGGCGACGCCGATGCCGTTGTTGGCGGCGGCGCCTATCACGCCCATCACGCGCGTGCCGTGCCAGCTGCTGGTGCTCGGTTCGCTCGTGCAGTGATAGTACGGGCCGCTGGCGTCGTCCAGTTCCTGCTGCGTGACCCAGTCGCCGGGATCGGTTGCATCGGTGCCGCGCGTCTGGCCGTTGTTGCTGGTGTTGGCGTTCGAGATGAAGCTGTAGCCGGGCAGCAGATTGCCGACGAGGTCGGGGTGCGGCCGGTAGCCGGTGTCGAGCACGGCCGTGACGACGGTCGGCGCACCCTTGGTCCGCGTCCACGCGGGCGGCGCGTTGATGCCGACGCTGGCGTCGGACAGATACCACTGCTGGCCATATGCGGGGTCGCTGGGCGTGTCGCGGATTCGCATCGGGTGATCGGGTTCCGCGTAGTCGACATCACCGTCGGCCGCGAACGCCTGCGCGAGCGCCGCCGCGTCGTCGGATGCGATGCGCTGTCCGATGGACAGCACGGCCGCGCCGTCCGACAGGGTTCGCTCGACTTGCACGTTCAGCGGTGCCTGCGATGTCGTCACGGCGGCATACGTCCGTGCGGCGCCGCTCGTCGTCGGCGCTGTCCAGCGCGTCATCGAGCGCTGGATCACCGCGTCGAGCCGCGTGCCGGTGTCGAGGGCCGCCATCGCGCGCGTGGCAGTCGGCGTCTTCAGCCGGACGATCAGGTGATCGACCGGCGGCTCGATGGGCCCGGTCGTCCGGGCGGCCATCTGCACGGCGGCCTGCTGCGTCGTGCATGCATTGTTGCCGTTGGTCGCGGGCGGGGTCGTCGGGGTTGGGGAGGGCGCCGGCGAGGGGGCCGGCGCTGCATTGGAAGAAGACGGACTGCTGCCGTCGCCGCCACCGCCGCCGCAACCGGCGATCGGAAGCAGGGCCGCGGCAGACAGCATGCCGGCGAGCATGCGCGAATGAGCGGAGCGGGCCAGCGCGAAATTGAATCGTTTGGCTCTCATGGTGAAACGCGATCCTCGTAGATGACCGTCGTGCTGGCGGTCGTGCCTGTCCGGCGCACACCGGACTGTTTTTTATCGGGCACGCGCAGGACTGCTGCGACGCGCCATGCACTGGGTAACGGCCGATGAGGCGGCTTCTTGAGTATGTTTTGTATGAAAAAAGTGCGACACGCAAACGGTTGCCTTGCTGTATCGCAGCATGAACGCGCGTTTGGAACGGATGATCTGTTCACACTGTGCAAGATCGCAGGCGGGTGACCGGGCGAAACGTGCGGTGTGAGCGCTTTGGCGCGCCACGGAAACGACTGTTCGCGGGGGGGCTCGACGGATGGGCTTTACGCTTTCCCCGATGAGGTGCGAATTTTGTCGGGCGTACGATCGCGATTCGATCAACGTTTCGTCAGGAGAAAAGCATGGATCGCCGCTTCCGTTGGCTGGCCGTCGCACTGACCTGCGCGCTGGCGGGCACCGCGCACGCGCAGGCGCTCACCGGCACGCTGAAGAAGATCAAGGACACGGGCGTCGTGTCACTGGGTATCCGCGAATCGTCGGTGCCGTTCTCGTATTCGGACAACCAGCAGAAGAACATCGGTTACTCGCGCGACATCGCGGCGCGCATCATCGACGCGCTCAAGGCCGAGCTGAAGGCGCCGAACCTGACGGTGAAGGAAATCCCGATCACGTCGCAGAACCGGATTCCGCTGCTGCAGAACGGCACGATCGATTTCGAATGCGGGTCGACGACCAACACGCTGGAGCGGCAGAAGCAGGCAGCGTTCTCGAACAGTATTTTTTTGTACGGAATCCGCTTCAGCACGCGCAAGGATTCGGGCGTGAAGGACTTCTCGGACCTGGCCGGCAAGACGGTCGCGACGACGGCCGGCACGTCGGACGAACGACTGCTGCGCAAGCTCAATGAGGAGAAGGGGATGAACATGACGATCATCAGCGCGAAGGATCACGCCGAAGCGTTCATGAACGTCACGACGGGGCGCGCGGTCGCGTTCGTGATGGACGAACCGCTGCTGTACGGCGAGATCGCGAAGGACCGCAATCCGGGTGCGTACACGGTGACGGGCACGCCGCTCGTTCATGAAAACTACGCGTGCATGATGCGCAAGGACGATCCGGCGTTCAAGCACGTGGTCGATGGCGTGATCGCGAAGATGCAGACCTCCGGCGCGGCCGAGAAGCTCTACGACCAGTGGTTCATGCAGCCGATTCCGCCGAAGGGCGTGAGCCTCAATTATCCGCTGTCGCCGGAGATGAAGCAGCTGTTCAGGAATCCGACGGATCAGGCGCAGTACTGATCGACGCGTCGTCGGGGAATCGCACCGCAAATAAAAAGACCGCCGGCACCTGCCGGCGGCTTCCGTTTCTGGCCCGGTCCCTGGCGCGGCGCAAGCGTGCGTGAGACCTTGATTTTCGGCCGGCGCGCTGCCGGTCCGTCAGGCGCCGACTGTGCCGAAATCGGCATTCAACCGTGTCCGCGCCATGGGATTCCTGTCGCGCTGCGCAACAACAGGCACAATACGCACTTCGCCGCGCACCGTTGTTCGTCGTTCGAACAGCACGGCGCGTGTCGCCGCCGTCCGAATCTTTCCCGGTTGTCATGAACGCCTCGCTCAGCCCCGCGCGCGAATCGAACTCGCCGCGCTTCCTGTTGTTCCTGATCTGCCTGTTTGCCTCCGCCGGCCAACTCGCGATCGACATCTACGTGCCCGCGCTGCCCGACATGGCGCGCTCGTTCGCGACCACGCCGCAGGCGATCCAGTCGAGCGTATCCGGCTACATGGCCGCCTATGCGCTCGGCCAGCTGATCTTCGGCCCCGTCGCCGATGCGTACGGTCGCAAGCGCGTGCTCGCGTTCGGGCTCGTCATCTACACGATCGGCTGCCTGCTGTCGCTCGGCGCGCCGAACCTGGAGACGTTCGTGCTCGCGCGCTGCCTGCAGGGCTTCGGGATCGCGACCACGAACCTGCTCGCGAAGGCGATCATCACCGACTCGTTCTCGGGCCAGGCGCTGATGCACGCGTTTACGTACATGTCGATCGCGTGGGGGCTTGCACCGATCATCGCGCCGGTGATCGGCGCGCACCTGCAGGAATGGTTCGGCTGGCGCGCGTGCCTCGTGTTCCTGCTGGTGTACTCGCTGGTGATGTGGGCACTGCTGTGGCGCTATCGCGAAACCTTGCCGAAGCCGGTCCATCTCGAGCCGCGTACGCTGATGGCGAACGCGGGCAAGGTGCTCGCGAGCCCGGTGTTCCAGAGCTGCTTCCTCGCGCAGGGGCTGTGCTACAGCATCCTGCTGGTGTTCAACATCGTCGGGCCGTTCATGGTGCAGACCACGCTGCACAAGCCGCCGACCTACTTCGGCTATCTCGCGCTCGGAATCGGGCTGATGTATTTCCTCGGCGGGCTGTCGAACCGGATTCACGGGCGCGGGCTGCCGAGTGCCGAGCAGCGGCTGCGCATCGGCGCCCGCGTGATGGCGGGCGCCGCGGTCGCGATGCTCGTGCTGGCGCTTTCCGTCGGCCTGCGCGTGTGGACGCTCGCGACGCCGGTGCTCGTGATGGGCTTCTGCGCGGGCGCGATGTATCCAACGCTGATGGCCAAGGGCAATTCGCTGTTTCCGCATATCGCGGGGCTGACGAGCGCGATCCTCGGATGCGCGCTGCTGCTCGTGTCGTCCGCGATGATGGGCCTCGCCGGCTTCGTGTCGGTGCAGGTGCTGACGCCGCTCGCGGTGTTCTTCGTCGCGCTGTCGTTCATCGTCGTGTGGATGGTGACGAAGCTGCTGCGCTACCTCACGCAGCAGCAGGCGGCGAGCGTTGCTTGCGGGAGCGGGGAAGCCGCGTAAGCCGTAGAGGCTGCGCAAGCGCGTGCCGCAACGGCACGCCGGCCGCTCACAACGGGTGCCCCGCGCCCGCCTGCGCCAGCAGCGAAACCGCGGCCGGATCCGGCATTCCGTTCGAATCGATCGCGCCGGCCTTGGCCAGCGCGTCGAGATCGCTGTCGACGCCCGGTTGACCCACCACGAACGGCGTCGTCAGGAAGGCCGGCGTCGACAGCGTGACCGAATAGCGCTGCTGGAGATTCGTCACGACCGCCGATTGCGCGGCCTGCACCGTGTTCGGGCTGCCCATCGCCTGCTGGAAGTGCGCATTCCCCTGAAAATTGCCGATCAGCGCGGCCGTGTTCGTACCGAGTTGCGCGGCGAGATAGACGAGCATCAGCTCGGTCTCGGCCGTCGTATTGAAGGTGCCGCCCGCGTAAGCGAGCGAATGCAGGCTCGTGCCGCTCGACGCGACGGTGATCACGCACGGCAGCACGGCGTTCACCGTCACGCGGTAGTTGCCGCCGCCGTCGGTCAGTGTCGTCGCCGAGCCTTGCGTGCAACTGACCGTGACCGACGCGCTCGCGAGCGCGGAGCCCGTGGCGGCCGTGCCGGACAGCGCGACGGTCTGCGTGTTGTTGCCGTTGAAGCAGACATCGACGCCGAAGCAGGCGTCGCCGTTGCAGCCGGCCAGTGCCGCGAGGGCGGCGAGGCAGGCGGTGCCCAGCGCGGGGCGGAGAAAGCGCGGATGGCGAAGGTTCATGGTCGCGGGCATATGGGCAAGTGTGGCAACCGGTGGACGCCGGATAGGCGGTGTCGCTCATATTCTAGGTCTCGGATTCCGGCGCTGCATGCTCGCTTTCTCGACAGAGCGCGGGGAGCGCGTGCCGACAGGCGAGTCTTGTCAAACCTGCTCGCGCGAGCAGCACGTTGCACCGGCGCGATCGGCAACCGCCCGGGTCCGGAACCTTTCGATTCCCTTCGCAATTGGTTATGCTGCGGGACGATCAAAAAACGACGAGAGAACGCGCCATTCCCGATGGAACCGGCGCGCCGTTTCCGACATGAACCTGAAACGACTGACGCGGCGGTCACGCCTCCCGGATTGCGAGGGCGATCCGGCATCGATGGCATGCACGACCCGCAACGCGGCGCGGCCCGCCCGCATCCGCGCCAAGGCCTGCACTGGCAAGGCGGTGGCGGCTGCGCTGCTGGCCGGGGCGATGTTTCTTTGCAGCACGGCCTTCGCCGCGCCGGCGGCTGACGCCAGCGCGATTCCGTTGGCGGCCGGTGCGCCGTCGGCCTGCACGAATGTCGCTACCGCAGCCGCCTATCCCGTCGCCAACGACCCCGAAGCCGCGCCGCCGCTGACAGGCCGCGTGACCGACATGACGGGCGTACTCAGTGTCGCATGTGCGTCCGAGCTGACCGACCGTCTCGCTGATCTCGAGCGCCGGCTCGGCGTGCAGATGGCGATCCTGCTGGTCGGGTCGACCGGCCACGCGACCATCGAGCAGTTCGCGACGACGGTGTTCGAGAAATGGCGTCTCGGTGCGAGCAAGATCGACAACGGTCTGCTGCTGGTCGCCGCACTGAACGATCGCGCCGTGCGGATCGAGGTCGGATACGGCTTGGAAGACGCGGTTCCGGACATCGTCGCGGGGCGAATCATCCGTGAACGCATCGTGCCGGCGTTTCGCGAGAAGCGTATCGAAGCCGGCGTGAGCGATGCGGTCGATGCGCTGGTGCGCGAGATGACGCCGCCTGAAATGGCGGCGTCGGATAGCGCACTGCCCGACGAGGACGCGCAGCGCGCGACGTCCGGCGATGCGAAGCGGTTGTCGAACGGCTTGCGGGAGAAAACCTCAGCCGACGTCGGGAGCTTCCTTTTCTGGTTACTGCTCGGGCTGACCGGTGTCGCGCTGGGTGTCGTCACCGAATGGCGCAGACTGCGTTGGCAGGTGATGTTGCCGGCCAGCTTTCTCGTCGCGACGATCGTGCCGGTTGCGATGTTGCCGGTCGGCGCGATTTTCGAAGGCAATCTGGTCGCGATGCTGGGTGGGCTGGGGATCGTCGCGACGAGCATGGGTTTCTGTGCGTGGCTCCTCGGCATCGGTCTCGTTCGATCCGCACGCGTTCGGAAGAGTACGACGATCATCAGCGTGACGTTGCTGGCGTTGATCTGGATCGGGCATCTGATGGGATATTCGCCCGGTGAGGTTCTGCTGACGGTCTTCTGCGTGGTGATGGGGATCCTGTTGATCGTCGAAAAACTGACGGGCAGCGATTGGTCGTCATCCCGCTCCACGTCCTCGTCTTCGTCCTTCAAATGGCCATCGTCCGGCTCGGATTCGTCCAGCTCCAGTTCGTCCGATTCATTCACCGGCGGTGGCGGCTCGAGCGGCGGCGGCGGGGCATCGGGCCGCTGGTAGCCGCCGTGCGCGGTGCGAGGGCGAACGTTTCTTTTCAACTTACCGCTCCAGCCGGAGCGTTCAACCGGAAGTCACAAACAATGAAATGGTTTCGAATCCTGCTCGTATGCTGCGTGCTCGCGCCGCTCGCCGGTTGCGGCTACAACGCGATCCAGTCGTCGGATGAAGACGTCAACGCGGCGTGGTCGGAGGTACTGAACCAGTATCAGCGTCGTGCGGACCTCGTGCCGAACCTTGCCGCGTCGGTGAAGGGCTACGCGTCGCACGAGGAACGTGTGCTGACCGAGGTCGCGTCGGCGCGCGCGCGCGTGGGCAGCGTGCAGATGACGCCGGAGATGGCAAAGGATCCCGCCGCATTGGCGGCGTTCGATCAGCGGCAGGGCGAACTGTCGGGCGCGCTGAGCCGGCTGATGGTGGTGTCGGAGCGTTATCCGGAACTGAAGGCGAACGAGGCGTTTCGCGATCTGCAGACGCAGCTCGAAGGCACCGAAAACCGCATCGCGGTCGCGCGCGGCCGTTACATCAAGACGGTGCAGCAGTACAACGTGCAGATCCGCCAGTTCCCGGGCGTCGTGATCGCGCGGATCTTCGGCTACCAGTCGCGTCCGAACTTCAGCGTCGCGAACGAAGCCGCGATCTCGACCGCGCCCGTCATCGACTTCTCCAATCAGCCGCCGAAGGCGAACGCGGCAGGCCAGTAAGCGGCGGCACGGGCGCTCAGGGCTTGCGCCCAGCCGGCTTCGCGAACGCGCCGCGCACCTCGAAGCCGATCGCATCCGCCACGTTGCCGCGCGCGTCGACGAGTTCCAGCCGGTGCCTCCCCGGCCACGGCATCCAAGCGACGCGGTCGGCGTGCCCGATCACCTTGTCGTCGAGCCGCCACGCGAACCGCGCGGCATGCCCGGACGACCGCTCGAACCAGATCCGCTGGTTCTTCGGCGGAATGTCCGGATCGATCGCGAAGATCGTGCCGTCGGTCGGCGCGCCGATCGTCAGCGGTGCGCGCGCGCCGTCCTTGCCCGGCGTCACGGGTGCCGCGAGCCGGATCGTGTCGAGCGCCGTGCCCGCGACGAACCACTCGTCGCGCGACGGCTCGACGTCGCGCTCGAACGTGATGCGGCGTGTTTCGACACCGGCCGGCGGCCGTGGCGCCCGGCTCGGCAGGTCGCGGTGCAGGTAGCCGACGACGGCCGACCACACCGGCGACGCGCCCGTCACCCCCGACACGTCCCACATCGGCGAGCCGTCCGCATTGCCGACCCACACGCCGACCGTATAGCGCGACGTGAAGCCGACCGTCCAGTTGTCGCGCATGTCCTTGCTCGTGCCGGTCTTCACCGCCGAGAAGAAACGCGTGGCGAGCGGATTGTCGAAGCCGAACGTGCGCACGCGCGCGTTGTTGTCGTAGAGGATGTCGGTGACGACGAAGCTGGCCGCTTCGCTGAACACGCGCGTGCCGTTGTCCGCGCGCTCCGATGCCGATGCGCCGGAAGCGGGCGACGGTGCGGGCAGGTCGACGATCTTGCGCGCGACGCCGCCGTTCGCGAGCGCGCGATACGCGTTGGTCAACGACAGCAGCGTGACGTCCGCGCTGCCGAGCGCAAGGCTGAAGCCGTAGTAGTCGCCTTCCTGGGCGAGCGGCAGGCCGAGCGCGGTCAGCGTGCGCGCGAAGCGGTGCGGCGTGACGAGCACGAGCGTGCGCACGGCCGGCACGTTCAGCGAGCCGCCGAGCGCGCTGCGCACGCTCACCCAGCCCTTGAAATCCTTGTCGTAGTTCTGCGGAATGTAAAGTCCGCCACCGGCCGCGAGGTTGATCGGTGCGTCGTCGAGCAGCGATGCGGCGGTCAGCCGTTTCTCGTCGATCGCCTGCGCATAGAGGAACGGCTTGAGCGTCGAGCCGGCCTGGCGCGGCGCGAGCACGGCGTCGACGTCGCGCGCGCCCGACAATGCCCCCGACGAACCGACCCACGCGCGAATCTCGCCGGTCGCGTTGTCGATCACGACCACCGCGCCGTCCTGCACGTTGCGCCGGTGCGCGGGCGCGTTGAGCTCGGTCAGCGCGCGCGTCAGCGTGTCGCGCGCGAAGCGCTGCAGCGGCGCATCGAGCGTCGTGCGCACCTGCGCGCCGGCCGCAGGTCTGACCTCGGCCGCGATGCGGCGCGCGAAGTGCGGGGCGAGCGCGGCGCCGTCGTCGCGCACGGCGTTGGCCGGGCGGGCGATCACGAGCTGCACGTAGCCGTCGAGCGACGCGCACGCCTGTTCCGCGTGCATGTCGCGCAGGATCCGGCACGCACGCTCGGCGACCTTCGCGCTTGCCGCGTTGGGTGCACGCACCAGCGCGGCCGCGATCGCGGCTTCACGCGCGTCGAGGCCGGACGGCGCCTTGCCGAACAGCACCTGCGACAGCGCTGCGAGCCCGATCGTCTCGCCGCGGAACGGCACGAGATTCAGGTAGGCCTCGAGGATCTGGTCCTTGCGCCAGCCGCGCTCGAGCAGCAGCGCGTTCATCGCCTGGGTGGCCTTCTGCGGCAACGAGCGTTGGCCCGAGCGGCGCGGCGAATCGCTGAGCAACCCGGCGAGCTGCATCGTCACGGTCGACGCGCCGCGCGTGCGCTCGTTCCACAGATTGCCCCACGCCGCGCCGGCGATGCCGCGCCAGTCGACGCCGCTGTGCGCATAGAACCGCTTGTCCTCGGACATGACGATCGCCTCGCGGAACGCGGGCGACACGTCGGCGAGCGAGACCCAGTCGCCGCGCCGTTCGGTGAGGTCGACTCGCATGCGTTGCAGCGGCGTGCCGTCGCGCGCGAGCAGCACCCAGTCGGAACTGCGCCAGTTGCGGCGCACGTCGTCGTAGCCGGGCAGCGCGTGCGCGACCAGCGGCGCGGCCAGCACGACGGCGACGAATATGCAGCCGGCAAAACGCACCGGCCGCGGCGATACACGATCGATCATCACGTACTCGTTACTTGCCCGCGTCGGCCGGCTTCACGGTCATCGGCGGGTTCGGCCACAGGCCATACACGGACGGCGCGTACAGCGCCTCGACGCGCGTCGGCGGCAGCCCGAAGGTGCCGACGTTGTTCAGCCGCACCGTGTATTCGACCGAGAGTTTGCCCTTCGGCAGATAGTCGTAATACGCGCGGTAGCCGTCGAAGTCGCGTTCGATGAACGCCGGCCATGCACCGTCCGGCGATTTCTCGCCCTGCGTCGCGGCTTCGGAGTCGCGGCCGAGGCCGGAGCCGAGGATCGTCGCGCCGGACGGGATCGGATCGTTGACGACGACCCAGGTCATGTCGCTCTGCGCATCGATGTCGAGATGCACGCGCACCACGTCGCCGCGCGTCAGCACGCCCTTGACGGCGGGCGACACGGGCGTGACGGTCTTCGTGATCCGGTAGCCGGCCGCGAACGGCGAGCGCAGCGGCACGGCCGCGAGGCTTTCGACGGTGGCCCACGGGCGGCCCGTGCCGTCCTGGGTGACGGACAGCGTGGCCGGTGCCTGCGCCGCACGTGGCCACGGCATCAGCACGCTACGCGCGGCGGCGGCGCGGGTCGCGGCGGTGGCCGATGCGGGTGCGTCGGCGGGTGCCGGCGCCTGCGACCACGAGATTGCGCGCTCGTTGCCGCCGAGCGCAATTTTCGTCGTGCCCGCCACAGGCGTGCTCTCGTAGGTGCGCGAGAAGCGCTCGATCGCAAGCTGGCCGAGCGCGTTCGACGTCGTCGTCTGCCATGCGCCCTGACGTTGCAGCGCGAGCAGGCCGGTCGCGATGCGCGGCATCTCGTCCTTCCACGCGGGGTCGCCCGCGAATTCGAGCGCGAGACGCGCGGCGTTGCTCTCGTTGCTCGTCATCAGCCACCACAGATCGTCGTCGCGCGCGGTCGAGAACACGAGCTGCGTGCCCTGATACGTGAGGCGCGCACGCAGGATCTGCTCGACCTGCGCGCGTTTCTCGTCACGCTGCGGAATGTCCTTCACGCGCGTGAGGATCGCGTGATAGTCGATCACCGCCGACGTCGGCCACTGGTTCGGCGCGATCTCGATCGAACCGAGCATGCGGCCCTGCGCTGCGCCGTAACGCGACAGCGCCTCGATCGCGGCGAGCTTGCGCAGATCGCGATCCTGGCGCGGCGCCCACGCGTTGCGCTCGATGCGGCCGTCGACGAAGCGCGCGAGCCCGGCCTCAAGCTGCGTGCGCAGGTCTTCCGGCAGTGCGAAGCGCGGGTCGAGGCGGCCGGCCTCGTCGGCGACCACGAGCAGGTACGACGACAGCGTCGGGCTGCCGTAGTGCGCATCGTCGGACGACGGCGGGAAGTAGCTCGCGAGGCCATCGCTGTCGAGGTACACGGGCATGCGCGCCACCAGCGCCTGCCATTGTGCGGCGTCGTGCAGGCCGATCGCACGCGACGTCTGCTGTTCGAGGCAGCGGTACGGATAGCGCTCGAACCAGCGCCGCACGCCGGGCAGGCCGTCGGCGAGCTTTGACTGCAGCGACACGGCGATGCCGCCGCGCGGCGCGCCCTGTGCGTTGTTGACGGCGCCGGCCGGGGCCGATACGGGCACCGTCAGCGTGCCGTCGACCTGCGTGAGCGTGGCTTGCTGCACGGTCACCGGCAGCGCGGGCACGACCTTCTGCGCGACGGCCAGCGCGTCGGACGCGCGCTTGCCGCCTTGCTCGGCCGCCTCGATGCGCCAGTTCAGCGCGCCGGCCGCGTCGAGCGCCTGCTCGGGCACCGTGATCGTCCATGCCACCTCCGTCGCCGCATTGGCCGCGAGCGACACGGTTTGCGGCGCGACGTCGAGGCCCGTCACGCGCGGCGTCACGATGACCTGCATCGCGCGGTCGGTCGTGTTGCGCAGCGTGACCTGCGCGCGGAACGCATCGCCTTCGCGCACGAGCGGCGGCAGCCCGGAGATCAGCTGCAGATCCTGCGTGCTGCGAATCGACGTGCTGCCGGTGCCGAAGCGGTCGGGGCCGACCGCCGCGATCGCGACGATCCGGAAGCGCGTGAGCGCGTCGTTCAGCGGCACTTCGACGGTCGCGCTGCCGTTCGCGTCGAGCGTCACGCGAGGATTCCACAGCAGCAGCGTGTCGAACAGCTCGCGTGTCGGCGCGCTGCCGCCGCCACCGCCGGCCGGCACGGCCTTGCGGCCGAAGTGGCGGCGACCGACGATTTCCATCTGCGCGGTGGCCGTCTCGACGCCGTACGCGCGTCGCTGCAGCATCGCGTCGAGCAGGTCCCAGCTGTCGTTCGGCATCAGCTCGAGCAGCGCCTCGTCGACGGCCGCGACCGCGATCTGCGTGCCGGCGGGTGCCGGCTGGCCGTTCGGCAGCGTGACCTTCACGTGCGCCTGCGCCTTGCCGCGCACCGTGTAACGCGTCGCGTCGGTCGTTACGGACACGCCGAGACGATGCACGCCCGTGCCGACCTTGATCTCGCCGAGGCCATAGCGGAACGCGGGCTTCGACAGATCGACGAACGCGGTCGGCGCTTCATAGTGACGGCCTTCGCGCCAGAACGCGCGGGCCCATTCGACCGGCGCCTTCCAGCCCCAGGTGAAGAACGAGTACCACGGCACTTCGCGAATCCGGCCGCGCAACGCGAGCACCGACACGTACACGTTCGGCCCCCACGATTCGCCGACCTTCAGGTCGACGGTCGGGTTCTTGCCGTTGAGTTCGACGACGTGCGTTTCCATCACACCGCCGCGTTCGACCGCGACGAGCGCGGTTGCGTAACGGAACGGCATGCGAACCTGGAAGCGGGCCGTTTCGCCCGCCTCGTAGGACGTCTTTTCCGGGATCACGTCGATCCGGTCGGTGTTGTCGCCGCCGAACCAGAGTTCGTCCTCGCGCGTGACCCAGACGGACGTCGACGCGTTCGACGAGCGGCCGTCGCCGTCCTTCGCGACCGCGATCAACTGGATGTTGCCGGCCTGTTCGAGCGTCGCGTCGCAGGCCATGCGGCCCTTGTCGTCGGTCTTGCCCGAGCACAGCACGCCGAGGTCGCGCGTGTCGCTCTTGTTGTCGTATGCGTAGAAGCCGCCGACCATCCGCTTGCGCGACGACGTCGTGATGTGCGCGACGCCCTTGATCTCGACCGGCACCGATGCGCGCGGCTTGCCCTGCAGGTCGACCGCGAGCGCCTGCACCGGCACGCGCTGGCCGACCGACACCCAGCGGCCGGCCTTGATGCCGGCCACTACCGCGGCCGGCCACAGGATCGTGTCGCCGCGGATCGTCTGCACTTCGCCGTTCGGGTCCGCGAACGTCGCCTCGAGCGCGATGCGCTTCGGCGCGTCGACGTCGGGCAGGCCCTTGAGCGTGACGGTGCCTGCGCCGTTGCGGTCGAGCGTCAGCGGCAGCTTGTCCGCGATCAGCCGGGTCGAGTCAGGATCGTTGTTCGCGGCCGATGCGCTGTCGCCGTCCTGCGCATCGTCGTCGGCATTGCCGTCGCTGCGCTCGGGACGATACGGCGTGAAGCTGAAGTCCTCGAAGCGATCCGCGAACGGCGGCGACGCCCATTTCATCAGCGCCGACACCTGCACGGGCAGGTTCGATGCGCCGCCGCCCGACACGTAGTCGATCTGCACCGCGAGCGGCGCTTCCTTGGCCGCGACGAGCGGGCTCTTCTGCGCGTCGCGCGCGCCGATCGTCCCCTTGAGCACCGGCAGGCGGAACGCCTCGACACGGAAGCTGCCGCTGTAGTAGCTGGCGGTCGGCGCATCGTCCGGGCCGCCTTCGAGCGACACGCTGTACTCGCCAAGCTTCGCCGCGGGCGGCAGCGTGAACTGCGTATCGGCGCTGTGGTCGGCCGACCACGTGAGCGGCAGCTTGTAGGTCTGGTCGGAGCCGAGATGGCGGATCGTCACGCGCGTCGGGTATTGCGCCGGGAACGCGAGGCTCTGCAGCGTCTCGGTGCGCAGGAAGTGCTTCATCGACACGGTTTCGCCGGCACGCAGCAGCGTGCGGTCGAATACCGTATGCGCGCGCACGGTCGGCGCGCTGGCGGTGTCGGTCGGCACGTTGAAGCGCCACGATTCGATCCCGCGGTTCCAGTTCGAGCTGACGAACGCCATGTCCGGGCCCGTCTTGGGATCGTCGACGCGCGCCGACACGAAGTAGTCGTCGAAGCGTTCCGACTGGCTGCATTCATGCTTCGGCTCGAATGCACCGTCGATCTTCAGCAGGCCTTGTGCATCGGTCTTGCCGGACGCGATTTCGTCGCCGTTGCAATCCGACACGCGGATTCGCGCGTTCGGCACGGGCTTGCCCTTGTCGAGCGTCGTGACCCATACGAGGTTGTTCTCGCGGCCCTGTTTCAGATGCACGCCGAGGTTCGTGACGAGCACGGTGGTACGCACATACATGCTCGACGGCTTCGCGAGCAGCGAGCGGCCGAGCGCGGGCGACGCGAGTTCGAGCACGTAGAAGCCGGGTTTTTCGATCGGCACGCCGACGACCTCGAACGGACGCAGCGCCTTCGGATCGGCCTTCGGCAGCGTCAGTGCCTGCGCGCCCGGTTCGCCGGCGAGCAGCGACAGCGAGCGCACGTCGATGCGGCGGTTCTGCGGCGCGGGCATTTTCTCGCCGGCCTGGAGCGGCACGTAGACGGGGTGCTGGCCCTTGCGCCGGAGCAGGCCCGGGATGCGCTCGTCGATCGTGCCGGCCGTCATCGACCAGTTGTCGAAGCGCTCGACGGTGCGCATCCATTGACGGATCGCGGTGTCGTCGTCGACCTTCAGGTTCGAGAATTGCGCGCCGCTCGTGTTGAGGCCCGCGATATGCAGGTCGGCCTCGACGTTGCGCAGCGTGACCGGCACGAGCGCGGGCGTATCCGGTTCGGCGAATCGCTCGACGATCCCGAAGGTGCCCGACGAGAATTTCGCGAGCGGCGGCATCGGCGCGGTGCGCGTCGCGAGCGGGAACAGGTCGGCGTTCGCGAGCGGGCGGTCCGTCACGTCGCGCAGGCCGGACGGCAGCTCGATCGTCAGGTTCGCCTGCGCGGGCAGCGGCGGGTTGAACGTGACGGTGGTCACTTCGTCGCTGTGATCGTCGGCCGCGAAGGTCGGCGAAAGCGAGCCGTCAGGGCCGCGCAGCTTGATCGCCTCGGCGTTCTTGCGCGAGATCGGCGCATTGAACGACAACGTCAGCGGACGCAGCGGCGTGCAGGGCGCCTTCGCGTTTTCGCGCTCGCACGAGAAGCTTGCGGCGAACGGTGCGCGCACGGTGAAGTCGAAGCGGCGTTCGGTGTCGTTCGCGATGCCGCTCGGGCTCGCGACGCCCTTGCCGTAGACGAGCTGCATCTTCGCGCTCGCGGGCAGCGCCTGCGCGCACGACAGCGTCAGCACGCGCGCGGCGTCCTTCTTCAGCCCGAAGTGATCGAGCAGTGCGTTGCGGGTATCGTCGTCGGCGGCCGTGACGGGGATGCGGTTGCCGATGCCGACCGCTTCGCACCAGATGTTCGCGAGCGCGGAGCGCGGCTCGGCCGGGCCGTTCAGCTTTAGCACGAATACCTGGCGTTCCTCGATCTCGCGCGTGCCGGGGCGCACCGTCACCGGGAACGGGCCGCCGGTTTGAAACGTGAAGCGGCGCGGGCCGCTGACTGCGTTGCCGGCGACCGAGCGCAGCGTGTCGTTGAGCGCGACGGAGCAGCGCACGCCGGGCGGCAGGTCGTTCTCGAAATCGTAGACCCAGGTTTTGTCGTCGAGCCAGTGCCCCTGGCCGCGTGCGGCGGTGGAGTCGTTGCAGGTCATGCGCGCGGGACTCGGCGCGGACGCCGAACCGAACGCGACCATCGGCTCGTCGAACTTGACGACGCTTTGCCGGGCTTCGGTGACGGTGCCTTGCGGCGACACGCTCACCGTGCGGGCGGCGCCCGCATGCAGCGACAGTGCCGCGGCAGCGCCGAGCGCCGTGACCGCGCCGATGCGCCAGAGCAGCCGTGTGGTGTGACGGGTTGAATTCGCGTTGTTGTGTTTGTTGTGCTGCTTCATCGCTCGATGCCCTCGGAGGGAAGCTTTCTGTTTGATTGCACGCGATTCTAACCGACGCGCATGTGAGCGGATGAAGGGAGGGGGAGGCGGCGTGTCGCCGGTTTGCGACACACCGGCATCCGGAAGCAGAATTGTCGCGTCGACGACACAAAAATGCAGCGAAATGTCGATTGTCTCGGATTGCGGAACATTTATTGGTCTATAAAAGCATTGTCCAATTCGAATTGTGCGCGTACATTTCAGGGCCGCGCGAAAGTTTGAGAAATATCAAGCGTGGTTTTCCCGAATCCGGTGTTCGAGAGAAGGAAACATGCACAACGACAACACCCCCCACTCGCGTCGCGATCGCGACGCAGCCGCAACTGGCATCACGCGGCGTCAATGGCTGCAGGGCGCACTGGCGCTGACGGCGGCAGGCCTCACCGGCTCGCTGGCGTTGCGGGCCCTGGCCGATAATCCCGGCTCCGCGCCGCTCGATACATTCATGACGCTCTCCGAAGCACTGACAGGCAAGAAAGGGCTGAGCCGCGTGCTCGGCGACCGCTTCCTGCAGGCCTTGCAGAGGGGCTCGTTCAAGACCGCCGACGGTCTGTCGCAACTCGCGGGCGCGCTCGCGTCCGGTTCATTGAATCCCGATCAGCAGGCCTCCGCGCTATCGATTCTCGAAGCGTGGTATCTCGGCATCGTCGACAACGTCGTGATTACTTACGAAGAAGCGTTAATGTTCAGCGTCGTGTCCGATACGCTCGTGATTCCTTCGTATTGCCCCAACAAACCCGGCTTCTGGGCCGAAAAACCGATCGAGAGGCAAGCCTGATGGCCGATACCGATACGCAAAAAGCCGACGTCGTGGTCGTCGGGTCCGGTGTCGCAGGCGCGATCGTCGCGCATCAGCTCGCGATGGCCGGCAAGTCGGTGATCCTGCTCGAGGCGGGCCCGCGCATGCCGCGCTGGGAAATCGTCGAACGCTTCCGCAACCAGCCCGACAAGACGGACTTCATGGCGCCGTACCCGTCGAGCCCATGGGCGCCGCATCCGGAATACGGCCCGCCGAACGACTACCTGGTCCTGAAGGGCGAGCACAAGTTCAACTCGCAGTACATCCGCGCGGTGGGCGGCACGACGTGGCACTGGGCCGCGTCGGCGTGGCGCTTCATCCCGAACGACTTCAAGATGAAGACCGTATACGGCGTCGGCCGCGACTGGCCGATCCAGTACGACGACCTCGAGCATTATTACCAGCGCGCGGAGGAAGAGCTCGGCGTGTGGGGCCCCGGCCCCGAGGAAGATCTGTACTCGCCGCGCAAGCAGCCGTACCCGATGCCGCCGCTGCCGTTGTCGTTCAACGAGCAGACGATCAAGAGCGCGCTCAACGGCCATGACCCGAAGTTCCACGTGGTGACCGAGCCGGTCGCGCGCAACAGCCGTCCGTACGACGGCCGGCCAACCTGTTGCGGAAACAACAACTGCATGCCGATCTGCCCGATCGGTGCGATGTACAACGGCATCGTGCACGTCGAGAAGGCCGAGCAGGCCGGCGCGAAGCTGATCGACAGCGCCGTGGTCTACAAGCTCGAGACGGGGCCGGACAAGCGCATCGTCGCCGCGATCTACAAGGACAAGACGGGCGCCGACCATCGCGTCGAGGGCAAGTACTTCGTGGTCGCCGCGAACGGTATCGAGACGCCGAAGATCCTGCTGATGTCGGCGAACCGCGACTTCCCGAACGGCGTCGCGAACAGCTCCGACATGGTCGGGCGCAACCTGATGGATCATCCGGGCACGGGCGTGTCGTTCTACGCGAGCGAGAAGCTGTGGCCGGGCCGCGGCCCGCAGGAAATGACGTCGCTGATCGGTTTCCGCGACGGCCCGTTCCGTGCGACCGAAGCCGCGAAGAAGATCCACCTGTCGAACATGTCGCGCATCAACCAGGAGACGCAGAAGATCTTCAAGGCCGGCAAGCTGATGAAGGCCGACGAGATCGACGCGCAGATCCGCGATCGTTCGGCCCGCTACGTGCAGTTCGACTGCTTCCACGAAATCCTGCCGCAGCCCGAGAACCGCATCGTGCCGAGCAAGACGGCCACCGACGCGATCGGCATTCCGCGCCCGGAAATCACCTATGCGATCGACGACTACGTCAAGCGCGGCGCCGTGCACACGCGCGAAGTCTATGCGACCGCGGCGCAGGTGCTGGGCGGCACGGACGTCGTGTTCAACGACGAGTTCGCGCCGAACAACCACATCACGGGCGCGACGATCATGGGCGCGGATGCGCGCGACTCGGTCGTCGACAAGGACTGCCGCACGTTCGACCATCCGAACCTGTTCATCTCGAGCAGCTCGACGATGCCGACCGTCGGTACGGTGAACGTGACGCTGACGATCGCGGCGCTGGCGCTGCGGATGTCGGACACGCTGAAGAAGGAAGTCTGACCGTGCGGAAATCTACTCTCACCTTCCTCCTCGCCGGCTGCCTCGCGCTGCCGGGCCTCGTGCGCGCGGCCGACTCGGCCGATCCCGCGCAGATCAAGCGCGGCGAATATCTGGCGGTCGCGGGCGACTGCATGGCCTGCCACACCGCAAAGGGCGGCAAGCCGTTCGCCGGCGGCCTCGGGATGCCGGTGCCTATGCTCGGCAAGATCTATACGAGCAACATCACGCCCGACCCGGACACCGGCATCGGCAACTGGACGTTCGACGACTTCGAGCGCGCCGTGCGTCACGGCGTGTCGAAGAACGGCGGCAACCTGTATCCGGCGATGCCGTACGTGTCGTACGCGAAGATCAACGACGACGACGTGCAGGCGCTGTATGCGTATTTCATGCACGGTGTCGAACCGGTCAAGCAGACGCCACCGAAGAACGAGATTCCCGCACTGCTGAGCATGCGCTGGCCGCTGAAGATCTGGAACTGGCTGTTCCTGAAGGACGGCGCGTACCAGCCGAAGCCGGCGCAGAGCGCCGAGTGGAACCGCGGCGCGTATCTGGTGCAGGGCCTCGCGCACTGCAGCACGTGTCACACGCCGCGCGGCATCGCAATGCAGGAGAAGTCGCTCGACGAGACGGGCGGCAGCTTCCTGTCGGGTTCGGTGCTGGCGGGCTGGGACGGCTACAACATCACGTCCGACCCGAACGCGGGGATCGGCGGCTGGACGCAGCAGCAGCTCGTCCAGTACCTGCGCACCGGCAGCGTGCCGGGTGTCGCGCAGGCGGCCGGCCCGATGGCCGAGGCGGTCGAGCACAGCTTCTCGAAGATGACCGACGCCGACATCGGCGCGATCGCGACGTATATCCGCACGGTGCCGGCCGTCGCCAGCGGCGACGCGAAGCAGTCGCGCTCGTCGTGGGGCAAGCCGGCGGAAGACGGCCTGAAGCTGCGCGGCGTGGCGCTCGCAGCGTCGGGCATCGATCCGGCGCGGCTGTATCTCGGCAACTGCGCGACGTGCCACCAGATGCAGGGCAAGGGCACGCCGGACGGCTATTACCCGTCGCTGTTCCACAACTCGACGGTGGGTGCGTCGAATCCGGCGAACCTGGTGCAGGTGATCCTGAACGGCGTGCAGCGCAAGGCCGGCAGCGAGGACGTCGGGATGCCCGCGTTCCGCAACGAGCTGTCGGATGCGCAGATCGCCGCGCTGGCGAACTACCTGACCGGCCAGTTCGGCAATCCGGCCGCGAAGGTGACCGAGCAGGACGTCGCGAAGGCGCGTTGACGCCAGGCGGCACGAAGTGGAGCAACACTGACGAGAGGAGGAGCACAGCACATCGGGCGGACCCCGATGCCGGTTGTTGCAGAGCGGGGTGGGCGGCTGGCGGTCGCCCGCCCCGATTCACAGGCAATCCGGTGCGCGCGTTCGCGTACCGCTTTCGTTGATCACACCATGACACCGAATCAACCGTTTCTCGCGTCCCAGCGCGATGTGCTGCTGCTGCTGTCCCGAATCCTGCTCGTGATCCTGTTCGTGATGTTCGGCTGGAAGAAGATCGTCGACTTCTCCGGCACGATCGCGTTCATGGGAAGCGAGGGTGCGCCCGCGCCGATCGTTTCGGCGGCCATCTCAGTCGTGATGGAGCTGTTCGCCGGCATCGCGATTCTCGTCGGTTTCCAGACGCGGCCACTCGCGCTGCTGCTTGCGCTATATACGATCGGCACCGGCTTCATCGGCCATCACTACTGGACGATGTCGGGCGGCGAGCAGATCGACAACATGATTCATTTCTACAAGAACATCGCGATCTCGGGCGGCTTGCTCGCGCTTTGCGCGGCGGGCCCCGGGCGTTTTTCGATCGATCGCGGGTGAACGGACCGCCGGCGCGTGCATGGGGCGCGTGCCGGACGGTCGAGACTCCGAGGGGGCATCATTTTGCGACTCAAACATTTCGCATGGCTGATCGTGGCCGCCACGCCGGCGGCCGCTTTCGCACAGACGAGCGTGACGCTGTACGGCCGTATCGACGGCGGCGTCGAGTACCTGAATCACATCGCGACGCCCAACGGCAGCTCGACGCGCTGGAGCGCGGAGGGCGGCGACTGGGGCACCAGCATGTTCGGCCTGAAAGGCGTCGAGGATCTCGGCGGCGGGATGTCGACGGTCTTCAACCTGGAAACCGCGTTCCAGGTGATGAACGGCACGACGGGCGGCGGACGCATGTGGTCGCGCCGCGCGTATGTCGGATTGAAGAGCGACACGTGGGGCCAGCTGCAGGCCGGCCGCAACCTGTTCATCGACAGCGACGGCGTGTGGGAATTCGATCCGTTCGTGCAGCAGGCGTTTTCGTCCGCATCGCTCGTGCGCGGCCGCAACTGGCAGCAGAGCAGCAACAACATCGAATATCACAGCCCGGTGATCGGCGGCTTCGACGTGCAGGCGCAATATGCGTTCGGCAACCAGTCGCGCGGCTTCAACTACGGAGCGGCCGACGACTTCGGCCGCTCGGACGGGATCATGATCTCGTATCACTCTCCGGTGCTCGACGTGCGCGGCATCTACGACGAGCTGCGCGACAACAACGGCAAGTTCAGCAACATCTTCACCGCGTCGCGCGAGTATTTCGTCGGCGCGAACGTGAAGGTGTCGAAGTTCAAGATCCAGGGCGCCTATACGCACTACCAGGCGCCGGACAGCCCGGCGGGCGTCGCCGATCGCGCCGATCACTACTGGCTCGGCGCGACCTACACGGCAACCCCGCAGTGGGCCGTGACGGGCGGCGGGTACTACGTGAAGGTCGGTGATGGCGGCGGCGATGCGTCGCACGATCCGTCGGGGCACGCGATCATGTACGTGCTCGGTACGACGTACAACCTGTCGAAGCGCACGTTCCTGTACGGGACGGTCGCGTACGTGCGCAACGGCGGCAACTCGAATTTCTCGCTGCTCGCGTCACCGCGCGACGCGACGTCGGGCACGAGCCCGCTGACGGGCGAGTCGCAGACGGGCGCGTATGTGGGGATGATGCATACGTTCTGAGCGGGGCGTAGCGCACGCATGGCACGGGTGACGGTGGCCCGTGCCTTGCTGCGTTTACGGCGACGGACGGGCCTCCGGCGCTGCTGGCTCATGCGAGCGGTGTCGATCGGGCAAAAGGAAAGACCCCGCCGAAACCGGCGGGGTCAGTGGATCGACGACGTTGCGGCCGCGCACGTGCCGCGCATCGACCGTCAGTCAGTCGAGGAGCTTGCCGGCCTTCTCGTCCATGCAACGAATGGCGAGCAGCGTCAACACGCCACAGCCGATCGCATACCATGCGGGCGCGTTCGGATTGCCGGTCGCCGCGATCAGCCAGGTCACGAAGAACTGCGCGAAGCCGCCGAAGATCGCGACGCCGACGCTGTAGACGAGTGCGCCGCCGGTCGCCCGCACCGCACGCGGGAACAGCTCGCCGAGCATCGCACCGGTCGCGCCGATGTTGATCGCGTGCACGACCGAGAGCGCGGCGATGATCGACAGCAGCGACGTAGCGCCCGGCCATCGGTTCAGCGCGATGAACGCGGGGTAGATCGCGGCCATCAGCACGATGCGCGTCCACCAGACGATCCGGTTGCGCCCGTAGACGTCGGACAGGTGACCGCCGATCGGTGTCACGAGCATCAGGATCGCGCCCGCGACGCAGCCGGCCGTCATGGACAGCCAGGTCGGCAGGTGCAGCACCTGCACGCCGTAGATCGCCATGTAGAACACGATGATGTAGTGGATCGACGTGCCGCCGATCGTCACGCCGAGGCCCGCGAACACGGCTTTGCCGTGGTGGCGCAGCACGTCGGCGAGCGGCAGTGACGCGACCGGTTCGTCGTGCGCGGCGGCCGGGCTGGCGGCTGGCACTTCCTCGACGGTGCGGCGCAACCAGTAACCGAGCGGCACGAACAGCGTGCCGATGATGAACGGCACGCGCCAGCCCCAGCTTTCGAGCTGCGCGGCATTGAGCGTCGACGTGAGCGCAACGCCGGTGAGCGCCCCGGCGAGCGCGGCAAGCCCCTGGCTCGAGAACTGGAACGACGCGTAGAAGCCACGGCGGTGCTGTGGTGCCTGTTCGAGCAGCAGCGTCGTCGACGCGCCGACTTCGCCGCCCGATGCGAACCCCTGCAGCAGCCGTGCGAGCACGAGCAGCAGCGGCGCGGCGATGCCGACCTGCGCGAAGGTCGGCGCGACCGCGATCGTTGCCGTGCCGAGCGCCATCAGCAGCAGCGTCAGGATCATCGCCTTCTTGCGGCCGGCGCGGTCGGCGTACATGCCGATCACGAGCCCGCCGAGCGGACGCGTGACGAAGCCGACGCCGAAGCTCGCGACCGCGAGCATCAGTTGCCCGAACGACGAGTGGACTGGAAAGAACAGCTTGCCGATCAGGATTGCGAAGAAACTGTAGACCGTGAAGTCGTAGAATTCGAGCGCGTTGCCGACCGCGGCGGCCGCGATCAGGCGGCGTTTCTTCGCGGCGGCGCGGGCATCGGCCGGCGAGCCGGCGAACGAAAGGGCAGACGTTTCCATGGGGTTCCCCTGCTAAAGCGCGGAACTGCGTGATGAAGGGCCGTCAGGCCGTGAGCCAGGCTTCGGCGACGCGAACCCAGTAGCTCGCGCCAATCGCGAGAATGTCGTCATTGAAGTCGTAGCCTGGGTTGTGCACCATGCAGCCGCCCTTGCTGCCGACCCCGTTGCCGATGAACGCATAGCAGCCGGGGCGCGCCTCGAGCATGAACGCGAAGTCCTCGCTGCCCATCAGCGGCGCGGCTTCGGTCTCGACACGCTCGGCACCGAGCATCCGGCGTGCGATGTCGGCCGCGAACGCGGTCGGTTCGGGATGATTGACGAGCACCGGATAGCCGTAGTCGTAATCCACGTCCGCGGCGACGCCGAAGCTTTCCGCCTGGCCTTTCGCGAGCGCTTCGATGCGGCGGGCGAGCAGCGCTCGCACGTCGGCGTTCAGCGCGCGCACCGACAGTTTCATCACGACGGTTTCCGGAATGATGTTGAACGTCTCGCCGGCCTGCACGCTGCCGACCGTGATCACGGCCGCATGCTGCGCATCGACCTCGCGTGCGACGATCGTCTGCAGCGCGACCATGATGCTGCCCGCGGCCGACATCGGATCGCGCGCGAAGTGCGGCATCGCGCCGTGACCGCCAACGCCGCGCAGCGTGATCGTCACGCGGTCGGCCGACGCCATCGCGGCGCCGGTGCGGAATGCCATGTCGCCGGCGGCGCGGCCCGGCATGTTGTGGATCGCGAAGATCGCGTCGCACGGGAAGCGGTCGAACAGGCCGTCGTCCATCATCGCTTTCGCGCCGCCGAAATTCTCCTCGGCCGGCTGGAAGATCAGGTTCAGCGTGCCGGAGAACTGGCGCGTCGCGGCCAGGTGCCGTGCCGCGCACAGCAGCATCGCGGTGTGGCCGTCGTGACCGCATGCATGCATCTTGTTCGCATGGCGGCTCGCGTAGGGCAGGCCGGTGGCCTCGGCGAGCGGCAGCGCGTCCATGTCGGCGCGCAGGCCGACGGTGCGCGTGCCTTGTCCTTCGCGCAGCACGCCGACGACGCCCGTCTTGCCGATGCCGCGATGCACGTCGTAGCCCCAGCCAGTGAGCAGTTCGGCGACGAGATCGCTCGTCAGCGTTTCCTCGAACGCGAGTTCCGGGTGCGCATGGATGCGGCGGCGCACTTCGATGAGGTCGGGGGCGATCGCGGCGATGCCGGGGATGACGGGGTTCGCGGCTTGCAGCATGGGGTCTCCTGTGGGGGCCGGTGGACGTTTGACGCACATATGACGTGCAAGCATATAAATTTCTTTTGCGCACCAGAAGCTGCTAAATTGCTTTGGTGCACACCACCGGTTGCCGCTCGGGAATACCCTGAGCCTGCATGCGCCGCGCTGCACGGGGTTTCCACGAATCACGCATGCCGCCATGAAATACCATCAGCTGAAAGCGTTCGTCACCGTCGCGGACGAAGGGAGCATCCGCGCGGCCGCGCGGCGCCTGAACGTGTCGCCGGCGGCGTTGACGAAGGCGGTCAAGGAACTGGAGATAGCGCTCGGCGTGTCGCTCGTCGTGCGCACCGCGCGCGGCGTGCAGCTCACGGCGTTCGGCCAGCAACTGCAGGTGCGCGCGCGGCTGATCGTCGCCGAGATGCAGCGTGCGCGCGACGACATCGAGCAGGCGCAGGGCGCGATGACGGGCTCGGTCGCGGCGGCGATCACGCCGGCTGCCGCGGTGACGATCCTGCCCGACGCATTTCGCGCGTTCCGGCGGCGCTTTCCGGTCGCGCGCGTCAGTCTGATCGAAGGGTTTCCGGGCGTCGCGCTGCCGCGCCTGCACGACGGCTCGCTCGATTTCGCGGTGGCCGTCGTCGTGCCCGAACTGCTGGCGGCCGAGTTCGATCACGCGGAACTCTACGCGAGCCGATCATTGATCGTCGCGCGCAAGGGGCATCCGCTCGCGTCGGCCACGTCGCTCGCCGATCTCGTCGAGGCCGACTGGCTGATGAATCCGTCGCCGGAAAGCTCGACCCAGGTGCTGTTCAACTCGTTCATCGCATACGGGCTGCCGGTGCCGCAGCGGGTCGTCGAATGCCCGAGCTTCGGCCTCGCGCACAGCCTGATGACGGGCTGCGACCTGATCGCGTCGATGCCCGAACAGCTGCTGCAAGGGGAGTGGGCGCGCGACCAGCTGGCCGTGCTGCCGATCCGCGAGCGGCTGCCCGGTGTGTCCGTGCAGGTCGTCACGCGCCGCGACAGTCCGCTCACGCCGGCCGCGGCAATGCTGCTCGACTGCCTGCGCGATTCCGCGCGACGAAAGGGGCTGCGATGAGCTGCTGCATGGGGGCCACGCAATGCCTCGAGTAGTGGTCCTGATTATTGATTGCATGCCTCCGGTCAGTCCCGCGCGCGGCGCGCCCGCCGCGAGCCGGTATCATAGCGGCCGGCCTGCCACCCCGGCCGGCTTCCGACAACACGCCATCCGGCATCCAGCAATCAGAGGCAACACATGACCAGTGCAACCCAATTCGACAACGTATCGGTCGTCAAGCGCGCGAACGTCTATTTCGACGGCAAGTGCGTGTCGCATACCGTGCTTTTCCCGGACGGCACGCGCAAGACGCTCGGCGTGATCCTGCCGTGCGCGCTCAACTTCGGCACGGACGCGCCCGAATTGATGGAAGTGCAGGCCGGCAAGTGTCGCGTGAAGCCCGACGGCAGCAGCGAATGGCAAACCTACGGCGCTGGCGAATCGTTCTCGGTCCCCGGCAAGAGCCGCTTCGACATCGAGGTGCTCGAGACGCTCGACTACGTCTGCAGCTACCTGTAAGCGCGCAAACATGGTCGCGGCGCGTGCGCGCGGCCCGTGCGCCCAAATAGAAAAGCCCGCTTGCGCGGTAATGCCGTTCAGTTAAGAACTGAACGGCATTTTTGTTTTTAGGGTTGGAGTTGTAAACAGAGCGGCAAGCTGTAATGGGATGGTCACCCCCACCTCTCAGCGAGTAGGCTGCTGAGAACTTTCCCCGGGAGGTCGTTGCCATGGACAGCGTCACAATGATTGGAATTGATTTGGGCAAGCATTCTTTCCACCTGCATGGACAGGATCGTGCTGGCAAAGCCGTGCTTCGCAAGAAAGTCTCACGCAAACAGCTACTCGAGTTTTTTGCGACGTTCCACTCTTGTACTGTCGTGATGGAGGCCTGCGCAGGTGCGCATTGGATGGCGCGCAAGCTCAGCGAGTTGGGACACACCGTCAAGCTGATCTCTCCGCAATTCGTGCGCCCGTTCGTCAAGAGCAACAAGAACGACTTCGTTGATGCCGAGGCTATATGCGAAGCAGCGTCTCGACCATCGATGCGATTCGTGACGCCAAAGACGGAATCGCAGCAAACACTTTCCGCGCTCCATCGAGTTCGCCAGGCTCTGGTGCGCGATCGGGTATGCACGACCAACCAGATGCATGGATTCCTGCTTGAGTTCGGAATCAGCCTCCCCGTCGGCCACGCCGTCGTAAGGCGCCTGCCTGCAGTACTGGCCGAGTATCGGCTGCCGCCGCGTCTCGTCGCGATCCTTGATCGATTGCATGAGCACTTCAAATATCTTTGTGAGCAGATTCGCGATATCGAGAAAGAACTCGAGCGACAACTCGCCGATGACTCCCTTGGTGGGCGTCTGATGACGATTCCCGGCATTGGAACGATCACTGCCAGTCTACTTGCCTCGGAGCTCGGTGATGGTAAGCAATACCGATGCAGCCGTGATTTCGCCGCTGCGGTCGGGCTGGTGCCAAGGCAATACAGTACTGGTGGGAAGTCAAACCTGCTCGGAATTTCCAAGAGAGGTGACAGGAATATTCGCCACTTGCTGGTCCAGTGTGCTCGAGCATTTATGCTCCGACTGGACAAGCAGTCGGGCCGTATGGCCGACTGGGTCCGCTCGCTGCTTGCGCGACGACATTCCAGCGTGGTCGCTTGTGCCCTAGCGAGCAAGCTTGCCCGAATCGCATGGGCGATCGTGAGCCACAACACTGTATTCGAGCAACGAGCGACCGTCACGGCTGCATGACGAGATCTCATCATTCTGTTACCGAGTCAACTCATCTGGTTTTGCGACTGCTGATTATTGATGACGTGAACGGCAAACCGGCCTGGCGGACACCCTGAAAGGTTAACGAGCTTCCCGAAGCTGCAGCTGTTATCAGGACCGCCCGGCGCGATTCTCATCGTGGCGCGAGGAGCATTCCTCACAACGACGCCGGATAGATTGGTGCAAAGCCACCACACATCAACGTCAGCGTTGCAAAAACGGGGGTGACCATAGATTAACTTGGTCAGCGATGCTGAACGACCACCTGACCTTTCTGCTGGATGCAGCACCTGCCGACCTGAGTCGGCTCGGCGAGCATCTGCCACATAACTGGATCGAACAGGCCATCGAAGCGACGGGCACGGCCAGCATTCGCCGGCGGCGCTTACCAGCCGAGCAGGTGGTATGGCTGGTCATCGCGCTGGCAATCTACCGACACTGCTCTATCAGCGAGGTAGTCGATAGCCTCGATCTGGTCTTGCCCAACGAGGCCTCATTCGTCAGCAAGAGCGCCGTCGCTCAAGCGCGGCAGAGGCTCGGCGATGCGCCCATGGCCTGGCTATTTGAACGCACCGCTCAAGCCTGGTGCCAGCAAGATGGTGCGCGCCACGCCTTCAAAGGGTTGAGCTTGTGGGCCATGGATGGCACCACGCTGCGCACTCCGGACAGCCCCGCCAATCGTGAGCACTTCGGCGCTCAGGGCTATGCCAGCGGTAAGGTGGCCAGCTACCCGCAGGTGCGGGCCGTGACGCTGACCTCGATTCCGACCCATCTCGTCGCCAACATCGCCTTCGGCCGTTACGACACGAATGAGATGCTCTATGCCAAGCAACTGCTGGAGCAGATCCCGGATCACTCGTTGACGGTATTCGACAAGGGCTTTCTGTGCGCCGAAATTCTGTGCGGCCTGAGTTCGGGTGAGCGCAATCGCCACTTCCTGATTCCGGCCAAGTCCAATACACGTTGGGAGGTGATATCGGGCAAGCCTGACGATGCCTTGGTGCGCATGCGCGTGTCACCACAAGCACGGAAGAAGTGCCCTGAATTGCCCGACTGGTGGACGGCTCGCGCGATCCGCGTGCTGGATGCAGCAGGCCGCGAGCGGGTGCTGCTGACTTCACTGACTGACCGCCGCCGCTTCAAGATGGCCGATCTGGACGCCTGCTATGAGCGCCGCTGGCAGGTTGAAACCAGCTACCGCGAGCTCAAGCAATCCATGCTCGGGCGCGAGCTGACGCTGCGCAGCCGAACGGTTGAAGGCATTTACCAGGAAATCTGGGGGGCATTGATCGCCTATAACCTGATTCGCCGCGAGATGGCCTGCGCGGCCTTTGAGGCCAAATGCGAACGACCGAACTGAGCTTCATTCGGTCGTTCCATCTCATCCAGCACGAGATGATGTGGGCCGCACGCACACCTGCCTTTGCCAAACTGCCCGCCGTTCTCAAGCGACTTCGCGAGCACCTCAAGCTACTCATCAATGTAAAACGGCCCGATCGCAAATGCGATCGGGCCGTCAAGTCCCGTCCTGCTCGCTATCCCGATCGATATCTTCGGAAAAACCTTAACTGAACGGCATTACCGCCGAAGCGGGGCTTGTTGCATGCGGGCGGCGCAATGCCGCCGGCAGCAGTGCTTACAGGCAGGCGTTGATGTCGCCGGCGGCAGCCGCGTCGCCGCGCACGGCGACCCACGTCTTCACGCCCGGCTTCGACGACGGACGAACCATCGCGGCCGCGCCGTTCGGCGGTTGCTGGCCCGGTGCGTAGACATCGGTTGCGAGGCCGTTGGCGAGCACGTTCTGCGAGATGACCTGTTGTTGCGACTTGTCGGCCCAGGTCTTGGCGATGCACGCCGAGACTTCTGGGGCGGCTTTCTGGCTTTGTCCCACGTTCTGCATGGCCGGATCGGCCGCATGAGCAGAAATTGCCACGGTCAATGCGATGAGCGGTAAGTATTTCACGTTCACGTTTTATCTCCCTCGAGTCGTGATTGATTGAGTGGGATGCGCAGCAGAACTGCGTGCTTGTGAGATTGCATCGGACAAATGCGGTTCCGGCGATTCCGAAACAAGTTGTTAACGCACTTGCCAAACGGCAATCCGGATGCTGTGCATTCTGCCGCGCGGCGGCATGCGTCGTGCGTGGTCCGTATGGAGACGCGGCGACGACGTCATGCGTCGTGAGGTCGGCTCGCTGCCCTGACGTGTGGCGGATTGACGGTCGCGGCGTGCTGCATGTGTCTGCATGTCATGCCGCGACGCTTCTTTATTGGATGACGATGTGGAACGGCTGAATGATGGCCCCGTCGCATGAGCACCATGATGACAAACTTTCGTCCAATCAATTGTCAACGAAGTTTAAACGCCGATGCGAGCGCTCCAATGGAACATGAGCCTGGGCGGGGGGCTGCGCTGGCTCTTGCGTAGCGCCTTTGGCGCGTTTCCAATGCAAATGAGCCTGTTGTTGGCCCGACACGTATGAGTTGACCGACGTCGGAGCACCGGGATGGATGATCATTTACCGGATGATCATCAGTTTGAACGAATCGCAAATCCGCGCCCTGGACCAAGTGCGCGCCGTCCTCGACTGCACACAGACGCTCGACTTTGCACCCGCCGCGTGCCCTCACGAACGTCGCGAATGGGTCGCGTCCGTGCTACGGCGCTTTCGCTACGACCAGCTCAAGCGAGCTCACCGGGGGCTCGTGCTGCGCTATCTGCGACGCTTTAGCGGCTTCAGCCGCGCTCACATGACACGGCTGGTACAACGCTGGGTGCAAGGGCAAAGGCTCGCATGGCTGAAGGGCTCCCCCGAGAATGCCTTCGCCTGCCGCTATACCGATGAGGACATCTTCACGCTCGCCGAGACCGAGCGCGAGTACGGCAGGCTTTCCGGCCCGGCGATGGTCATCGTGCTGCGCCGGATGTATCAGGTCTACAACGATGAGCGCTACGTACGCCTGCAGCACCTTTCAGCGTCTCATCTGTACAACCTGCGACGTTCGCAGACCTATCGCCTGCATCACACGGTCTACACGAAGACTCAGACCAACCCCAGAGGCGCGGCAATCGCCGTGCGCCGGGCTCCCGCACCAGAGAACCGCCCCGGATTTATCCGCATCGACAGCGTTCATCAGGGCAACATCGAGGAACAGCGCGGCGTGTATCACATCAATGCCGTCGACTGCGTCACCCAGTGGGAAGTCGTTGCGACCGTGCCGACGCTGGAGCGAGAACACATGCTGCCGGTACTGCGCGGCATGATTGACCAGTTTCCATTCCGTGTTCTTGGCTTTCACAGCGATGGCGGTTCGGAGTACATCAACCATGAGGTCGCAAAGATGCTCAAGGAACAACTCATCGAGTTCACCCGCTCACGTCCACGACGCTGTAACGACAATGCCCTGGCTGAATCCAAGAACGGCAATGTGGTACGCAGGCAATTTGGCTACGCGCACATACCGGCCGAGTGGGCCAAGCAGGTCAATGCCTTTTGCGTAGATCTGCTTAATCCGTTTTTGAACATGCACCGACCCTGTCTTTTCGGCATCGAAGTTCCTGATCCCAAGAAGCCGGGCCGAACGCGACGCGCCCACCGCGCCGACGATGTGATGACGCCGCTTGAGAAGCTAGCCAGCCTGCCAAACGTGGATGATTTCCTGCGCAAGGGCATCACGCTCGATCAACTGAAGCAGCAGGCGCGCAGCCAGACGGATGTCGAAGCCGCCCGTCAGGTCCGCTTGGCGCGGGAACGCCTGATGGGCAAAGTCGCCGCCCAAACCCGGCCTCGGTACCCCGATGTATGGAGTTTGGCTCGGGCACGCAGCGCCTAGCCCGCGAAGGGGAAGCCGCTACGGGCTACGCCCTTCACGGCTTCCCCTTCGCAACCGAGACTCCCCGCACCCTAAAATGCAGCTTCCTTTAACGACCATCCAGCCTCAAGTACTCCGCTCCCGCCAGGCTCCTTTCGGTTTTGGAAAGTACTTGCGGTGGCGCGCGGCCGCCGCGCCGCGCGGGCGTTACGTGTCAGCCGGCCTTGCGTACACCTGCGTCGCGCAGGTTGACGGGTACGACCGGACGGAAGCGTTCGCGCTTCTGTTCGTCGTCGAAGTGCTGGAGCGCGGGCTTGATCAAGTCGCTGCGCGACACGATGCCGATGATGCGCAGCGATTGCGGATCGTCGACGACCGGCAGGCGTTCCAGGCCGAGCATCGCGAGCCGCGATGCGACCACGCGGCACGTTTCGTGCGACTGCGCGACGGCCGGCACGCGCTCGGCGAACGCGCTCGCGAGCACGGCGCCGGGACCGGCCTGCGCGCGCTGCGCGTCGAGCGTCGCGCGATCGACGACGCCGAGCAGGCGGCCGTTCTGCACGACCGGGTATGCACGGTGCGTCTGCTTCGCGCCGAAGTACTGCGACTCGACCGCGTCGAGCGTCGTGGCGCCGTCGATCGCGACGAGCGCGTCGGCCGGCGTCATCACTTCAGCCACGTCGTGGCGCTCGAGCGGATCGACGCCATATTCGCGATAGATGTGATACCCGCGGCGCGCGATCTTTTCCGTCATGATCGAACGCTTCATCACGACGGTCGCGAAGCCGTGCGCGACGAGCGTCGCGGCGAGCAGCGGCAGCAGTGCGTTCGCATCGTGCGTGAGGCCGAACGCGAACACGATCGCGGTCAGCGGCGCGCCGAGCGTGGCGCCGAGCGTCGCGGCCATGCAGACGAGCGGCCACAGCGCCGGATCGCCGCCGGGCAGGACCGGCGACAGCACGGTGCCGAGGCCGGCGCCGAGCATCAGCAGCGGGGCCAGCACGCCTCCCGACGTGCCGGAGCCGAGCGCGATCACCCACATCACGGCCTTCACGATCAGCAGCGCGAGCGCGATCTTCAGCGCGATGTGCTGGTGCAGCAGGTCGCCGATCACGTCGTAGCCGACGCCGAGCGCGCGCGGCTCGAGCCAGCCGCCGATGCCGATCACGATCGCGCCGAGCGCCGGCCACCACATCCAGTGCACAGGCAGCTTCGCGAAGGCGTCCTCGACGCGGTACAGCGCCGCCGACAGGCCGCACGCGAGCATGCCCGACAGCAGGCCCGCGACGATGCACGACAGCAGCGCGACGGGCGTCGGCGATGCGGTGGTCAGCGGAAACAGCGGGTCGACGCCGAAGAACACGGCGCGCGCGAAACCGGCCACCGCGCAGGCGAGCGCGACCGGCAGGAAACTGCGCGGACGCCATTCGAACAGCAGCAGTTCGACCGCGAGCAGCACGGCGGCGACCGGCGTACCGAACACGGCGGTCATGCCCGCAGCCGCACCGGCGACGAGCAGCGTCTTGCGTTCGGCCGCGGTCACGTGCACGCATTGCGCGATCAACGAGCCGAGCGCGCCGCCCGTCATGATGATCGGGCCTTCGGCACCGAACGGGCCGCCGCTGCCGATCACGACGCCGGACGACAGCGGCTTGAGGATCGCAACCTTCGGCGACATGCGGCTCTTGCCGAACAGGATCGCCTCGATCGCTTCGGGAATGCCGTGGCCGCGGATCTTCTCCGAACCGAAGCGCGCCATCAGACCGACGATCAGCCCGCCGATCACCGGCACGACGATCACCCACGCGCCGAGCGTGTTGTGGGCGGGCGAACGGTCGGCGAACGAGAACTGCTGGAAGAAGAACAGGTTCGTGAACAGGTGGATCAGGCTCAACAGCACGAATGCCGCCAGCGTGCTGAGCACGCCGATCCCGGCAGCCAGCAACGCGATCCTGGGCAGGCGTTCGTTGGTCGAGAAATCGCGTTTGTGTGGTGCGTTCATCGGAGTAGGGAAAGGTCGGTAAAGCCTGGGTCAGTAATCGATCTGCGGAACCTGGAACGTGCCCTTGAGCGATTTCAGTTCCGTGCGGTGCATGGCTGCGAGGCGGGCGAGCAGCGTCTCGCCGGCTTCCTCGAGATGGACCTCGACCTGCCGGCGATCCGCTTCGCTGGTCTTGCGCTTCACGAGCCCGAGCGCCTCGCAGCGCGTCACCAGCGCGACGACGCCGTGATGCTGCGCCTGCAGGCGTTCGGCGAGTTCGCCGATGGTGGCCCATTCGCGATGCGGGTAGCCCTTGATGTGCAGCAGGAGCAGATATTGAAGTGGCGTCACGCCTTCGCTTTGCGCGGCGCGTTCGGAGAAACGCTCGAAGCGCCGCATCTGGTAGCGGAACTCGGACAGTTGCTGGAAATCGCCTTTGGTCAGCGCGCGTCGGGTATCGGTCATTGCGGTCGGTCGGGCAGCAGTTTCGGTAACGCGAAATATATCACAACATGATATAAATGGACGATTTTCAGCGAAATGGAGCACATTTTTCTATTCGTCGGCGTTACGCGGCTTCGAGCATCCGCGTCTGCTGGTACAGGCCCGTGACGAGATCCGTCTGCGTAATGATGCCGACGAGCCGTCGCGATGCGTCGACGACCGGGATGTGGTGGTGGCCCGAATGCGTAAACAGCGGCACCAGCGCCGTGATCGGCAGGGTCTGCGGCACGGACGCGACGTCGCGGGTCATCACGGTGGCGACGCTGGGCGGCTGGCCGCCGAACGACTGCGGCAGGCGCGCGGCCAGCCGTTGCCACAGCGGGGCCGGGCGGCGCAGCTGGCGCGTGAGGTCGGCGCGCGTGACGATGCCGATCAGGCGATCGTCGCCGTCCACGACGGGCAGCGCCTTTACGCGATGGCGGTCGAGCAGTGTCAGCGCGGCCGTGACCGACGTCGACGGTGCGACTTCGATCGCATTCTTCGTCATCAGGTCGGCGCACGTGAGCTGGCCGAACGTGCGCGCATACGCCTGCATCTCCGTCTCGCGCAGCAGCATTTCGAGGTCGTCCGGATCGACGTCGAGCCATTCGCCACGGCGCTTCAGCACGGCGTCGAGATCGGCGCGCGTGAAGCCGCCGCGTGCCGGCGCGGCACTGCCGCCTTGCGGCTTCGCGTCGGGACGCACGCCACCGTGCGGATAGCGGTGGCCCGTCAGCGCGTGATACACGAGCGCGGCCGACAGCAGGATCGCCGATTGCAGCGCGATCGGCTCGACCACGAAGCCGAAGCCGAGTGAGTGGATCGCGGGGCCGCCGAGCACGGCCGTCAGCGCGACCGCGCCCGACGGCGGGTGCACGCAGCGCAGTACGAACATGCCACCGATCGCGAGGGCGACCGCAACCGCGGCGGCCGTGATCGGATCGGCGATCGACTGCGCGCAGGCGACGCCGACGGTCGCCGCCACCAGATTGCCGCCGATGATCGACCATGGCTGCGCGAGCGGACTCGCGGGCACCGCGAACAGCAACACTGCCGACGCCCCCATCGGCGCGACGAGCAGTGGCACGAGGCCCGGTACGCCGGGCAGCAGCCGCATCGTGACGCCGACCGTCGCGATGCCGACGAGCGCGCCCATGCACGAGCGCATGCGCTCGCGCCAGCCGAGCGTCATCGGATGGGGAATGAAGCTGTGCAGCCATTGGCTGAACGTGCGGCGCGACGGGCGGGAACCTGACGACATGGACGATAAGCGGTAAAAATGACGACGCGGATGACGCAGCGCAAGGAAGGCGCAGATTATATCGCGTTGTGATACAAATTGTCGCGCTGCATCAATACGTTGCAGGCGCGCGACGTGTCCGTCTTGCACGAACCTTTCATCGGATGAAAGGCTGGCGCGGCTGTGATCGCGCAAATTTGTCTGCGGCGGCGTACAATTCGGGCCACCGAATCCCCCGATATGCCACAACCACGCACGCGATGCCCGCTCTCCCGCCCGTTCCCCGGCATGGTCATCGCTTGCGCGTGGTTCGCGCGCACGCCCCGATTTCCGTCTGACGCGAGCGCCGCCGACGTTTCCCCACCGATACTCCCCAAGCCAATTCAATGGACATGCTCGAAAACATGCGCCTGTTCGTGCGCGTCGTCGAAGCCGGCAGTTTCACCGCGGTCGCCAAGGAAATCGATGCGACCACCGCGCAGGTATCGCGCGCGGTGTCGAATCTCGAAGCTCACGTACAGACGCGGCTGCTGCATCGCACGACGCGCCATCTCGGCCTCACCGAAAGCGGCGAGCGCTATTTCGAGCGTGCGAAATCGATCCTCGCCGAATTCGACTACGCGAACGCCGAGGCGCGCAACGCGCTGCTGCGGCCGAGCGGCAAGATGCGCATCCATGCGATGACGGGGCTCGGGCAGAGTCATGTCGTATCGTCGATCGTGCGCTACCAGGAAGACAACCCGGACGTGTCGATCGAACTGACGCTCGCGCAGCGGATGCCGAACCTCGTCGAGGAAGGCTACGACGTGTCGATCGTGACCGCGTCACAACTGCCCGATTCCGGCTACGTCGCGCAGACTTGCGGAACGAGTTGCAGCGTGCTGGTTGCATCGCGCGAATACCTGGCGCGGCATGGCACGCCGACGACACCCGATGATCTGCCGAACCACGTGTGCCTGCGCCTCGATACGCCCGCATCGCCGGCCAGCGAGTGGCGGCTAGAGCGCGGCGACGACGAGGAGACGGTGTACGAGCTGCAGCCGGCGCCGTTCCAGGTCAACGTGCCGGATGCGTTGTGCGTCGCTGTGCGGGCAGGGCGCGGCATCGCGTGCGTCGCGCTGTACACCGTGCTCGACGACATCCGCGAAGGGCGGCTGATTCGCGTGCTGCCAGAGTACCGGCTGCAGACGGTCAGCGTGTATGCCGTCTATGCGACGCGCCGCTATCTCGACGCGAAGATCCGCACCTTCCTCGATCATCTGCGCACGACGCTCACGCCGGCGTTGGAGAACGACCTGCGCGAACTCGACCGGCTCGCGGTCGCGCCGACGCCGGACAGCCGCCAGCGCGCGTGATGCCGCCGCCGGGCGTCATGCGTGCGGCATGACGCGAATCCGTTCGAAGCGGCCGGCGAGCCACGCGTAGGCGGCGACGCCGATCAGCCCGTGCGCGGCGACGACCACAGCGCGCCCGCGAACGAGCCCGTGTGTCTCCAGCGCGATCAGGACGGTGTTCGACGCCGCGTTCGAGTTCGAGCAGCGCGGCCGGCACGTGCGGTTCGCCTGCAAACTCGTCGAGGCCCGCGCCGGCGATCGTGCCGTTCGCGAGCACGCGCACGCGCTGCTTCGTCGACGAGCTGTCGCGCGCGACTTTGATCAGGAATCCTTGGTGGCCGAGCGCGGCGAGCACGTTGCCGTGATTGGCCGATGTCACGAGCACGAGCACGTCGCTATCGCAATGTTCGCGCGAGCCGCGCATCAGGTGCAACCGAGTATGGGAATCGTATCGATATCGGTCTAACATCGGGAGGCTATCGATTGATTCAAGATTTGGATGATTGAACTGAACCAGCTTCGTTGCTTCGTCGCGGTGGCCGAGGAATTGCATTTCGGTCGTGCGGCCAGACGGCTCTTCATGACGCAGCCGCCGCTCAGCCGGCAGATCCAGTTGCTCGAACATGCGCTCGGCATCGCGCTGCTCGAACGCAGCAGCCGGCAGGTCAGACTGACCGCGGCCGGCGAGCGCTTCCTGCGCGATGCACGGCACATCCTCGAGTTTTCCGCGCGGGCCGAGCAGGCCGCGCAGCGCGTCGCGCACGGCGGGGCTGGCCGCATCACGCTCGGCTTCACGGCCGTCAGCGCATACCGGATGATTCCGGAACTGCTCGCGCACGCGGCGCACGCGCTGCCGGACGTCGACGTCGAGCTGCGCGAAATGGTGTCGACCGTGCAGATCGACGCGCTCGCGTCGCGCATGCTCGACGCGGGCTTCGTGCGCCAGCGCGCGGCGCGCCATCCGCTCGAATACCGGCTCGTGCAGCGCGAGCCGATGCTCGTCGCGGTCGCGCAGGGCGCGCCGCTGGCCGCGTACGAGCAGATCGGCCCGGACGAACTCGACCGTCAGCCTTTCATCGCGTATTCGCCGAACGAGGGCAAATACTTCCACGACATGATCTCGGGGATGTTCGCCAGCGCGGGGCGTTTGCCGAACTACCTGCATTACGTCGGGCAGACGCATACGATCCTCGGCCTGGTGCGTGCCGGGCTGGGTGCCGCGCTGGTGCCGGCGTCGGCGCGCGAGCTGCATGTCGACGGCGTGGTGTTCCGGCCGCTCGCGGGCGTCGACGTCGCGGCAGAGCTGTATCTCGCCTGGCGCGCGGACAACGACAATCCGGCCCTGCCGGTGTTCAAGGCGATGGTCGGGCAGTTTCTGACGGAAGGGGCGGACGGCGCAGTCCTCTAGAAAAAGTCAGTTGTCTGATGATATTCGCCGACACGCTCGACGCGCGTCAGGGGCCCTGAAAGGCCGAAATGCGCCGGCTCCCCGTGATGTTTCGGCCCGAAATTGCCACCAACAATCCGCTGTCCTTTCGTGCTCGTCGCGGGAAAACCCCCATTTCGTGCTCATCGGTCGTCGTATTACTGTATCGATACACTAAATCGATACAGTCGTGTCTGGAGATGCGATTGGAAAGGAGACGGCCATGACTACCTTCACCCGGCGGCGCTTTCTGCAAACGGCGTCCGCCGCCACGCTCGCGGTCGCGGGCGGCTTGCCGGAAATCGGGCGCGCGGCGCAGACCGTGACGCTGCGCTGCTCGTCGTCGATGCCTGCCGACCAGAACGCCGCGCACTACGTGTGGTACGAGCGCCTCGCGGCGAACCTGAAGGCGAGTGTCGGCGACGCGATCCGGGTCGACTACTTTCCGAACAGCCAGCTCGGCAAGGAGAGCGATGTCGCGCAGCAGGTGAAGATCGGCGCGATCGACATGATGATCGCCGGCTCGTCGATCTGGGCGACGGTCGCGCCGGAACTCGGCATGCTCGATCTCGGCTATCTGTTCGACAGCTATGCGCACGTCGCGAAGGTGCTCGACGGTCAGGTCGGCACCAGCCTGAACGCGCTGCTGCAAAAGCGCGCGGGCTGCTCCGTGCTGACGTGGGGTTCGCACTTCGGCGGGCGCTGCGTGTTCACGAAGCAGCCGGTGACGGCGCTGCAGGGCGTGAAGGGCACGAAGCTGCGCGTGCTGCCGACGCCGGCATTCATGGACACCTTCAAGGTGATGGGCGCGGTGCCGACGCCGATTCCGTTCGGCGAGCTGTACATGGCCGTGCAGACGGGCGTCGTCGACGGGCTCGAGCACGATCCGGCCACCGTGCTCGCGAGCCGCTTCGACGAGATCGTCAAGTCGTGCTGGCAATCGCACCACGTGTTCGCGGCGATGACCGTCGTGATGGGGCGGCGCGCGCTCGAGCGGATTCCGGCGAACCTGCGCCCGGCGTTCGACCGCGCAGTGGCCGACGCGACCGCGCAGCAGCGCGCGATCGCGACGCAGAAGGCCGAGCAGGCGGAGGCGGCGCTGAAGCAGCACGGGATGACGTTTCATCCGATGGCGGATGCCGAGCGCGCGGCGCTGCGGCAGGCGATGCACGACCGCCTCTACATGGCATTCGCGAAGCAGTATCCGGCTACCGCGCCGCTGTTTCCGGCGATCGCCGCCGCGCGGGGTTGAGCGATGGATACCGGTTCCGTTTCGAGCGTCGTGCCGGCCGTCGCCCCAGGCCGTCCCGTGCGCGCCGCCGCTCGTGCGCTGGAGGCGGCGATGCGCTGGATCGAATACGTGTCGGCCGCGGTGCTGGCCGCCGACGTGCTGGTCGTATTCGTATCGGTCGTTTTTCGCTATTTCCTGCACGATCCGGTCGACTGGGCCGAGGAGGTCGCGAGCGCGCTGATGATCGTGCTGGTGTTCTTCGGCGCGGCGACGGTGCTCGGCCGCAGCCAGCACGTCGGCATCGACCTGTTCCGCGGCTGGCTGCCGGCGCGCTGGCAGGGCGCGCTCGTGCAGATCGGGCACTGGATCGTCGCGGCGGTGTCGCTGAACCTGCTGGCGTCGTCGTGGCAGTTGCTCGGCGACTCGTACGATCAGTTGACGACCGGCGGCCTGCCGGGCTGGATCAACGTGTATCCGATGATGTTCGGCGCGCTGTTCATGAGCGTGTTCGCGCTCGCGAACGCGCTGAACGCGCCGCGCCGCCGCGTGCTCGGCACGCTGGCCTGCTGCGCGGTGCTCGCGGGTGCCGTGTGCGGCTGGAACGCGCTGCGGCCCGAACACGCGATCGCGCCGGGGGCGCTGCTGGTCGCCGGCTTCGTCGGCGGGCTCGTGCTGGGCGTGCCGATCGGCTTCGTGCTCGCGTTTTCGGCATTGCTGTACTTCCTCGCCGATCCGACGCTGCCGTTGCTCGTCTACTCGCAGCAGGTGATGGCCGGCGCCGATCACTTCGTGCTGCTCGCCGTGCCGTTCTTCGTGCTGGCCGGCTTGCTGATGGAGTCGAACGGGATGTCCGCGCGGCTCGTCGAATTGTTGCTGCGGATTTTCGGGCGCGTGCGCGGCGGGCTCGGGCTGATCGTGATCTTCGCGACGGCGTGCTTTTCCGGCGTGTCGGGTTCGAAGCTGGCCGACATCGCGGCGGTGGGCGGCGTCGTGATGCCGGCCGTGCGCCGCGCGCGGCAGGATCCCGACGAAACCGCGGCGCTGCTCGCGTGCAGCGCGGTGATGGCCGAGACGATCCCACCGTGCGTGAACATGATCATCATGGGCTTCGTCGCGAACATCTCGATCGCGGGGCTGTTCGTCGCGGGGATCGTGCCGGCGGCCGTGCTCGCCGTGTCGCTGGCGGTCGTGACCGTGATCTGCGGACGCCGGATCGACGTCGACGCGGTGTTCATCGAACGCCGCGCGTGGCTGCCGCTCGCGGGCGGTGCGCTCGTCGCGCTGATCATGGTCGCGATGATCGGCAAGGGCGTGACCTCGGGCATCGCGACGTCGACGGAAGTCTCGGCATTCGCGGTGGTCTATGCGCTGGTGGTCGGCTGGGCGGCGTTCCGCGAGCTGACCTGGCGCTCGGTCGGCCGCGTGTTCGTCCGTGCGGCGTCGATGGCGAGCGGTATCCTGTTCATCGTCGCGGCGGCGTCGAGCGTGTCGTTCGCGCTGTCGATCGAGCAGATTCCGGCGCTCGTCTCGGGCACAATGACGGCGTTTGCCCATCAGTACGGCTCGACCGCGTTCCTGTTGCTGGCGGCGTTGCTGATGATCGTGTTCGGCGCCGTGCTCGAAGGCGCGCCCGCGCTGATCATCTTCGGGCCGCTCCTCGCGCCGATCGCGCTGCAGCTCGGCATCAACCCGCTGCATTTCGGCACGGTCGTGGTGGTGGCGATGGGGCTCGGCTTGTTCGCGCCGCCCGTCGGGCTCGGGCTGTTCACGACCTGCGCGATCACGGGGACCGAGGTCGCGCGCGTGGCGCGGCCGATGGTGAAATACCTGCTGGTGCTGTCGGTCGCCCTCGTGGCGCTGATCTTCGCACCGGCGTTTTCGTTGTGGCTGCCGGCCCGTTTCGGCCTGTAGCCCGTTCATTGCAAGACGACATGAGTACGATTCAGGACGTGGCCCGTCATGCGGCCGTTTCGGTCAGCACGGTTTCGAACGTGCTCAACGGCCGCACCGATCAGATGAAGCCGGAGACGCTCGAACGCGTGAAGGCGTCGATGGATGCGCTGCAGTACCGGCCGAGCACGCTCGCGCGCCAGCTCAAGACGGGGCAGACGCCGCTCGTCGGGCTGCTGGTGCCGTCGATGGCGAATCCGATGTACGGCTACATCGCGCGCGAGATCGAGGCTTGCGCGCAGGAGCAGTACGGCCATCGCGTGCTGATCGGCAACACGTACCGCGACGCGGGCAAGGAGGCGTCGTTCTTCGACGACCTGTTCGCGCACGGCGTGCGGCGCGTGATCGTGATCTCGTCGCTCGCCGACGAAAGCCACCTCGAACGCGCGGCCGAACGCGGGATGACGGTCGTCAGCTACGACCGCCGCGCGACGCCCGGCGAGCAATCGAAGGTCGATCACGTGACGGCCGACAACGAGGCGGCCGCGCGGCTCGCGACCGCCTGTCTCGTCGCCGCGGGCCATACGCGGCTCGCGTTCGCGACGGTGGCCGGCGTCACCGTGAGCCGCAGCGACAAGATCCGCGGCTTTCTCGCGGCTGCGCGCGACGCGGGCGCCGATGCGCAAGTGCTCGACGGCGGTCCGGCGAACGAATACGGCGACGCGGTGATCGTCGAGGTCGGGCGCGCGCTCGGCGCCGCGCTCGCGGCCGATCCGGCGCGGCCGACCGGCATCGTCGCGGTCAACGACCTGTTCGCGCTGGGCCTGATGGCCGGGCTGCGCGACGGCGGATTGCGCGTGCCGGACGACGTATCGGTCGTCGGGATGGATGGTCACTTCCTGTCGGCGATCTCGTGGCCCGCGCTGACCACGGTGCAGCTGCCCGTCACGGACATGGCCGCGGAAATGGTGCGGCGCGTGATGCGGCACGACGGCGACCCGTCGGAGCCCGGGCAGTGCGTGTTCCCGGGCGTCACGCTCGTCGAGCGCGCGTCGGTCGCACCGCCGCCGCCACGTGCGGTCGAATCGGACGGAGCCCCCGCATGACGCGCGTCTACGTGACCCATCCGTCCGGGATGCTCGATTACTACTTCGGTGCGAAGGCGCTGCGCGCGCTGCGGGCGATCGCGGACGTCACGTGCAATCCGCTCGATCGCGAGCTCGGCACGGACGAACTGATCGCCGCCGCCCAGGGGTGCGACGCGATGATCGCGTACCGGCAGACGCCGGCGCCGCGCGCGCTGTTCGCGGGGCTGCCCGCGCTCGCCGCGTTCCTGCGTTGCGCGGTCGACATTCGTACCGTCGACGTCGACGCGGCGAGCGAATTCGGCGTGCTGGTCACGCAGGCGAGCCCCGGTTTCGGGCCGGCCGTCGCCGAGTGGGTGATCGGCGCGATGATCGACCTCGCGCGCGGTATCGGCGCGTACGCCGATGCGTACCACCGCGGCACGCCGCCGCTGCCGCGGATGGGCCGCGAATTGCGCGGCGGCACGCTGGGCGTGGTCGGCTATGGACAGATCGCGCGCCATCTCGCGCCGATCGCGACGGCGTTCGGGATGCGCGTGCTCGTCTGCGATCCGTACGTGCGGGTCGACACGCCGTCGATCGAACAGGTCGATCGCGCGACCTTGCTGCGCGGCGCGGATTATGTCGTGTGCCTCGCGCCGGCGACGCCCGCTACCGCGAACCTGTTCGATGCCGGTGCGTTCGCCGCGATGAAGCCGGGCGCGTGCTTCGTCAATGCGTCGCGCGGCGAGCTCGTCGACGAGCAGGCGCTGGCCGACGCGCTCGACAGCGGCCGGCTGGCCGGTTGCGCGCTCGATGTCGGCCGCGCGACCGACCAGATGCCGACGCCCGCGCTCGCCGCGCATCCGCGCGTGATCGCCACGCCGCATATCGGCGGACTGACGCGGCCGGCGGTCGAGCATCAGGCGCTGGAGACGGTCGAACAACTCGCCGCGCTGCTCGACGCACGCGTGCCGGACGGCGCGGTCAACGCCGTGCACGCGATGCGGCTCACACGCTGGCGGTCGGCCGATGCATCGGCCGCGCCGGGCGCACGATGACGCACGGCCGCACCGGCGCGCGGCCGTCGCCCGCATGCGATTGCCATATTCATATTTACGACGATGCATATCCGCTCGCGCCGACGGCGACGTTCCGGCCGCCGCATGCACCGGTGGAGGCGTATCGCCGCGTGCAACGGGCGCTCGGCCTTGCGCGCGTGGTCGTCGTGCAGCCGACCGGATACGGGTTCGACAACCGCTGCACGCTCGATGCGCTGGCCGCGCTCGGCCCGCAGGCGCGTGGCGTCGCGACGTTGCCGGTCGACGTGCCGGACGCCGAACTCGAGCGGCTGCACGCAGGCGGCATCCGCGGCGTGCGGTTCATGACGCTGTCGGGTGGCGTCGCGCGATGGGACGAGCTCGAGCGGATGGCCGCGCGGATCGCGCCGCTCGGCTGGCACATCGACGTGCAGCTCGATGGCCGGACGCTGCCCGACGTCGAATCGATGCTGACGTCGTTGCCGGCGCGTGTCGTGATCGATCACACGGGCAAGTTCCTGACGCCGGTGACGCCGGATGCGCCGGCGTTCGTCGCATTGCGGCGCCTGCTGGATTGCGGCCACGTTTGGGTGAAGCTGTCCGCGCCTTACGAGACTTCGCGATCCGGTGCGCCCGGTTACGACGACGTCGCACGCCTTGCCACCGTGCTCGCGCGCGAGCATTCGGCGCGCTGCGTGTGGGGTAGCAACTGGCCGCATCCGAACGCGTCGCCGGTGCCCGACGACGCGAACCTGCTCGGCTGGATGCGCGCCTGTGCGGCGGACGAGGCGGTCGGCCGCGCGTTGCTCGTCGACAATCCGGCCGTGCTGTACGGGTTCGATGCGGACGCCTCGATCGGCGCCGAGACGTAAGCTCACGGCGGCCGGCCGCGGGCCGCGCTTCGATGGAAATCGATCCCGACCGAGCGCGCCGAGTCGCGGCGTCGGCAACATCCTTACTGTTCGGAAAGCTGACGTGCCGCGCACGCTTTCGATCGAGAAAGGGCAACGCGCCGCGCCGACCGCTTGACGCTGCATGCCGGTCGGCGCAGGATACGTGCGTGCATTTGGAGCGGGGTGCGCTGGCCGCGCGTTCCCGCATCAGCGACGCGCACAAGAACAACGATGAGCCTTCACGCACTCGTACCGGAATCCCGGCGCAGCAGCCACTGGCCCGCCGGAATCACGATTTCCCCGACGCCCGTCGCGTCACGTATCCGTCATCCCGTTTCGTACCGTGCATCGGTACACTTTCCCGTCCGCGCGCCGTCCGCGACGATGAGCTGTGCCGATCGGCGCTGCCGCGTCGCACGCCAGCCTGTCGCGCCCGAATACCGTATCGCGCATGACGCTTACACCGGCGCCTCGTGACGCCGCCGCCACGCGTCCACGCATGGTGCCGTCGACCGTCCCGCGCGCGCGGCGGCACCGGAGTCCGAAGCATTTCGATTGAGCAGACGCAGCTTACGCACGCAGTTCAGTTCGAGGTTCAAGGAGAAAAACTCATGTCGCAGCTTTCGAATGAAGCAAACGGCAGTTCGGGGAGTGGCAAGGCAAAGCTGATCAAATGGGCGATCATCATCGCCGGCGTCGCGATCGCGGCACCGGCCGCGCTGTTCATCCTGAAGGGGATGATCGCGCTGATCACGGCGGCCGTGATCGGCCTCGGGGCGATCTATTTCGCGCCGGTCGTCGCGATGAAGTTCGCGAACCAGAAGGTGAAGATGATCGTCGAGGAAGCGCAGTCGAATCCGATCGAGACGCTCATCAACCAGCTCGCGGAAAAGCGCCAGGCAGCGCAGAAATTCGCGGACAGCATCACTGCGTTCCGCACCGAAGTGAAGAACTTCGAGAACAAGACCGAGCTGTTCGAGAAGCAGTATCCGGAGGACGCGCCGCGCTTTCGCGCGCAGCTCGACACGATGAAGCAGCTGCTCGCGTTTCGCGAAAGCCGCTACAAGCAGGTGCAGGCGGAACTGAAGAATTTCGCGTCCGCGATCGATCGCGCGAAGGCGATGTGGGACATGTCGCAGGCGGCGCAGCACATGAACAAGCTCGCTGGCCGGCAGACCGCCGATACGTTCGAGCAGATCAAGACCGACGTGGCCGTCGATTCGGTGATGCGCTCGGTGAACAAGGCATTTTCCGAAATGGAGACGTCGCTGCTGGACAATCCCGAGGTCAAGCAGGCGCAACAGCAGGCGGTGATGAGCGGCACGCCCGTGCCCGGCCCCGATGCGGCACAGGCCGCTGCATTGCCGTCGAAACAACAATAACCTCCCGCAGGCACGCAACCATGAAAAAACTTCTCGGTGCAGTCGTGTTTCTGGTGGTGCTCGTCGGCGTATGGATCGTCCATCAGGGCGGCCTGTCGACACTGATTCCCGCGCACGATGCGGCGCCCGGCGCGACGTCCGCGCAGGCAGGCGACGCAGGCCAGCCCGCGCCGCCGTCGACGTCGGGCAACGTGCTGCCGGCCGGCTTCACGCCGCAGGCGAGCACGCTGAAATCGATCGCCGAAAACGGCGTCGTGCGAGTCTCGGTGCAGAACCCGAGCGAGCCGTTCTTCGGCGAGGACAAGGGCGCGCCGCACGGCTTCAACGTCGAATTCGCGCGGCTGCTGTTCTCGGATCCGTCGTTCTCGCACGGCGGCAAGCCGGTCGTCGTCGATACGCGTCACGAAGTCGACACGTACCCGGGCGTGCCCAAGCAACTGCTCGACACCGACGCGAAGGGCAACCATGTCGTCGACGTCGCGATGGACGGGCTGACCTTCCCGGACAACACGCCGGCGGGCGTCGTCTACTCGGTGCCGTACGTCGACGATTTCGGCTATTCGCTGATCGTGCGGCAAGGCTCCGCGATCCGCTCGGCCGACGATCTGGCCGGCAAGACGGTCGGTATCCTGAAGGGCGACCCGGACGTGCGTGCATTCGTCACGCGCCAGTATCCGAACGTCCGGTTCGTCGAGGTTGACGATTCCGACCCGGCGTTCATCGCGAAGAGCCTCGACGGCCATGCGGTCGACGCGTTCATCTACGACTATCCGTTCGCGGTCAGCTCGATCAAGGGCACCGACCTGAAGTTCGCGGTGACCAAGCTCGACGGCTCGAACATCGCGTACAAGATCGGCGTGCGTGCCGACGACCAGGACCTGCTGATCTACCTGAACGCCGCGATCGCGAAGCTCAAGCAGTCGCCGCAGTATCTGGACTTGCTGCGCAAGTACTTCGTCAGCGACCAGGCGATGACGACCGCGGCCGCGTCGGGCGAAAAGACGTATGTGGTGAAGGCGGGCGACACGCTGAACATGATCGCGGCGAGCAAGCTCGGCAGCGGCCAGCGCTATCGCGAGATCCAGCGCCGCAACAACCTCGCGAACCCGAACCTGATCCTGGCTGGCCAGCATCTCGTGATTCCGGTCCGGTAGGCGCGGCGTGAAGCGAAGAAGGTGAAGCGGGGAAGATGAAGCACGGCGCGCGGCAAGGCGACTCGTTTTCGCCGTGCCGCGCGCCGTTTTGCGTCAGTGCGTGATCGACAGGAACAGGTAGGCCGCGAACAGCGACAAATGCACGACACCGTGCAGCACCGTCGTGCGTCCCTGGCTGAGCGTCAGCGTGCTGACCAGCAGCGTCAGCGACAGCAGCACGGTTTCCATCGCGCCGATGCCGAGCGTGAGCGGCTGGCCGACCCAGATGAACACGGCCGCGACGGTCGGAATCGTGAGCCCGATGCTCGCGAGCGCCGAGCCGAGCGCGAGGTTCATGCTGGTCTGCAAACGATTCGCGCGGGCGGCGGTGACGGCCGCGAGCCCTTCGGGCAGCAGCACGAGCGCGGCGATCACGATGCCGACCGCCGCTTCCGGCGCGCCGAGTTTCATCACCGCATGCTCGACGGCCGGCGACAGCAGCTTAGCGAGCAGCACGACCGCGACGAGGCTCGCGAACAGCAGCACGAGGCTGATCAGCGCGGTACGGCTGCTCGGCGGCGCCGCGTGCACCGATTCGTTCGCGCTGTCATGCTCGGTGAGGAAGTAATCGCGGTGGCGGACGGTCTGCACGAATACGAATGCGCCGTACAGCACGAGCGACGATACGCCGGCAAACGCAAGTTGCGATTTCGAAAAGAACGGGCCCGGCGCGGCGTTCAGGTAGTTCGGCATCACGAGCGACAGCACCGACAGCGACGCGAGCACCGCGAGCGCCTTGCTGGCGCCGCGTCCCTGGAAATCCTGTTCGCCGTGCTTCCACGCACCGACCAGCAGGCAGAGGCCGACGATGCCGTTGCAGATGATCATGACGGCGGCGAACACGGTGTCGCGCGCGAGGCCCGATTTCTCGGGGCCCGCGCCGAGCATCACCGACACGATCAGCGCGACTTCGATGACGGTCACGGCGACCGCGAGCACGAGCGTGCCGAACGGCTCGCCGACGCGGTGCGCGACGACTTCGGCATGGTGGACGGCGGCGAACACGGCGCCGGCGAGCGCGGCGGCGAACACGGCGATGACGAGGCCTTCGGCCGGCACGACGCGCGACAGCGCGAGTACCAGCCATGCGGCAAGCGGAGCCCAGAGGGTCCAGCGCGGGAGCTGGTTGGACGAAAGCGGCATGGACGGTTTCCTATGCGAGTGGCGGCACGCGATGCGCCGTCACGGGTTGACGAAGCCCGGCCGGATGATCCGCCGAACGAGGACGATGAAGCTGATGCACGGCAACACGGAGCTGCGCTGCCTCGGGTTCGCCGCCGTGAGGCGACGAGGGGCGCGGGCGGGCCGAGGCCCGTCGCTGGATGAAACGGTTCGATGCGACCGAGTGCCGAAGGCGGGGCGCTTGCACGTAACGACAGGCGTGCCGGCGGGACTGAACCAACCCCGAAAGGGTGCGGACGATGGACGGCAACGGCGTGACACGCGGTTTCCCCCTGAATTCCGGCGAATTGTCGAATTTTATCAGGCGTTCGGGGGGCGCTATCTCATATTCGAACGCTTTCATTGACCTTTCGGTTCGAAAAAAGTGCCCGGATTTTCGATTTTTTTGGGTTTTACAGTTTCCGTAACGGTCTCTTGCACGACAAATTCGGGCTCGCCCTGACATAAATCTACCGACCGGTCGGTTTATAATCGCTCGCACTTCCACTTCATGACGGATCGCAAGCGATGGCTGTTTCTTCTGCACATTCGGTGAATTCGGGCGCGTTGGCGCAATCGGCGGTCGTCGGCGTGATCGGTGCGGGCGCGATGGGCGCGGGCATCGCGCAGGTTGCCGCGGCGGCCGGCCATGCGGTGCTGCTGTACGACCTGAACGAAGCCGCGTGCGACAAGGCGCTGGCCGGCATCCGCGCGCAGTTCGCGCGGCTCGCGGAGAAGGGCCGTCTCGAGCCGGCGCAAGCGGAGGCGGCCGGCAGCCGGATTCGCGCGGTGCGCGCGCTCGACGAGTTCGCCGGCGCGGCGCTCATCGTCGAGGCGGCGGCCGAGCGGCTCGACGTGAAGCGCGAGATCTTCGCGACGCTCGAGCGCCATGTCGACGATCGCTGCGTGCTGGCGACCAACACGTCGTCGATCTCGATCACGTCGATCGCGGCCGGGCTGCGCGCGCCGCAGCGCGTGGCCGGCCTGCATTTCTTCAATCCGGCGCCGCTGATGGCGCTCGTCGAGGTGGTCAGCGGGCTCGCGACCGCGCCGGAAGTCGCGCGGGCGCTGTACGACACGGCCGCCGCGTGGGGCAAGCGGCCGGTGCTGGCGAAGTCGACGCCGGGCTTCATCGTGAACCGCGTCGCGCGGCCGTATTACGCGGAGGCGCTGCGCGTGCTGAACGAGCAGGGCGGCACGCCGGCCTCGATCGATGCCGTGATGCGCGAAGCCGGCGGCTTCCGGATGGGGCCGTTCGAGCTGATGGACCTGATCGGCCACGACGTGAACTTCGCGGTGACCGAGTCGGTGTTTCGCGCTTACTTCAATGACCCGCGCTACACGCCGTCGCTGATCCAGCAGGAACTCGTGAACGCAGGCTTCCTCGGACGCAAGTCGGGCCGCGGCTTCTATTCATATGCCGACGGCGCGACGCCGCCCGCGCCCGAGCTCGAAGCGCAGCGCGATGCGCCGGCCGACGTCGCGCTGTTCGCGCAGGACGGCCCCGCCGCCGCGCTGCACGCACGCTTTGCCGAACGTATCGCGGGCGCGCGGCAGAGCGGCGCGCATGCCGACGAACTGCTGGCCGTGGCCGGCCGCGCGTCGATCGCGCTGACCGACGGCCGCACCGCGACGGTGCGCGCCGCGCAAACGGGCGTGGCCGACCTCGTGCTCGTCGATCTCGCGCGCGATTACGCGCAGGCCGGGCTGGTCGCGCTGACGCGCGCGCTGCAGTGCAGCGACGCGGCCTATGCGGATGCGGTCGGGCTGTTCCAGCAAGCGGGTTTTCGCGTCGTCGGCGTCGCCGACGTGCCGGGCATGGTCGCGATGCGCACCGTCGCGATGCTCGCGAACGAGGCGGCCGACACGGTGAACCAGGGCGTGTGCTCGCCCGCCGATCTCGATCTCGCGATGGAGAAGGGCGTGAACTACCCGTGCGGCCCGCTCGCGTGGGCCGATGCGATCGGCATCGGCCGCGTGCATCGCGTGCTGTCGAACCTCGCGGCGAGCTACGGCGAGGACCGCTATCGCGTGTCGCCGCGCATCGCCGCGCTGCGCGCGGCCGGCCGCACGTTCCGCTAGCCGCCGGCAGCCGCATCCCGATCACGATAACGACATCACTCCATTGGAGGAGCACCCTGATGACTCACCCGACGCATCCCGCCGCCGCCCTCGAGCCGATCGAGACCGCCAGCCGCGACGAATTGCAGGCGCTGCAGCTCGAGCGCCTCAAGTGGTCGCTGCGCCACGCGTACGACAACGTCCCGCACTATCGCCGCACGTTCGACGCGGCCGGCGTGCATCCGGACGACCTGAAGACGCTCGCCGACCTCGCGAAATTCCCGTTCTCGACCAAGCACGACCTGCGCGACAACTATCCGTTCGGGCTGTTCGCGGTGCCGCGCGAGCAGGTCGTGCGCGTGCATGCGTCGAGCGGCACGACCGGCAAGCCGACGGTGGTCGGCTACACCGCGCGCGACATCGACACCTGGGCGAACGTGACCGCGCGTTCGATCCGCGCGGCCGGCGGCCGCCCGGGCGACACGCTGCACAACGCGTTCGGCTACGGGCTCTTCACGGGCGGCCTCGGGATTCACTACGGCGCGGAGCGGCTCGGCTGCATGGTCGTGCCGATGTCGGGCGGGCAGACCGAGAAACAGGTGCAGCTGATCCGCGATTTCGAGCCGAAGATCATCCTCGTCACGCCGTCGTACATGCTGAACCTGATCGACGAGATGGTGCGGCAGGGCATGGACCCGGCCGAGTCGTCGCTGAAGATCGGCATCTTCGGCGCGGAGCCGTGGACGCAGGCGCTGCGCGAGGAGGTGGAGACGCGTGTGGGCATCGACGCGCTCGACATCTACGGGCTGTCGGAAGTGATGGGGCCGGGCGTCGCGTGTGAATGCGTGGAGACGAAGGACGGCCCGGTGATCTGGGAAGACCATTTCTATCCGGAGATCATCGATCCCGTGACCGGCGAAGTGCTGCCGGACGGCAGCGAGGGCGAGCTCGTGTTCACGTCGCTGACGAAGGAAGCGATGCCGGTGATCCGCTATCGCACGCGCGACCTCACCACGCTGCTGCCGCCGACCGCGCGCGCGATGCGCCGGCTCGCGAAGATCACGGGCCGCTCCGACGACATGCTGATCGTGCGCGGGGTGAACGTGTTCCCGAGCCAGATCGAGGAAATCGTCGTCGCGCAGACGAAGCTGTCGGGCCAGTTCCAGATCACGATCTCGCGCGACGGCCACATGGACCGGCTCGATCTCGCGGTCGAGCTGCGCTCCGAGGCCGCCGCGTGCGTGACCGACGGCGACCGCGCGGCGATCGCGCGCGAACTGCAGCACCGGATCAAGACGATGGTCGGCGTGTCGGCGGGCGTGACGGTGCTCGGCGCGGGCGGCATTCCCGCAAGCGCGACCGGCAAGGCCCGGCGCGTGATCGACCGCCGGCAGGCCGCCTGAGTTTCGCCGTTCCCTGTTCTACCCCGAGGAAACCTGTTCGATGGATGGATTGAAGACCCTGGCCGTCGCCGTCGATGCGCGCGGCATCGCGACCGTCGCGCTGCAGCGCGGCGACGTGCTCAACGCGTTCGACGAGACGATGATCGCCGAGCTGACCGACGCGTTCACGACGCTCGGCGGGCGCGACGACGTGCGCGCGATCGTATTGCGTTCGGACGGCCGCGCGTTCTGCGCGGGCGCCGACCTGCAGTGGATGCAGCGCGCGAGCGCGAACGACGCGGCCGCGAATTTGCGCGATGCCGAGCGGTTCGCCGCGATGATGCGGGCGATCCGGCAGTGCCCGAAGCCGACGGTCGCCCGCGTGCAGGGGCACGCGTTCGGCGGCGGCGTCGGCCTGTGCGCGGCGTGCGACATCGTGATCGCGAGCGATCACGCGCGCTTCTCGGTCAGCGAGGCCCGTTTCGGGATCCTGCCGTCGGTGATCGGCCCGTATCTGGTCGAGGCGGTCGGCCAGCGCCAGGCGCGCCGGCTCGCGCTGACCGCGACGCAGATCGCGGCCGGCGAGGCCGTCGCGATCGGGCTGATCCACCAGGCCGTGCCGCCCGACGCACTCGACGCGGCGCTCGACAAGACGCTCGCCGAACTGGGCCGCAATGGCCCGAACGCGCTGATGGAGATCAAGCGCTTTTTCGACGCGATCGGCGAGTATCCGCCGTCGGACGAACGCGCGGCGTTCACCGCACAGACGATCTCCCGCGTGCGGGCGACGCCGGAAGCGAAGGAAGGCTTCGCCGCGTTCTTCGCGAAGCGGCCGCCGGCGTGGGAGCCGGTCGCCGAGTAAGGGCGTGGCGCGGCCCGTCGGGACCGGGGCGCGATTTGCGTCGCGGGCGCGGGCGCGTGCTCTACAATGCGTGACCCCCGGCGCGCCGCCGGCCCAGCCCCGACCGTTTCCTCGCTTCCGATGATCGTCAACCGCCTTATCTCCGAGATCCTGTTCGGCTTCACCGGCCTGATCGGCATCATCAATCCGATCGGCATCGCGTTCCTGTTTCTCGAACGCACCGAGGCGCTGACCGAGCACGAGCGGAACCTGCTGGCGAAGAAGGTGGCGTTCAACGCGTTCATCGTGTTGCTGGTCGCGTTCTTCGCCGGCACGCCGGTGCTGCATTTCTTCGGGATTTCGATGGAAGCGCTGCGGATCGGCGGCGGTTTCGCGGTCGCCGTCGCGGGCTGGCAGATGCTGAACGAGCCTGACGGCCCGGCGGGCGGCGGCGATACGCCGATCAAGCCGATCAATGCGAACGCGATCATGACCCGCGCGTTCTTTCCGCTGACCGTGCCGCTGACGGTCGGCCCCGGCTCGATCGCCACCGCGATCGCGCTGAACGCGAACCGCACGCACAAGCTGTCGGAATTCATGCTGTCGAGCATCGTGTCGATCGCGGTTTCCGCGCTCGTCGCGGTCGTGATCTGGCTGACCTACAGCCGTGCCGCGCTGCTGTCGCGTTATCTCGGCACCGAAGGCACCAAGGTCGCGAAGCGCGTGTCGGCGTTCCTGCTGCTGTGCATCGGCGTGCAGATCATGCTGACGGGCTTCTCCGAATTCCTGCAGCCGCTCGCCGACCAGATCAAGTAACTCCGTTCGTCATTCGACGCGCAACCCGGACCCGAGCAATGCATCCGGGCCGCGTGGGCGCGTTCGTCCGTCCGGCCTTGGCGGGTAGCGCGCGAGTGCACCGCGACGCGTTTGCGCGCCGCGGGATACCATGCGACGTCCGGCGGAAGCGTGCCCCGGCGTTCGTGCCCGGCGCGGCGCCGCCGCGCACGGCGTTCAGCGCGCGGCGGCGAGCATCGGGTAGGTGAACAGCCCGAAGTGGATCGCGTTCAGCCCCGCATGCGCGAGCGCGGACGCGAGCAGCCCGCCGCGCCGCCAGGCGAGGCCATAGCCGATGCCGGCCACCGTGCCGAGCACGATCCAGGGCCAGCCGCCGGCCGCGTGCGCGGCGCCGAACAGCACCGCGCCGATCGCAAGCGCGGCCCATGGCCCCCAGCCGAACCGGCCGAGCACGCGCGTGAGTCCACCCTGCACGTAACCGCGGAACAGCGCTTCCTCGGCGAGCGTGACGAGCAGCACGTTGTTGACGAGCCACATCCAGCCCGACGCCGGCCATTTCGGTGCCCAGCCGACCATCCCGAAGGCGAGCGCGCCGGCCAGGCAGGCCGCCGCCGTCGCGATGGCCGCCACGGCACCGGTGCGCAGCGCGCGCGCCGGCGGGACGTCGGGCGCGATCCACGGCAGCGCCCATAGCAGCCACAGGCCGACGAGCGGCTTGTCGAAATTCAGGTACATCGTGAACGGCACGGCATCCGGCGTGAAACGTGTCGGCTCGATCACGCGCGGATTGTGGAAGCCGGGAATCAGGTGCAGGCTCAGCGCGATCGCGAGCGCGGCAAACGCGACGTGCGCGACGATCCGCACCGCGAACGGACGGCCCGGCGCGACGCCCCAGGCCGCGGCCACGAGCAGCGCGAGCGGCGCCAGCACGATCGGCTCGAGCTTGCCGAACGCCAGCGCAGCGGCATAGCCGAGCGCGGCAAGGGCGATGCTCAGGCTGTGCAGCGGGCGCTGCCACGCGAATGCGGCGGCCGCGAAGAGCGCGAGCCAGATCGTGGCACACGGGAGAAGCGAGAGAGACATGGGGCGATGCAGGGTCGGACGAAACGCCGCGCATCATACCCCAGCGGCCGTGACATGCCGCGGGTTGGGCGGTCAGCGACCGGCGATTTCGGTGATGCCGTCTCGGCCAGGGATGTCGACGCGGTTGCGCTCGCGCATTCGCCGCCGGTACCAGAAGGTCCACAGCAGCAGCGTGCCGAACACCGTGTAGCCCATGATCGGCGACACGACGAGCACGCGCTCGACGGGCCAGGTGACGACCATCCACAGGCGCAGCAGCATCTCGAGCGTCATGCACGCGCCCCACACGAAGGTCATCAGCCGCAGCATCTGGCGCAGCCCCGGCTGCTCGGCCCAGACCGTCTCGAAACGCGCGGCGCCGCCGGCCATCTCGCGGGCCACCGTCGCGCGCGCGAGATAGAAGATCAGCGGACGATCGCGGAACAACGACAGCAGGAACACGACGCCGATCGTGCCGGACGCGAGCGATTCGCGCATCAGCAGCGTGCGCGCGCTGCCGCCGAGCGCCATGCCGGCGAGCGACAGCGCGATGCCGAGCAGCACGATGGCGGCCACCGCATCGATGCGGCGGGAGCGGATGAATTCGACGATGGACCAGACGATGGGTGGAATCGCCGACGCATACAGCGCGCCGGTTTCGCCGAAATATGGATGTGCTACCCGGTATGCGACCCAGGGCAGCAGCAGGTTGACGACGAGTTCGAGGATCAGGCCGGCTCGTGGTTTCACGGAAGCGGGCGCGCGGGCGGCGCGCGGGGCGGTGATGTCGCTTCGAGTATATCGAAGTCCGACCCCGCGCGCCCGCGCCGGTGCCGTTGTGCGCGCACCGAAAACGGGCGGGAACATGTGCCGGTCGGCCGGCCGTTTCGGCCGCGGCAGGGCTGCCCCGGCCCCGTTCGACGCCGCGTCCGTCCGGCACGCGGCAGTCGCCGGCCGGTCCCCGGTTCGTCAGGCGGTCGCGGGCTGGACGATGATCTTCACGTTCCGGTCCTTGTGGTTGACCAGTTCCTCGAAGCCGTGCGTGACGATGTCGCCGAGATTGATGCGTCCGGTGATCAGCGGCTGCACGTCGATGCGGCCGTCCGCGATGAAGCGGATCACGTCCGCGAATTCGCCGTTGTACGCGAGCGAGCCGATCACTTCCTTCTCGGTCGACACGATGTCGAAGAAGTTGAACGACGTCGGCTCCTCGAAGATGCCGACCATCACCGATTTGCCGGCCTTGCGGATCACGTCGATCGCGAGCTGCGCGGTGGCCGTGTGGCCGATGCACTCGAACGACACGTCGGCACCGTAGCCGCCCGTCAGCGCCTTGACTTCCGCGATCGCGTCGGACGCCTTCGGGTCGATCACGACCGTCGCGCCGACTTCCAGCGCCTTCTGCTTGCGCGCGGCCGACATTTCCAGCGCGATCACGCGTCCGGCGCCCGCGGCCTTCGCGCACATGATCGTGCAGAGACCGATCGTGCCGGCGCCGACCACGACGACGGTCTGGCCGACGATGTTGCCGGCCTTCTTCACCGCATGCAGCCCGACCGCAAGCGGCTCGATCAGCGCGCCGGCCTCGGTCGGGAAGTCGTCGGGCAGCTTGTACAGCAGTTCGGCCGGCACGTTGACGAATTCGGCGAATGCGCCGTTGTTCATCAGCCCGGTGAATGCCAGGTTCTCGCAGATGTTGTACAACCCGTGCCGGCAATACCAGCAGGTGCCGCAATGCTGGCACGCGTCGGCCGTCACGCGCTCGCCGACCGCGAAGCCCGACACGCCGGCGCCGAGCGCCGCGATTTCGCCGCTGAATTCGTGGCCGAGGATGCACTGGCCCTTCAGGCCCGTCAGCGGGTGCGGCGCGTCCACGGGGATGAACACGGGCCCGGCGACATACTCGTGCAGGTCGGAGCCGCAGATCCCGCACCAGTGCACGCGGATCTGGACCCAGCCGGCCGGCGGATGCGCCGGAACGGGAACCTCCTCGACGCGGATGTCGTTGCGGCCGTGCCAGACGGCGGCCTTCATGCTGGGAGCGGTGTTCGGTGCCGGTGTACTCACGTTGCTGTCTCCGTCAGGTTGTCGTCGGACGCGCGGCAGGGGGCCGGCGCGTCCGTCGCGCGATTGCGCGAGCGATCGACATGCAGGAATGGGGCCAGCCCGAATCGGTGGTCGGGGGGTGACGGAGCGGGAGGGGCGGTGTGCGGTGCAGCAGCGGGTCCTGCGCCAATATCAGGGCGTGCAGAACGAATCGCGCGTGAAATTTGCTGCGCGTGCAACGATTGGGACGGGTGAGACGCCGGGACATTCGTCTCAGCCGGTTGAGACGAAACGCGAGACGCGTGGCTGGGTCGATGCCGCCGCCACCGCCGTCGTGCCGGTCCATTGTGCCGATCAGCGAAACGCATCGTTGCGCGCGCCACCCCTTTACTTGAAGTTAACTTCAATTTGTATCATCTGCGGCAATTCGAACGGCCGAGCGCGGCGCGGCTCGTTTCAATCTTCACGGAATGTCGTCCAGCATGCCAAACCTCATCGAAAGCCTGATCTGCGAGTACGTGTCGTACCACATGCTGGTAGCCGACGAGCGGGACGCGATGCCGTTGCCGGCAGCGGTCGGGACGGCCCGGCAGTCGGAGCGCGCCGCTCGAGCGCCGTCTGCGGAGCCTGTCGCACCTGGCGCTTCACCGTTGCGGCCGCAACTGTTCGTGTCGGTTCTGGAAGCTGGCGACGACGGTTTGCTGGTGCGCTGGAGCGAAAGCGGGCGCTGCCATTACGGCGAGCAACGCTGGCGCTTGCGTGTCGCGTTGCAGGCGGGCCGCTGCGCGATCTCCGGCCAGGCGATCGAGCCGGGCGAACCGGTGTATCGCCCGGTGCGGCGGCCGGTGCCCGTCAACGGCGACGAGATGATCCACCCCGCGTCGGTGCCGCCCGCGGCCAGCGCCGCGTGTCACGTTGCGCCAGCCTGCGCGGAGGCGACGGATCCGGTCGACGCCCTGGGCTGAGCGCGACCGGTTGCATCCGCGCGTTACTTGAGATCCTTCCGGTACTGAATGAACCCCGCGTTGGTCGCGAGCTTGTCGTACAGCGCGCGCGCGGTCGTATTGGTTTCGTGCGTGAGCCAGTACACGCGGCTCGCGCCGGCTTCGCGGGCCCGCTCGTACACGGCCTCGATCAGCGCACCGCCCGCGCCTTGTCCGCGGGCGTCGGCCGCCGTGAACAGGTCCTGCAGATAGCAGTACGGCCCTTCGGTCCAGCATGAGCGGTGATAGATCGCGTGCACGATGCCGACCAACGTGCCTGACGCATCGAAGGCGCCGAGCACGAACATCGGTTCGGCGGGATCCATCAGGCGTGCCCACGTCGTCGCGAACACGGCGTCGCTCAGCGCGGTCTCGTAGAACCTCTGGTAGCCCTGCCACAGCGGGCGCCACGCGGCTTCGTCGGCGGCGACGAGCGGGCGGACCGTGACGCGCGTCGCGTCGTTCGCGCGGCCGGCTGCGTCGCGCGCACGAGCCCGCGCGTGGCGGATCGCAACGAGCGACTCGCGCTGCGCACCGTTGGCGTCGAAGTTCTCCGGCGCGAGCCAGGTTTCGAACGAGGCGCGCACGTCCGGCCATTCGCCGTCGACGATGGAGAACCACGCCGTGTCGCGATTGCGGCCCTTGTAGATGATCGCCTGCCGGAACGTGCCCTCGTAACGGAAGCCGAGCCGCGCGGCCGCCTTGCGCGACGGCTCGTTGAGATCGTCGCACTTCCATTCGTAGCGCCGGTAGCCGAGCGTGTCGAACGCGTATTTCATCAGCAGGTACTGCGCTTCCGTCGAAATCGGCGTGCGCTTGAGCAGCGGCGAGAAGGTGACGGAGCCGACCTCGATCACGCCGTTGGCCGGGTCGATGCGCATCAGCGCGAGCGTGCCGACCGCTCGGTTCGTCGCGCGGTCGATCACCGTGTAGTGCAGCGGATCGGCGCTTGCCGCCGCGCCGCGCGCGTAGTCGCGGTAGCTCGACTCGTCGGCGTACGGCCCGTGCGCGAGATAGGTCCAGTCGCCGCCGTCGGGCGCCTGCGCATACGCGGCGTACAGGTCGGCGGCATGGCGGTCGGCGTCGAGCGGTTCGAGGCGGCAGAAGCGGCCCTCGAGCACGATGCGCTCCGGGCGCGGGCGCGCGGACCAGTCGCGAACGGGGTGGCCGATGGGCTGCTGGAAGTCGTTGGTGAGCGTGGACAAGGTCGATCTCGCTTCGGTTGGCGGCCGGCGACATGCCGGCATGCAGACGATCGTAGTCCCGTCGAGGTACCATGAGAAGCGCCAGACGATGGCAAATTTATGGTGCCACGAAGGTGCTGCCAAGGCGCCGTGAAGGCGCGGTGCCGGTGCCATGCCGGTGCCGCGATCGACGCGCCATGCACCGAGACTTCCACGCCGCGATATTCCGATGACGACCGCCATTCCTTCCGGCGCCGCGCCGCTGCTGCCGCTCGACGCGCCGCTCGCGCGCACGGCCGGCGCGCCTTCCTTGCAGCGGCAGTTGCTGCGTCGTGTGCGCGACGCGATTCTCGGCGGCGCGATGCCGGCCGGCACGCGGCTGCCCGGCACGCGCGCGCTGGCCGAGACGCTCGGCGTGTCGCGCAACACGACCGCGGCCGTCTACGAACAACTCGTCGCCGAAGGCTTCCTGCAATCCGATCGCCGTGGCACGCGCGTGGTCGGCCTGTCGCGGCCGGCCGCACCGCGTCGGCGGGTGGCGCCCCCGGCCGTCGCGGAGCGGCTGGGCCGCATCCGTCCGAGCCTGATCGGCACCGGCGAGTCGGAAGGTTTCCGGCCGGGCGTCCCCGCTTTGTCGCATTTCCCGGTCGATGCGTGGCGACACGCGATCGACCGCGCGTTGCGCCGCGCCGGCCGCGACCTGCTCGCGTATGGCGACCCGCTTGGCGAACCCACGCTGCGCGAATCGATCGCGCGCCATCTGGCCGTGACGCGCGGCGTGCGTTGCGATCCCGAGCAGATCGTGATCACCGAGGGCGCGCAGGGGGCGATCGCGTTGTGCGCGCAACTGCTGACCAACCCGGGCGACACGGTCTGGGTGGAGGAGCCCGGCTATCGCGGCGCGCGCACCGCGATGCAGGCGGCCGATCTCGGCGTCGTGCCGATGCCAGTGGACGCGGAGGGGCTGCGTGCGGAGGAGGCGGACTGGCGCGAGCGGCCGCCCCGGCTCGTCTACACCACGCCGTCGAACCAGTTCCCGACCGGCGCGGTGCTGTCGATCTCGCGCCGGCTCGCGCTGATCGACGCCGCACGCCGGCATCGCGCGTGGATCATCGAGGACGACTACGACAGCGAATTTCGTCACACCGGCGAGCCGATCGGCGCGTTGCACGGGCTCGCGGCCGATTCACCGGTCGTCTATCTCGGCTCGTTCAGCAAGACGATGTTTCCGGCGTTGCGGATCGGCTTTCTCGTGCTGCCCGACGCGTTGCTGGCCGCGGTGCGGCAGGCGTTGCCGGAGATGCTGCGCGGCGGGACGCGCCACGTGCAGCTTGCACTCGCCGATTTCATCGAGTCGGGGGAGTACGGGCGGCATCTCGGGCGGATGCGCCGGCTGTATCGCGACCGGCGGCGCTTGCTGCTCGCCGCGCTGGACGACGCGTTCGCCGTGCCGCATCGGATCGAGGGCGGACCGTGCGGGCTGCATCTGGCGCTGCGGCTGCCGGCACGCTATCGCGACCGCGCGATCGTCGAGGCGGCACGCGCGCACGGGATCGGGCCGTTTCCGCTGTCGGGGTTCTCGATCCACGCGATGTCGGCGGCCAACGGGCTCGTGCTGGGATTCGGCAACACGTCGGCCGATGCGTTCGCGCCGATGCTGCGGACGTTGTCGACGATCGCGCACCGGGTCGCGGGAGCGTGAACCGCAGCCGCGTCGCTGCGAATCGCGGGGAGGCGAAGCGGGAGAATGGGAATCTACCGAACGCGTTCCCCGCGCATGATCGGGCGGGCAGCCGCCAGGCTGAGCACGAGCAGCACCGCGACATACGCAGCAACCGCGCCCCACGCTCCGTGTTGCCAGAACGTGCCGCCGACCGAGCCCAGCACGCTCGATCCGAGGTAGTAGGCCAGCAGGTAGAGCGACGCGGCGTGCCCCTTCGCGGAACCGGCGAGATGCCCGACCCACCCGCTCGCGACCGCATGCGCGACGAAGAAGCCGATCGTGATCATCACGATCCCGACGATGATCGCGACGAGCGAATGCGACAGCGTCAGTGCGAGGCCGGCCGCGAACACGAGAATGCCGCTGACGAGGACGGGCGCGCGCCCGAGACGATCGGCCAGCGCACCGGCGCTCGACGACGACACCATCCCGAACAGATAGGCGCCGAAGATCAACCCGCATGCGGTCGCGCTCAGGTTGAACGGCGCGGCCGTCAGCCGGAACCCGGCGTAGTTGTACACGGTCACGAACGCGCCCATCACGAGGAAACCGATCGCGAACACGAACGGCAGGCGCGCGTGACGCAACTGCGCGTTCCACAGCCGCAGGTGGTGACGCAGCGTCAGGTCGGTTCGCTTCACGAAGCGTCGCGACTGCGGCAGCAGCATCACGAACGCGATCGCCGCGACCAGGTCGACGACGCCGATCGTCAGCATCGCGGTGCGCCAGGAGAAATACTCCTCGAGCGCGCTCATCCCGATTCGCCCGATCATGCCGCCGAACGCGGTGCCGCCGACATAGAGCCCCATCGACAGGCCCAGCCCGTCGGCGGCGATTTCCTCGGCGAGATAGGCCATCGCCACTGCCGGGACGCCGCCGAGCGCGAAACCTTCGAGCGCGCGCCAGATCAGCAGCAGGTTCCAGTTCGGCGCGATCGCCGAGAGCACGTTGAACAGCGCCGCGAGCGTCATCGACGCGAACATCAGCCCGCGTCGGCCGAAGCGTTCGGACAGCGCGCCGGCGCACAGGATGGAGACCGCCAGCATCCCCGTCGACAGTGACAGGGACAGCGAGCTCGATGCCGCGCCCAAGTTGAACTCGCGCGCGAACGCGGGCAGCAACGGCTGCACGCAGTACAACAGCGAGAAGGTGGAAAAGCCGGCCAGGAAGAGTGCCAGTGCGATGCGTTTGTAGGCCGCCGAGCGCGGCGACACACCGGCGGGCAGCGCATCCGGCGCGGCGCTCGGGGCGCGAGTCGCGGTGGACGAAATCGCGGGATTCGACATGCTGTGTACCCGATGGGCTGGAGAATATCCGAATTCTTGCGCACGATCATATATATGTCCAATATATGAAAGAAACCGCAGCGATACATTTTACGAATGGCTTGATCGCCATTTCCGTCTACCCGAGATCACATGGAACTTCGACATCTCCGATACTTCCTGGCCGTGGCGGCCACGTCGAACTTCACGAAGGCTGCGGAAGCGCTCGGCATGGGGCAGCCGCCGCTGAGCCAGCAGATCAAGGCGCTCGAGAACGAACTCGGCGTGGAACTGTTCAAGCGGACCGCACGCGGTGCCGAGTTGACCGTCGCGGGAGAGGTGTTCGCGGAGGAGGCACGGCGTGTGCTCGACGATGCGGAGCGCGCGGCGCGGGCGGCAAAACGGGCCGCGCGTGGCGAAATCGGACAGCTGCGGGTCGGTTTCACCGGGACGGCGGCCTTCAATTCGAAAGTGGCCGACCTGATTCGCCGCTTTCGCGAAGCGTTTCCGGATACGGACCTGACGTTGCAGGAGGCGACCTCCGGCGTGCTGCTCGAGGCGCTGGACGCCGGGCGTCTCGATGTCGCGATCGTGCGGCCGGAGCGTCGCATCGCGGACACGTTGCTGGCCGCGGATTGGGACGAGGAGCCGATGTTCGTCGCAATGCCGGTCGCGCATCGGCTCGCGCAGCGGCGTCGGATCGACCTGGCGGAACTGGCCGACGAGGCGTTCGTGCAGGTGCCGCGCGAAGCGGGCAGTGCGCTGTTCGACGACATCGTCGCGGCGTGCAATGCCGCCGGGTTCCAGCCGCGCATGGCGCAGCCCGCGCCGCAAATCGCGTCGGCGGTGACGCTCGTCGCGGCCGGGCTCGGCGTGTCGATCGTGCCGAAGGCGATCACGCAGGTGCAGGTCGCGGGTGTCGTGTATCGGCCGGTCGCGGGCAACGGGCTGCGCGCGAGGCTCGCGATTGCGTCTCGACGCGACGATCCGTCGGCGGTGGTACGCAACTTTCTGCTGCTGGCCTGGTAGCGCGGGACGTACTTCGCCGCGTGCATCGTCGCGATGGCGGGTGAATGTTCCGATTGACGAACCGTGAACTTTGCCCGGAACGAACGCTGACGCGGCTCCGACGCCGCGCGCCGACCTGGGATGCGGGTTTCGATTCGTATGTTCCGCATGCTGCGTGGACTATAAATGGAGGGGTGTACCGGTGCTTGTCGGCGCCCGCGCGGGGCGGGGCCGCGACTGCCGGGGGAGGTGCACCGTGGTTCGCCAGACGCTTGCTCGCGCCGTGCTTCGCACCGCGTTGATCGGGGGCGTATTCGCCTCGTTGCTGTCGCCGTCGCCAGCCGTTGCCGGAACCGCCACACCGCCCGTCATGAAGAGCCGGCTTGCCGCATCACCTCGCTCGATGCCGGTCGACTTCCCCGCGATCGTCGACCGATACGGCCCGGCGGTCGTGACCATCATGACCGCCGCGCCCGACCAGCAGGCCGGTGGCCCGTCCTTCGCGATTCTCGATTCCGACGATCCGCTCGCCGCGTTCTTCCGCCGGGGCGGTCCGCCGGCGTCCGCACAGGTTCCACCGGCGCCGGCGCCCGATACCGCGCCGCGCACGCTGTCGGGCAGCGGCTCGGGTTTCATCGTCAGCGCCGACGGGCTGATCCTCACGTCCGCGCATGTCGTCGACGATGCAACCGACGTCACGGTGCGACTCGCCGATCATCGCGACCTGAAGGCGACGGTGCTGGTCGTCGATCCGCAAAGCGACGTCGCCGTGCTGCACGTCGACGCGACGAAGCTGCCGGTCGTGCGCATCGGCGATTCGTCGCGGGTGCGCGCCGGCGAACCAGTGATGACGATGGGCGCGCCGGACGGCTCGGGCAACACGGTCACGGCCGGCATCGTCAGCGCGACATCGCATGCGCTGCCGGACGGTAGCGCGTTTCCGTTCTTCCAGACCGACATCGCGGTGAATCCCGACAACTCGGGCGGCCCCGTGTTCAACCGCGCGGGCGACGTGATCGGCATTGTGGTGCAGGTCTATACGGGCGCCGACCGCTACGCGAGCACGACGTTCGCGATTCCGATCGCGCTCGCCGTGAAGGTGCGTGCGCAAGTGCAGGCGCAGATGCGGGCCAGTGCGCAGACGCAGCGCGCGTCGTCCGGCAACGCGTTGGGTGTCGACGTGCAGGACGTCGGTGCCGGGCTGGCTGCAGCGTTCGGCCTGCCTCGTCCGGCCGGCGCACTCGTGAACGGCGTCGATCCCGGCTCGCCCGCCGCCGCGGCCGGCGTGAGGCCCGGCGACGTGATCGTGAAGTTCGGCGGCAAGCCGATCGGCCAGTCGGCCGAACTGAACGACCTGGCCGCCGAATTGCCGCCAGGCGCGAAGGCGCCGCTACGGGTGATCCGCAACCGCGTGCCGATGATGCTGACGGTCACCGGCGTGGGGACCGGCGATGCGATCGACAGCGCGGGAGTGACGGGGAGCGGGGGCAATGCGGGCAGCGCGGGCAATGCGGGCGGCGCGGGCGGCGCGGGCAGCGCGGGCACGGTCGGCGCGGGCGGTGCCGCCGGCGTGGCGATGGCGGCCGCACGGCCGGCTGACAGCGGCGATCGGCTCGGGCTGACGATGCATCCGCTGAGCGACGCCGAACGGCGTTCGACCGGGCTCGCGGTCGGGATGATGGTCGATGCGGTGCACGGGCCGGCCGCGAACGCGGGAATCCGGCCCGGCGACGTCGTGCTCGAACTCAACGATACGCTGCTCGAAACGCCGGACGACGTGCAGTCGCTCGAAGCGAAAGGCGGTGTGATCGCGGTGCTGATCCAGCGGGAGAATGCGCGGAAGTTCGTGTCGGTGCGGGCGCGGTAGGGGTGTTGATGGGGGCGGGGGGAAGGGCGTCGGCGTGCGGCCATTCTCAGCGGTCCGGTGCAGTCGGCACATAGTCATTCGCGTGACCGTTCGGTTCCCGTTCACGACATTCAGCCGGTCCAGGTGCCTACATCGATGGACGGGGACGAGTCGCTGGTTCCTGCCTCAATGCTTCGGCAATATCCAATGCGGCTTTTTGCAGCTCGGGCACATAGCGGCGAGCGGCATCTTCGAGACTTACCGCGCGTGACAGGAAGACGACATTGAGACTGGCGATCACGCGTTCGTCCGCGCTGATCGCGACCGCCACCGCACCGATTTTCGCCTGCGCGGTCCAGTCGCCGTGATTCGATCCGAAACCATCCGCGCGCACACGCTGGATCAGCTTGCGCACGAGCGTATCGTTTCTCGCGAACGCCTGTTGTTCTTCACCGCCCGCACCGGAGCGCAACAGTTCCAGAATATCCTCGCGCTCCTCATCGGGGCACATTGAGAAGTAAGCGCGGCCCGCAGCCGTCAGCAACATCGGCAAACGCCGCCCTACCATCGCGCGGTGAAACGATAGCCGGCTGAAGCGGTGCGTCGTCTCGCGGATGATCATCGCGTCGCCATCAGGGGTGGTCAGATCGGATGGCCACGCGACGCGCTGCAATAGCTGCCCCATGATCGGCGGCGCCACGGTGGCGATGCGCTCGGTATCGGTGAAGCCCTCGCTCAAAGAACGCACGGCAAGCGTCAGGCGGAAGCTGTCGTCCGACGTGCTGCGGCGCACGAATCCTTCCTCCATCAACGTTTCGAGCAGGCGGCGCACCGTTGTGCGATGCAGGCCGGTCAGATCGGCAATCTGCTGACTCGTTGCACGTCCGTCTTCCATCGCATTCAGAGCCCGCAGTACCTGGAGGCCGCGCGCCAGTCCGCGCACGTTCGTGTAGGTTGTCACGTAAAAAATCTCATTGGAATCAATCATGTGCATTCTATGCACATTCCGGAGATTTTGTTGAGGGTGTTTTCCACCCTCCATAAACTGCGTTCATAAGCTGAACGATCGAGAGCCAGGCGCTTCGTCGGTTCAGCACATCGGACAAGCCCAGTCAGGAGACAAGCATGCGCCCCGCCTTTGAACCGGCGGCCGGCAACGGCCGCGCTCATCCTCACGAAACGACACATCGTTCGATCGACGCAGATGTCGCCATCATCGGCGCGGGCCCGGTCGGCCTGATGATTGCGAACATTCTCGGCCTGCAGGGCGTACGCGTTGTCCTTATCGAGAAGCTCGCGCAGATCATCGACTATCCGCGCGCCATCGGCCTCGACGATGAAGCGCTGCGCGTATTCCAGTCGGTCGGCCTTGTCGACGCCCTGCTGCCGCACACCACACCGAATCACTGGATGCGCTTCACGCTGAAAGGGAAGTGCTTCGCGTCGATCGAGCCGCGCACCGACGAGTTCGGCTGGCCACGCCGCAATGCCTTCATCCAGCCGCTCGCCGATCAGATTCTGTACAGCGGTCTCGGGCGTTTCGAGAATGTGTCGACGCTGCTTGGCCACAGCGTCGACAGCTTCGCGCAGGACGAGTGCGGTGTGACCATAGAGGCGACGGACGCGCACGGTGCGCAGACAACGATCCGCGCCGCGTACATGGTCGGCGCGGACGGCGGCAACAGTTTTGTGCGGCGCACGCTCGACGTGCCGTTCGAAGGCCGCACGAAGCCGAATCAATGGATCGTGATCGACGTGCGCAACGACCCGATCGGCTCTCCGCATGTCTATCTGCATTGCGACGCGCGGCGTCCCTACGTTTCGGCGGCGCTGCCGCACGGCATCCGGCGCTTCGAATTCATGGTGATGCCGGGCGAGACGGAGGAGGAACTGTCGAAGCCCGAGAACATGGCGGCGTTGGTGCGCGGGGTTGTCGACGATCCTGACAAGGTCGACTACATTCGTCGGCGGGTCTATACGCACAATGCGCGGCTCGCGAGCACGTTCCGCGTGAAACGCATCCTGCTCGCGGGGGACGCCGCGCACATCATGCCGGTGTGGCAGGGGCAGGGGTATAACAGCGGCATTCGCGACGCGAGCAATCTCGGCTGGAAGCTTGCGATGGTCGTGAAAGGCACGGCGCGCGACGCGCTGCTCGATACCTACACGGTGGAGCGGCGCGCCCATGCGCGCTCGATGATCCACCTCTCGGAAGTCGCGGGCGATATCTTCGCGCCGACGAGCTTCTTCGGATCGAAGGTGCGTGACGCGTTCGTGCTCTGCTTCGATGTGCTGCCCTCCATGAAACGCTATTTCGTCGAGATGCGCTTCAAGCCGATGCCGCGCTACGAAGAGGGCGTGGTGCTTCTGGCGCGACGCGCGCGGTCCGAAGGGCCGCTCGCGCGCATGATCGCGAAGCGCGGACACGGCGCGTTCGGGCGGCTGGTCGGTTTGATGAGCGAGAAACGTGAATCGCTGATCGGGCGGATGGTGCACGGCCGCGATGCGCTGGCTGGCACTCCCGTGGGCCGCATGTTCATCCAGCCGCGCGTGCGTCTCGTGGATGGCAGCATCGTCCGGCTCGACGATGCGATCGGCAACCGCTTCGCGATCGTGGGGTGGGGCACGGACCCGACTTTCGGCTTGACTCCCGAGGCGCGCCGCATCTGGACCGCGCTTGGGGGGTGTTTCGTGATCGCGAAGCCCGACCCGCAGCTCGCCTTCCACGATGACGTGCCTGACGACGTGATCGCCATTGGCGATGTCGACTCGCGCCTGCGCGACTGGTTCGCGCGCGTGCCGGAATCGGTCGTGCTGTTGCGGCCCGACCGCTTCGTGGCCGGCATGTGCTCGCCGCAATGTGTATCGGGTTGCGTGTCGCAGCTTGCGCAACGGCTGTCGCTTGCCATGGCACCGGGCGCGACGACCAACGGCGCGACGTTCGCGCACGCCGCCAACCTGGTGGGGGCCTGAGATGCCGATTCATCTCGAATGCATGTCGCACACGCCCTTGCACGGGTATTTCGACCCCAGGCCGGAAGTCGTCGCGGAGGTCGAACGGGTGCAGCGCGCGGCGCGCGAGCGGGTCGATGCATTCGATCCGGAGTTGGTGATCGTGTTCGCGCCGGACCACTACAACGGATTTTTCTACGACGTGATGCCGCAGTTCTGCATTGGCGTGAGTGCGACGGCAATCGGCGATTTCGGCAGTGCGGCCGGCCCGTTGCCCGTCGCGCGCGATGTGGCGCTCGCGCTCGCCGATGCCGCACTCGCGAGCGATATCGACGTAGCCGTTTCGTATCGCATGCAGGTCGATCACGGCTGCGCGCAGGCACTCGAGGTACTCACGGGCGGCATCGACCGCTATCCAGTGGTGCCCGTTTTCATCAACTCGGTTGCGCCGCCGATGGCGTCGTGCCGCCGCGCCCGGCTGCTCGGCGATGCGATTGGCCGTGCCGTCGCGCGCATGACCCGGCGCGTGTTGCTGATCGGCTCGGGCGGTATTTCGCATGAGCCGCCGGTGCCGGAAATCGCGGGCGCGGACGATGTCGTCGCGGAACGGTTGATCGCGGGGCGCAACCCGTCGGCGGAGTCGCGCGATGCGCGGCAGTCGCGCACCGTCGCGGCGGCCAAGGCATTCGCTGCGGGTGACAGCCGACTGCATCCGCTCAATCCCACATGGGACCGCACGTTTCTCGAACTGCTCGAACGCGGTGAACTCACCGCCGCCGATGGCCTCACGAACGAAGCGATCACGCGTGAGGCAGGCAAGTCCGCACACGAGATCCGCACGTGGGTCGCCGCATTCGGTGCGCTTGCGGCGAGCGGTCGTTACGAGGCATCGATCGATTACTACCGTGCGATTCCGGAATGGATCGCGGGCTTCGGCGCGATGCACGCGCGAGAACGGACTCTTTCCAGGAGATAGAACCATGTCGGATGACAGCAACATTCTTTCGATGGCCGCGCGCCTGCGCGAGGCGCAGTCCTTGCGTCAGACGATCGCGCCGCTGCGCGATACGTGTCCCGAAGGCGACCCGGCACTCGCCTACGCGATCCAGCAGATCAACAACGACTTGCGCGCGGCGAACGGCGAGCGCGTCGTCGGCAGGAAGATCGGCCTGACTTCGCCCGCGGTGCAGAAGCAACTCGGCGTCGATCAACCCGACTTCGGCGCGTTGTTCGCGTCGATGGCTTACGGCGACAGCCAGCCGATGCCGCTCGCCTCGTTGATTCAGCCGAAGGTCGAAGCGGAGATTGCACTCGTGCTCGAACGCGACCTGACCGCCGAAAAGCACACCTTCGCGGATCTGATCTCCGCGACTGCATATGCAGTGGCCGCGATCGAGGTCGTCGACAGCCGCATCCGCGACTGGGACATCCGGTTTTTCGACACCGTCGCGGACAACGCGTCGAGCGCGCTGTTCGTGCTCGGCAGCCGGCCGGTCCTGCTGCGCGATATCGAGCTGACCGCTTGCGCGATGACGCTCACGCAGGACGGCGAGGTCCTTTCACGTGGCAACGGCGGCGCGTGCCTCGGCAATCCACTGAACGCGGCTGCGTGGCTCGCGGATCGGATGGTTCGACTCGGCTCGCCGCTGCGCGCGGGCGACATCGTGCTGACGGGCGCGCTTGGCCCGATGGTCGCGGTGAAGGCGGCCGGCACTTATGCGGCGCACATCGAAGGGCTCGGCAGTGTGCGCGCCAGTTTCAGCGAATGATGGACGGAGACATTTCCATGGCAACAGACAACACCAGGTGCAAAGCCGCGATCATCGGATCAGGCAACATCGGCACCGACCTCATGATCAAGCTCATGCGCCGCAGCAAGCATCTGGAAGTCGCGGCGATGGTCGGCATCGATCCGGCCTCGGACGGCCTCGCGCGCGCCGCGAGGCTTGGCGTGGCGACGACTCATGAAGGCGTGGAAGGGCTGGCGCGCCTGCCCGTGTTCGACGAGATCGACTTCGTGTTCGATGCGACGTCCGCCGGCGCACATGTGAAGAATGACGCGTTCCTGCGTACGCTCAAGCCCGGCATTCGCGTGATCGATCTGACGCCGGCCGCCATCGGCCCGTACTGTGTGCCGGTGGTGAATCTCGACGCGCATCTCGATGCGCCGAACGTGAACATGGTCACGTGCGGCGGACAGGCGACAATCCCGATGGTCGCCGCAGTGTCGCGGGTCGCAAAGGTGCATTACGCGGAGATCGTCGCATCGATCAGCAGCAAGTCGGCAGGACCCGGCACGCGCGCCAACATCGACGAGTTCACGGAGACGACGTCGAAGGCGATTGAAGCGGTCGGCGGCGCTGGCAAGGGCAAGGCGATCATCGTGCTCAATCCGGCCGAGCCGCCGCTCATGATGCGCGACACGGTCTATGTGCTGTCCGAAGCGGCAGACCGGACACTGATCGAAACGTCGGTCAGCCAGATGGCCTCTGCGGTCCAGGCCTATGTGCCCGGCTACCGCGTGAAGCAATCCGTGCAGTTCGACGACATCCCCTCCGATGCGCCGTTGCATATTCCAGGACTCGGCCATTTCAGCGGACTGAAGACCTCGATCTTCATCGAAGTGGAAGGCGCGGCACATTATCTGCCGGCCTACGCGGGCAATCTCGACATCATGACTTCCGCCGCGCTGGCAACGGCCGAGCGCATGGCCGCCTCGCTTGTGAATGCCTGAATCAAGGAGCCCTCGATCATGGACAAGAAACTCTATATCTCCGATGTGACGCTGCGCGACGGCATGCACGCGATCCGTCATCAGTATTCGATTCAAAACGTGCAGGACATTGCTCGCGCGCTGGACGAGGCGAAGGTCGACAGCATCGAGGTCGCGCATGGCGACGGCCTGCAGGGCTCGAGCTTCAACTATGGCTTCGGCGCGCACAGCGATCTGGAATGGATCGAGGCGGTAGCCGATGTGGTGACGCACGCGAAAATCGCGACACTGCTGCTGCCCGGCATCGGCACGATTCACGACCTGAAGGCCGCGTACGACGCGGGCGCGCGTGTCGTACGCGTCGCGACCCATTGCACGGAAGCCGACATTTCGAAGCAGCACATCGAATATGCGCGCAGCCTCGGCATGGATCCCGTCGGCTTTCTGATGATGAGCCACATGACCACGCCTGACCACCTCGCTATCGAGGCGAAGAAGATGGAAAGCTACGGCGCGACCTGCGTGTACGTGGTCGATTCCGGCGGCGCGATGAACATGCACGACATCCGTGCGCGCTTCCGGGCGCTCAAGGCCGTGCTTCGCCCCGAGACTCACACGGGCATGCATGCCCATCACAACCTGAGCCTCGGAGTGGCCAACTCGATCGTTGCGGTCGAGGAGGGCTGCGACCGGATCGATGCGAGCCTGGCGGGCATGGGTGCGGGAGCGGGCAATGCCCCGCTCGAAGTGTTCGTCGCGGCGGCTGATCGCCTTGGCTGGCATCACGGCACCGACCTCTATCGCCTGCTCGATGCGGCCGACGATATCGTCCGCCCGTTGCAGGACCGGCCGGTGCGCGTGGATCGCGAAACGCTCGCGCTCGGCTATGCGGGCGTGTATTCGAGCTTCCTGCGGCATTCTGAAATCGCGGCGAAGAAGTACGGCCTGAAAGCCGTCGACATTCTCGTCGAGCTGGGCAAGCGACGCATGGTGGGCGGTCAGGAAGACATGATCGTCGACGTCGCGCTCGATCTGCAGAAGCGCGAAGCACGCGCCTGAACCATTCGGAATGCCATGCGCCATGAAGAGCGCCGCATCGTTCAACTTGGAGACATCAATGAATACGTCAACGGCTTTCCCCCCGCGCGCCGGCGGCGCTATCACCATCGGCCTGTGCTTCGCAGTCGCGCTCCTCGAAGGGCTCGACCTGCAATCCACCGGTATCGCCGCACCGCGCATGGCACGCGAGTTTCATCTCGCTGCCGCGCAGCTCGGCTGGGCATTCGGCATCGGCGCGCTCGGTCTGTTGCCGGGCGCGGCGATTGGCGGCAGGCTCGCGGATCGCATCGGCCGCAAGCGCGTGCTGATGATGTCGGTCGCGCTGTTCGGGATATTTTCGATTGCAACGACCCAAGTGTGGGATCTGCATAGCCTGCTCGTCGCGCGCTTTCTCACGGGCCTCGGTCTCGGCGCTGCGATGCCGAACCTGATCGCGCTGTGTGCGGAGGCGGCAGCGCCCGGACAACGCAGCACGGCGGTCGGCGCGATGTACTGTGGCATGCCCTTCGGAGCGGCGCTCGCGGCGGTAATCGGCATCGTCAGCCCGAGCGTTGAGGCCTGGCGGCATATCTTCTATGTCGGCGGGATCGGGCCGCTGCTGACCTTGCCGCTGCTGGCGCTTTTCATAAAGGAGTCGGCGCACTTCGTCTCGGCAAGCCAGGGTGCGACCCATGAGTCGAAGGACGGCATCGCGAGCGCGCTCTTCAGTGACGGGCGTGCGGTTACGACCGTCGCGTTGTGGATCAGCTATTTGGGGACGCTGATCGTGCTGTACTTCTTGATGAACTGGTTGCCGTCGATGGTGCTCTCGCGTGGCCTCACGCCGGTACAGGCAAGCATCGTGCAGATGATGTTCAACATCGGCGGCGGCGTCGGGGCGATCGTGATCGCGGGCCTGATGGATCACATCGGCAAGCGGATGGTCGTGGTCGGCATGTATACGGGCATCGCGACTGCGTTGCTTGCGCTCGCCAGCGCGAACGGCAGCATGTCGATGGCATTGGGCGGCCTGCTGGCGGGCCTGTTTCTCGTCGGCACGCAGTCAGTGCTGTACGCGCTCGCCGGGGCAACGTATCCGACGCAGGTTCGCGGCACCGGCGTCGGCGCGGCGGTGGCCGTCGGCCGCGTTGGTTCGATGGTAGGCCCGCTGATCGCTGGGCAACTGTTTGCGCTCGGCCAGAGCGCGTCGATGCTCGTGATCTCCAGCATTCCGATCATCGTGATCGCGGCGCTCGGCGCGCTCGCGGTGGTCAAGAAATTTCCGTGCGAGCCGGCCGCCGGCTCGCACACGTTCGGAACCGAAGCGATCTGATGAAGGATATCGACATGACTGACACTGTGACTCATAGCGAAGCCGCGACCAGCAAGTACTTGAACGTGGTGGAAGGCGACACGGAACTGCGCGTGCACTACAACGACACCGGCGCGGGCAAGGAAACGCTCGTTCTGCTGCACGGCTCCGGTCCGGGCGCGAGCGGCTGGGCGAACTTCTATCGCAATGTGGACGCGTTCGCGAACGCGGGTTATCGCGTGATCCTCGTCGACTGTCCGGGCTGGGGCAAGAGCGATTCGATCGTCTGCACCGGCTCGCGCTCCGACCTTAACGCGCGCGTGCTGAAGGGTGTGCTGGATACGCTCGGCATCGAGCGCGCGCATCTCGTCGGCAACTCGATGGGCGGGCATAGCGCGGTGGCCTTCGCGCTGTCGTATCCGGAGCGCGTCGGCCAGCTGGTGCTGATGGGCGGCGGCACGGGCGGTCCGAGCCAGTTTGTGCCGATGCCGACCGAAGGCATCAAGCTCCTGCAGGGGCTGTATCGCAACCCAACGCTGGAGAACCTGAAGAAGATGCTCAATGTGTTCGTCTACGATGCGAGCACGATAACGGAAGAGCTGATGCAGACGCGGCTCGATAACATGCTGGCGCGGCGCGATCATCTCGAGAACTTCGTGAAGAGTCTGGCGGCCAATCCGAAGCAATTTCCGGACTACGGACACCGGCTGAACGAGATCAAGGCGCCCACGCTCGTGATTTGGGGGCGCGATGATCGTTTCGTGCCGATGGATGTCGGCCTGCGGCTCGTTTGGAGTATGCCGCACGCCGATCTGCATGTGTTCGGGCGCTGCGGGCATTGGGCGCAATGGGAGCACGCGGAGCGATTCAACCGAATGGTGCTGGAGTTCCTGCGCCAACAACAATAGGTTGCATCGGTGGTGGTGGTTTGGTCTGCTTTTCGCAATCCTTCCACGGGCGGCTTCTGTGCTTCGAAAGCGGCCGTCGACGGGCACCGGCGTCGTACGACCGAGATGGGTCGGCTATGGCCGACCGCGTCGGGCGGCAGCCGGCCAGAAGCGGTCGTTGGAAATTAGTCGAAAATAGCGTTCTTCTGTGCGTGTGTTTCACGTCACATTTGGTCTTTTGGAGGCAGGCATGGATGGAGTAGCCAAGGCACTTGTACTCGCCGTTAGGTACATCGATCAGCGGAGCAACTTGCACACAGAGGACGACGACGTAAACGCGCTTGAGGAGATCGCATCTGCACTTGCGGTCGCATCGACAGCAGAGCGCAACGCCTTTGCCCGGGTGGCAACGTCGCTTGGCTTCCCTGAGCTAGTCGAGAAGTTCGGCTTGGATTTGCCGCAATGACCGCCTTCATCTGAGCCGACGTTGAGGGTTGACGTGGTTCAGTCTGGCGTTAGACGACGTGTCTGGGTGATCAGCGTCCGCTCGTGAGCATTCCCACTGATCGTTCAGGGTCGATCTGCGCTGAGCGCGTCGGGCGGTCATCGGCCATGAACGGCCGTCCAGAAGTCCTGACTGAAAGCAGCCGTTCGCCGGTGTTGACCTGCGCAGCCAACAGACGCTAGGATCACCTCATGCGTGATCTAACCAAATTCCTTTCTTTGCTGGTCCGTGCATGTTGTCAGAACGTGCCAGGGGGAAGATGCGTCTAGCGATCTAGCTACACGTTAATTCAATCGCCGTCTGGCCGCCCGTTGTGAAACAGGCGGCCTTTTTGTTTTGGCCCGACACATTCGGAGCGAAGAAACTCGATGCCAATTGCGCTGTATGACACCTGGTCCCGTACCGTGCGCCCGTTTACGCCGATCCACACTGGTCAGGTCGGCATGTATTGCTGCGGCCCCACAGTCTACGACCATGCGCATATCGGCAATCTGAGAACTTATGTGTTCGAGGACATCCTGCGCCGCGCGCTGATGCGCAACGGATATGAGGTCCGGCACGTCGTCAATATCACCGACGTCGGACATCTGACTTCGGATGCCGATGAAGGCGAAGACAAGATGGAAAAAGGCAGCCGACGGACCGGAGAATCAGCATGGGTCATCGCTCGGCGCTACACCGAGGCCTTCGCCGCGGACTGGCGCGCCCTTCACCTTCTGGAGCCAACGGTATGGTGCCGTGCCACCGATCACATCGCCGAACAGATTGCGTTTATCGACGAATTGGACCGAGCCGGCTATGCGTATCGGACCGGTGACGGCCTATATTTCGACACGGGCAAGCAGGACGACTATGGCTTTCTGGCCAGACTCAACGATGCCGGCCTGCAGGCGGGCAAGCGCGTCGCGATGGGCGCCAAGAAGAACATCACGGATTTCGCTTTATGGAAGTTCAGTCCGGCTGGCATTACTCGGCAGATGGAATGGGATAGCCCGTGGGGGCGCGGATTTCCGGGCTGGCATATCGAGTGCTCGGCCATGTCAGCGAAGCATCTCGGCATCTGGTTCGACATTCATTGTGGCGGCGAAGATCATATCGCCGTGCATCACAGCAACGAGATTGCGCAGACGCAGGCGGCCTACGGCACGCGGCTCGCGAACTTCTGGATGCATGGCCACTTTCTTACGCTCGACGCCGACACGAAGATGTCAAAGTCGAGCGGTGAGTTCATTCGACTGCAGACCTTGCAAAGTCGGAACATCGATCCAGTCGCGTTCCGCTACCTGTGCCTCACGGCCCATTACCGAAGCAAGCTGCATTTCAGTTGGGCGTCTCTCGACGCAGCTCAGACAGCCTTGAACCGGCTGCGGCATCTCTATTCCGGTTGGCCCGACGGAGGCCTCGTCGATCGGGATTTTGCCGCACGATTCGACGCCGAAGTGAACGAGGACCTGAATCTGCCCAGGGCTGTGGCCGTGCTGTGGGAACTCGTCAAGAGTAACCTGCCTCCCGCGACCTTGAGAGCGACCGTGGACAACTTTGATGCTTTGTTGGGTCTGGGGTTGCGCGATTGGAAGCCAGTTGCGTCCAGCATTCCGGAAAACATCCGGGTGCTACTCCGTGAACGCGAGCAGGCCAGAGCGGAAAGGGACTGGGCCAAAGCCGATAGCATACGGGAGACGTTGAACGCACAGGGCTGGAGAGTCGAGGATGGCAAAGAAGGACAACGCCTGGTCGGAATCGCTACGCGCTCGACAGAGTTTGGGGATGGGTGACAACCGCATTGGTGTCAAACTGAGTGTCCGTTCTGCACATGCTGAACTAACCGTTCAGGGTCGACAAGCGACGGACCACGGAAACCCACAAAAGAACGTATCTTTTGCATTGCACACGACCACGCAACCCGCGCACGGAGGTCACCTGCTTGCAACCGAACCCGCCGATCGCTTCCGAACGAGCCGCACCGCGACCCGCAACGCTGATCCTGCTATGCGCGTTCTCGGTGCTGCCGTTGAGCCTGTTTCTACCGTCACTGCCCGCGATCGCGCTTGACCTGCGCGCCGACTACGCACTCGTCGCACTGTCTCTCGGCGGCTACGCAGCAGTCGCCGCGTCGCTCGAGTTCGTGATGGGGCCGCTGTCGGACCGATTCGGGCGGCGGCCGATCATCCTGACGAGCCTCGGCGTCTTCACGCTCGGGTCGCTGGGCTGCGCGATGGCGACCGACATCCGCGCGTTCCTCGCGTGCCGGTTGATGCAGGCTGCGATCACGTCGGTCTATCCGGTGTCGATGGCGACGCTGCGCGACACTGCCGGCCGCGCGCGCGCAGCAAGCCGGATCGGCTATGCAGCGATGGCGGCCGCGTTCGCACCGATGATCGGGCCGACGCTCGGCGGCGTGCTCGATCAGACGGTCGGCTGGCGCGCGAGCTTCTGGCTGCTCGGGGCGGGCGGTATCGTGCTGCTCGGCTGGTGCGCGTTCGATCTCGCGGAGACGCATACGAAGCGCGCCGCGACGCTTGCCCAGCAGCTTCGCGCATATCCCGCGCTGCTCCGGGCGCGCCGCTTCTGGGCCTATGCGCTTTGCATGGCGTTTTCGACCGGCGCGTTCTACGCGTTTCTGGCCGGCGCGCCGCTCGCCGCCCAGGCTGTGTTCCGTGTCCCGCCGGCGGAAATCGGCTTCTACATGGGGACGATCACGGCCGGCTTCGTATGCGGCAGCTTTCTGGCCGCGCGTCACGCGCATCGCTATCCGCTCGCCACGACGATTCTGTGTGGGCGCATGGTCGCGTGCATGGGGCCGGCGATCGGGCTCGCGCTGTTTTTCGGAGGGGCGACGCACGCGATCGCATGGTTCGGGCCGTGCGTGCTGATCGGCATTGGCAACGGACTGTCGAATCCGGGCGCGCATGCGGGTCTGATGTCGGTGCGGCCGGAACTGGCCGGTAGCGCATCGGGGCTGGCCGGGGCGATGACGATCGCGGGCGGGGCGGCGCTATCGTCGCTGACGGGCGCTGTGCTGACCGTCGGCAACGCCGGTCATGCGCCGCTGGTCATGATGCTGCTGTCCGCGGCGATCGCGCTGGCGGCTGCGGTGTGCATACGAATTTTCGACGCACGCGAACGGGGTGCGTAATCGATGTGACACGAACGGGGCATGTCGATCCGGCGCGATGCGATCGCCGCCCGGATCGGCAGGGAGCGACACGACGCGACGTCCGTCGGACGAACGCCACGTCACATGCCCCCGCACGCTGCGTTACGGCTTCGCCCCCATCACGAACTCGAACGTCGCGACGCCGTCGACGCCACCCGTCACGCGGTCGCCCGGTTGCAGCGCACCGACGCCGGCTGGTGTGCCGGTGAAGATCAGGTCGCCGGCCTTCAGCTCGACCGAGCGTGACACGTACGCGATCACGTCCGGCACGGCCCAGATCATGTCCGCGAGATCGCCTTGCTGGCGCGTTTCGCCGTTGACCGCGAGCCAGATTCGGCCACTGGCAGGATGGCCGGTCGCGGTCGCCGCGCGCAGCGCGGTCACGGGGCCGGACGCATCGAAGCCCTTCGCCCAGTCCCACGGCCGGCTCAGCTTCTTCGCCTCGGCCTGCAGGTCGCGGCGAGTGAGGTCGACGCCGACGCCGTAACCCCACACATGCGACAGCGCCTCGGCCGGGTCGATCGACCGCCCGTCCTTGCCGATCGCGACGACCAGCTCGATTTCGTGATGGAGGTCGCCAGTCAGCGGCGGATACGGGACGGTGCCGGCGGCCGGGACGATCGCGTCGGCCGGTTTCGTGAAGAAGAACGGCGGTTCGCGATCGGGATCGGCGCCCATTTCTCGCGCGTGGTCGGCGTAGTTGCGGCCGACACAGAACACGCGGCGCACCGGAAAGCGCGCGGACGACTGTTCGACTTCGACGGAAGGACGCTCGGAAGCGTCGATGACGTATGCGGACATCGGATGGCCTCGTTCGATGGAAAGACGGATGCCGTCGCCCGCACAATCCACCACGGGCCGGCATGCATGGAACGATACCCGACGCATGCGCGCCCGGATGCGACGCAACTGCGCTTTAACCGGACAAATCTACGCGTCGCCGGCCACCGGCGTGTCGTCGGCGTCCGGCAGCGCGGCGTTCGCGTCGCGGTACGCCTTCGGCGACACGCCGACCCGCGCGCGGAAGCGCCGCGCGAAATACCCTTCGTCACGGAAACCGACGGAACGCGCGATGTCGGCGATGCGCCGGCTCGTATGCGCGAGCAGCGATTGCGCGAGCGCGATCCGGCGCTCGGTCACGAGATCGGTGAAGGTGCTGCCGGTTTCCTTGCGCACCAGGTGTGCGAGGTAGTTCGGCGACAGGAAGGCGGCCTCGGCGGTGGCCGCGAGCGTCAGGTCCTCGCGGGTCAGGTTCGCGCGCACGTGGCGCAGCACGCGCGCGAGCGCGTCGCGCCGGCCCGCGCGCTGGGCGCCGCGCTGCGCGAGCTTGTCGAGCGCGCCCGCGTATTGCGTGCAGACGAGCCCGATCAGCTGCAGCAGGTAGCCGCGCAGCAACGTGGTCGAGCCGAAGGTGCGCACGCGGTCGGCATCGAGCATGCACAGCGCGAGGCGGCGCGCCTCGTCGAAGGCGTCGCCGGTCAGGATGAAGTCGAGATGTTCCTGGAAGCGGAACGGCGTCAGCTCGGGAAAGCGGTGCGCGGGCACATCCTCGAGATCGAGCGGATCGACGTCGAGATCGGCGCGCAGGAACGCCTGGCTGAAGTTGATCACGATGAAGTGCGCGCCTTCCGGATGCGGAATCAGGTGCTCGCGGTGCGGCAGCACGAACGCGAGCGCGCCGCGCGGAAACGGCCGCGTGACGCCGCCGATCCGCTGTTCGGTGTCGCCGCCGAGGTTGAACTGGATCTGGAAATACGCGTGCCGGTGTGGCTCGGTGATCGCCTGGCGCGACGCCTGGTCGCGGATGTAGAAATCGAGCCGGTCGCTGCGTTCGGGCATCCCGTACAGGCGCGGCGGGGCGGTGGAGGGCATGAAGGATTCTGCTGTTCGTGACGCGGTTGAGCCGCGATGGTACAGCGAACCGGGCGCGGCCGGAATCCGCGGGCGCGATCCGCACCGGCCGGCCGGGCGGCGGGCACCCGCGGTGCGACAAGCCAATCAGGCGGCCGGGTGAAAGCCCAGGTAGCGGCAGCGCGCGCCGGCCTCGTCGGATGCGGCAAGCCGGCTGGATGCGCCGACCGAGCGGAGCGTGTCGGCCGTCGCGCTGCGATTCGTGAGTAGCGTCCATGCCGTCGGGGCGGCCTCGGCGGCGGCCGTCGCGCGTGCATCGTCGAGCATGCTCAGCGCGGCCAGCAGCAGGTCGGCGGGCGGCGCATGAATCGCGAAGCCTTCGTTCGCGACGGCTGCCGTATCGATGCCGAGCGCCGCGCACAGGCGCGCGCGCAGTGGCGCCTCGGCCGCGCTTGCTTCCCGCGCGCGCACGATGTTCTCACGCGTGAGCGCGTCGACGATCGTGCCGCCGCGGGTGAGCGGCGCTTGCTGCCAAGCGTCGGACGGGCACTGCTTGCCGTCCGGCACCAGCGGCACGAACGGATTGACCTCGGCCGGGTAGATCCGGCAGACCAGCGGCCGTTCTTCATAGATGCCGCAGCGCAAATCGTCGAGCAGGTTCGGGCATGGCCCGGCATGGGATGCCGTGAGCAGGGTGGTGACGCGTACCGGCAGCGTGCCGCTGAGCGCGGGCGACGAACGTGCGCGCTTGTACGCGGCGAACGCGTCGTCGGGCGCTGGCTCGACGGGCCATGGCATGGCGTCGCACAACAGTTCCACGTGGCCGCCGCGCCGCAGCCAGGCGGTGGCCTCGGCGACGGTCAGCGGAATGCGCAGGTCGTGGCAGCAACGGCCGCAGCCGGTGCATGAAAAGTCGATGTCGTTCTGATTCATTTCGGTAGGGTGCGGGGCACGGCCGGCTCGTGTCAGCCGGCGATCAGCGGCGCGACGCGCCGGCGCAGTTCGGGCACGATCTCGGCGTCGAACCACGGATGATGCTTGAACCACGCCTGATTGCGCGGCGACGGATGCGGCAGCGGCAGCACACCGGGGCCGTAGTCGCGCCACGCGTGCACGGTGTCGGTCAGCGTCGCCTTGCGCGTGTCGCGCAGAAAGTGCCGCTGCGCGTACTGGCCGACCAGCAGCGTCAGCCGGATCGACGGCAATCCGGCGAGCAGCCGGTCGAGCCACAGTCGCGCGCATTCGGGGCGCGGCGGGTTGTCGCCGCTCGCCCCGCGGCCCGGGTAGCAGAAGCCCATCGGCACGATCGCGAAGCGTGTCTCGTCGTAGAACGTGTCGGGGTCGACGCCGAGCCAGTCACGCAGCCGCTTGCCGCTCGCATCGTCCCACGGGATGCCGCTCGCGTGGACGCGGGCGCCGGGCGCCTGCCCGACGATCAGGATGCGGGCGTCGCGATGGGCGCGCACGACGGGGCGCGGGCCGAGCGGCAGGTCGGCTTCGCAGGCGCGGCACGCGCGGATTTCGGTGAGCAGCACGTCGAGCGGCGTGCGCGTTCGTTTCGGCATCGATTCTGAACGGGGACGGAGTGGCGGCACGGATGCCAATGCGTCCGTGCGGCGCATCGCGTCGGGCGTTTCGCCGGGCGTGACACGGCGCTGCGCGGCGGCCACGGGATCCCGGGGCGGGATCACTGGCCCGCCGCACCGCCTTCGGCGACCGCAGCATCATACAACGCCGTCTGCGCGATTGCCGCGGCGATCGCCGCGTCGTCCTGCGTGCCGTCGAGCATGCCCCAGCGCCGGTATTGCAGCAGGAACCAGCGTCCTTCCTGCGGATCCGGCCGGTTCACGGCACCGCCGTCGTGGAAGCGGATCGGCAGCGGCGGCTCCGCGAACGGCCCCGCGCCGTAGTCGCCGAGCAGGCGCGGCGCGATCAGCCGGGCCGGCACGCCGAGCGCGTCGGGCGACGCGAGCCAGTCGGCCGCGTCGCGACGATGCGCGGCGTTGTCGAGCCACGCGCACGCATCGACGAGCGTGCGGATCAGCGCACGCGCGGTGGCCGGATAAAGCGCGACGAAATCGCGCCGGGCCGCGAGCACTTTCTCCGGATGATCGGGCCAGATCTCGCTGGTGACGGCGACGGTCCGGCCCGCGCCGCAGGCTTCGGCCACGGCGTGCCATGGCTCGCCTGCGCAGAAGCCGTCGAGCTCGCCGCTCGCGAGCGCCGCGACCATCTCGGGCGGCGGGATCACGACGCTGCGCACGTCGCGCAGCGGATCGACACCGTGCGACGCGAGCCAGTGGTTCAGCCACATCGCATGCGTGCCGGTCGGGAAGGTCTGCGCGAGCAGCGGCTTGCGGCCGAGCGTCGCGAGCGCCGCGCGGACGTCGCCGCTTGCGCGGTACGCGTCGGCGAGGCCGCGGGCGAACGTGATCGCCTGGCCGTTGCGGTTCAGCACCATCAGCGCGGCCATGTCGGCCTGCGGGCCGCCGATGCCGACCTGCAGCCCGCAGACGAGCCCGTACAGCGCGTGCGCGGCGTCGAGTTCGCCGCTCAGCAGCTTGTCGCGCACGGCGGCCCAGGATGGCTGGCGGCACAGCTCCAGCGTCAGGCCGTGGCGCGCGCCGAGATTCAGGTGCTGCGCGACGATCAGCGGGGCAGCGTCGCTGAGCGCGACGAACCCGAGACGAAGATGCGCGCGTTCCGGCGCGGCGGGAGGCGAAGGTTTCATGGCATTCAAGACGGGTGGGTCGCATCGAGCAGTTGGCGCGCGACGTCGACGATGCGCTGGCCCTGATCCATCGCGCGCTTGCGCAGCATCGCATACGCATCGTGCTCGGACAGCCTGCGCTGATCCATCAGCAGGCGCTTCGCGCGATCGATCAGCTTGCGTTCGGCGAGCTCGCGCTCGACGTCGGCGAGCCGGCGGCGCAATGCATCGTCGTGCGAGAAGCGCGCGAGCGCGACTTCGAGGATCGGCGCGAGGCGCTCGGCCGACAGCCCTTCGACCAGATACGCGCTGACGCCCGCGCCGACCGCCGCGTGAATCAGCGCCTGGTCGGCATCGTGGCTGAACATCAGCACGGGGCGCGGCGCGGTCGCGTGCATCACGGCCAGTTGCTCGAGCGTGTCGCGCGACGGCGAATCGGTATCGATGATCACGACGTCGGGGCGCTGCTCCTCGACGGCGGCGGGCAGGCGCGCGGGCGTCGCGACGTCGTTGAGCATCTCGTAGCCGAGGCGCGCGAGCGCGTCGCCGAGTTCGCCGATCGGCTTGTCGGTGTCGGTGACGAGCAGCACGCGCAGGCGTGCGGGCGGGACGGACGAACTCATGACGCGAACGGGGACGGACGAGCTTCGGTGCAAGGGTTGAAAGAGGGCTGCGGGGTGCGGGCGGAAGTCGATGTGCTCGGAACCTCGCGCATGCATTCGCGGCAGCCGCCGCGAACGCGGCTGCCGTGAGCGGAACGGGCGTGCGGATGTTGCCGCTTGACGTAACCCATGCTACGCCGCTCGAGACAGGACTGCCTCGCTGGCGGCATCGGTGCACTGCACGGCGGCTTCGCCGATCGCCGCGCCGACGAGCATCACGGCCGGGCTGCCCAGCCCGGCTGCCGCGACGCCGCGCGCGAGGCCGCCGAGCGTGCCGGTCCAGCGGCGCTCGTGCGGCGTGCCGGCCCATTGCACGGCGGCGGCCGGCGTTGACGCCGGCAACGCGGCGAGCAGGCCTGCCGCGATGCTGTCGACACGGCTCATGCCCATGTAGATTGCGAGCGTGGTGCCGGTCGCCGCGAGCGTCGCCCAGTCGGGTTCACCGTGGTCCTGGCGGTGTGCGGTGACGAACGTGACGCCCTGGCAGTGCTCGCGGTGCGTAAGCGAGATGCCGAGGCTCGCGGCAGCCGCGAAGCCCGACGAGATGCCGTTGACGATGTTCACCGGAATCCCGGCGGCGCGCAGCGTCGCGAGCTCTTCGCCGGCGCGGCCGAACAGCAGCGCGTCGCCACCCTTGACGCGCACGACGTGTGCGCCGCGCAGCGCATGGCGGCGCATCAGTTTCTCGATGAATGCCTGCGGCGTGGAGCGGCAGCCGCCGCGCTTGCCGACGCGGATCACGCGCGCGTGCGGCGCGAGTTCGACGATGCCGGGCGCGACGAGATCGTCGAGCAGCAGCACGTCGGCGGCCGCCAGCGCTTTCACGGCCTTCAGCGTGAGGAGATCGGGATCGCCGGGGCCGGCGCCCAGCAGCGTGACTTTTCCAGTCGTCATGTCGTGTTCCATTGCCGCGTTCGTGCGGCGGTCGATAACGCGTTGTTGCTCGCGGCGGCGGCGGGCGGTCGAAGCGACCACGGCATCCGGCCGTGCCGAGCACGGGGGGACGTCGTTGTCCTGATCTGCTGCGCCCGCCTGCGAAGGCGGGCCGACTTGCGGGGACTGCCCACCGGCGCCGTTGCCGGTGTGTGGACAGGATTCAGCAATATCCGGGCCAACCTGAGCGGGCGCGGCGACATACGAGGCGACATGCGAGGCGCGACGCCCACGGCGGATGCCGGCACGCATGCGTGCGGGGTGGGGCGCAACGCACGCGATGCCGCATCGACGTGCATCGCGCCCCGACATCGCGCACCGCGATGTCGCACGGCGACAGTGCTGCAGCGCACCACATCTGTGCCTGGCTGCATCCCGACGCATCGCGCGCCGCGCACCGCAGGCATGCGTGCGACAGCCCGCGAGCCTTGTGTGACGGGGCTGCCGGTGCGATTCGGGCCAACATGGCATGGCGTTTGCGTAAGCTCGTCCGGGCGGATCAACGGCGATTCGTCCGCAGTACCGATTACCGACGCGCCCGGAAACGGGCTTCATGGGCAACGGCGTCCTACACATCGGGTCTCGACGAGACCGGGTGTGCAGGACGCCGTTTTTCGTTTGGCGGATGACATGACCGACAAAGCTACCCGTATCGATCTCTTCAGCTTCCGCACCGCGCCGATGCGCGCGTTCCACATGACGTGGATGGCGTTCTTCGTATGCTTCTTCGCGTGGTTCGCGTGTGCGCCGCTGATGCCGCTGATTGCGCGCGAATTCCACCTCACCGCGGCACAGGTCGCGAACATCAACATCGCCGCGGTGGCCGCGACGATCGCCGTGCGGCTGCTGGTCGGCCCGTTGTGCGACCGCTTCGGCCCACGCCGCGTGTATGTCGGGCTGCTCGTGCTCGGTGCGATTCCCGTGTTCGCGGTGTCGTTCTCGCACGACTACCTGACGTTCCTGATCTGCCGGCTCGGCATCGGCGCGATCGGCGCGGGCTTCGTGATCACGCAGTACCACACGTCGGTGATGTTCGCGCCGAACGTGGTCGGCACCGCGAACGCGACGACGGCCGGCTGGGGCAACGCGGGCGCGGGCGCGACGCAGGCGATGATGCCGCTGCTGGTCGCCGCCGGCCTGATGCTCGGCTTCGGCGACGACGCGTCGTGGCGCATCGCGCTCGTCGTGCCGGGCGTCGCGATGCTCGCGATGGCCTGGGCGTACTGGCGCTTCACGCAGGACTGCCCGCAAGGCGATTTCGTCGCGCTGCGCAAGCAGGGCGTAACGGTCGACAGCGGCAAGAAGGGCGGCTGGGCGAGCTTCTTCACCGCATGCGGCAACTATCGCGTGTGGATGCTGTTCGTCACGTACGGCGCGTGCTTCGGCGTCGAGGTGTTCATCCACAACATCGCGGCGCTGTACTACGTCGATCACTTCAAGCTGTCGCTGAAGGACGCCGGCTTCGCGGTCGGGATGTTCGGGCTGCTCGCGCTGTTCGCCCGCGCGCTCGGCGGCTGGCTGTCGGACAAGATCGCCGCGCGCCGGAGCCTCGACGTGCGCGCGACGCTGCTGTGCGCGCTGATCGTCGGCGAGGGGCTCGGGCTGATCTGGTTCTCGCATGCGCAAGGCATCGGCATGGCGCTCGTCGCGATGCTGACCTTCGGCCTCTTCACGCACATGGCCTGCGGCGCGACGTATGCGCTCGTGCCGTTCATCGATCGCAAGGCGCTCGGCGGCGTCGCGGGGATCGTCGGCGCGGGCGGCAACGTGGGCGCAGTGGCCGCTGCGTTCCTGCTGAAGGGCGTCGGCGACGTGCAGCACACGCTGAGCCTGCTCGGGCTCGCCGTCACGGCGACCGCATTGTGCGCGATGGCCGTGCGCTTCAGCGAAGAACACAAGGCACGCGAGGCCGAGCTGCGCGATCGCGCGCTGGCTGCCGCCAGCGCCGCGAACTGATCGACCGAAGGAAACATCATCATGAAACTCATCGTCATCGGCCACGGGATGGTCGGCCACAAGCTCCTCGAATGCGTCGCCGCGCAAGCCGGCGCGGCGGGCACGCTGCAGGTCACGGTGCTCGGCGAGGAGCCGCGCCCGGCGTACGACCGCGTGCACCTGTCGGAATTCTTCGCGGGCAAGTCGGCGGACGATCTGTCGCTCGTCGAACCCGGCTTTTTCGAGCGTCATCCGCAGTTCGATCTGCGCCTGAACGCCCAGGTCGCATCGATCGACCGTGCCGCGCACACGGTCACGCTCGCGTCCGGCGAAACGCTCGCGTACGACAAGCTGGTGCTCGCGACGGGCTCGCGTCCGTTCGTGCCGCCGGTGCCGGGCCGCGATCGCGCCGGTTGCTTCGTGTACCGAACGATCGAGGATCTCGAAGCGATGCAGGCGTGCGGCTCGCACGCGAAGCGCGGCGTGGTGATCGGCGGCGGGCTGCTCGGCCTCGAATGCGCGAAGGCGCTGCGCGACATGGGGCTCGACACGCACGTCGTCGAATTCGCGCCGCGGCTGATGGCGGTGCAGGTCGACGACGGCGGCGGCCGGATGCTGCGCGCGAAGATCGAGGCGCTCGGCGTGACCGTGCATACGGGCAAGAACACGCTCGAGATCGTCGACGGCGACGAAGGCACGCACCGGATGGCGTTCGCCGACGGCTCGCATCTCGACACCGACATGATCGTGTTCTCGGCCGGCATCCGCGCCCGCGACGAACTGGCGCGTGCGTGCGGTCTGGACATCGGCCCGCGCGGCGGCGTCGCGATCGACGACGCGTGCCGCACGAGCGATGCGGACATCTATGCGATCGGCGAATGCGCGGCCTGGAACGGGATGGTGTACGGCCTCGTCGCACCGGGCTACGACATGGCGCGCGTGGTCGCGAAGCAGCTCGGCGGCGACACGGAAGAAGCGGCCGAAGCCGCATTCGCCGGTGCCGACATGAGCACCAAGCTGAAGCTGATGGGCGTCGACGTCGCGAGCATCGGCGACGCGCACGGCGCGACGGCCGGCAGCCGCACCTACCAGTACGCGGACGAGCGCCGCCAGGTCTACAAGAAGCTGGTGGTGTCGGACTGCGGCAAGTTCCTGCACGGCGCGGTGATGGTCGGCGACGCGGCCGAATACGGCACGCTGCTGCAGATGATGCTGAACCGCATCGAGCTGCCCGAGTCGCCGGAATTCCTGATCCTGCCGTCGTCGGACGGTGCGGCGAAGCCGGCGATCGGCGTCGACGCGCTGCCGGAAGGCGCGCAGATCTGCTCGTGCAACAACGTGTCGAAGTCGCAGATCTGCGCGGCGGTGGCGGATGGCGCGACGAGCCTCGGCGCACTGAAGTCGTGCACGGGGGCGGGCACGTCGTGCGGCGGCTGCGTGCCGCTCGTCACGCAGATCATGAAGGCCGAGATGAAGAAGCAAGGTCTCGCGGTCAACAACCATCTGTGCGAGCACTTCCCGCATTCGCGCCAGGAATTGTTCCACCTGATCCGCGTCGAGCGCATCACGACGTTCGACGAACTGCTCGCGAAGCACGGCCACGGGCTCGGCTGCGACGTGTGCAAGCCGGCGGTGGCGGGCATCCTCGCGTCGTGCTTCAACGAGTTCGTGCTGAAGAAGGAGCATGCGGGGCTGCAGGATTCGAACGACTACTACCTCGCGAACATCCAGCGCGACGGCACGTACTCGGTCGTGCCGCGCATGCCGGGCGGCGAGGTGACGCCGGAAGGGCTGATCGCGGTCGGCCAGGTCGCGAAGAAGTACGGGCTCTACACGAAGATCACGGGCGGCCAGCGCGTCGACCTGTTCGGCGCGCGCGTCGAGCAGCTGCCGTCGATCTGGGAAGAGCTGATCGCGGCCGGTTTCGAATCGGGGCATGCGTACGGCAAGTCGGTGCGCACCGTGAAGTCGTGCGTCGGTTCGACGTGGTGCCGCTACGGCGTCGACGATTCGGTCGGCCTCGCGATCGACATCGAGAACCGCTACAAGGGCTTGCGCGCGCCGCACAAGATCAAGTTCGGCGTGTCGGGCTGCACGCGCGAGTGCGCGGAAGCGCAAGGCAAGGACATCGGCATCATCGCGACCGAGAAGGGCTGGAACCTGTACGTGTGCGGCAACGGCGGGATGAAGCCGCGCCATGCGGAACTGCTCGCGTCCGACCTCGACCGCGACACGCTGATCCGCTACATCGATCGTTTCCTGATGTTCTACGTGCGCACCGCCGACCGGCTGCAGCGCACCAGCGTGTGGCGCGACAACCTCGAAGGCGGGCTCGACTACCTGACCGACGTCGTCGTGCACGACAAGCTCGGGATCGCGGCCGAACTCGAGGCCGACATGCAGCACGTGGTCGATACGTACGAATGCGAATGGAAGAAGGCCGTCACCGATCCGGAAACGCGCAAGCGCTTCCGCCACTTCGTGAACAGCGACGCGCCGGACGCGACCATCGCGTTCGTCGAGACGCGCGGCCAGATCCGTCCTGCCACGCCCGACGAGCGCACGGGCGGCAAGCCCGTCTCGATTCCCGTCGTCGCCGAACCCGCAACCGTCTGACCCTGCCGACACCCGCATCTTTTTCAAGGAGCCCATCATGAACGACCGTCTTCCCCTGTCCTGGACCCGTGTGTGCCCGCTCGACGACATCGTGCCGAACACCGGCGTGTGCGCGCTCGTCAACGGCGAGCAGGTCGCGGTGTTTCATGTCGCGCATGCCGAAGAAGGTGGTGTGTTCGCGATCGACAACGTCGATCCGGTCTCGCAGGCGGCCGTGATGTCGCGCGGGCTGATCGGCAGCCTCGGCGAGCGCGTGGTCGTCGCGTCGCCGCTGTACAAGCAGCATTTCGACCTGCGGACCGGCGAATGCCTCGAGTCCCCCGAGAAATCGGTGAGCGCGTATCCGTCGCGGGTCGAGGACGGTTTCGTGTGGATCGCCGCCTGAACGCCCCGGAGCACGCATGACTGCCACCCCCGTCAAGAGCGTGTGCCCGTACTGCGGCGTCGGCTGCGGGATGGTGCTGCACGTCGAGGATGACGAAGTCGTCAAGGTGTCCGGCGACTCCGATCATCCGACCAACTTCGGGCGGCTGTGCACGAAGGGCTCGTCGGCGCACGTCGCGTTGCGTCGTTCCGGGCGGCTCGACCGCGCGTTCGTGCGGCGCGCGCGCGAGGACGACCTCGTGCCGCTGCCGGCCCGCGACGCGATCGCCGAGACCGCGCGGCGGCTGCGCGCGGTGCTCGACGCGCACGGGCCCGATGCGTTGTCGTTCTACGTGTCGGGGCAGATGTCGATCGAGGCGCAATACCTCGTGAACAAGCTCGCGAAGGGCTTCGTCGGCACCAACAACATCGAGTCGAATTCGCGCCTCTGCATGGCGAGCGCGAGCACGGGCTACAAGCAGTCGCTCGGCGCGGACGGCCCGCCCGGGTCGTACCAGGACTTCGATCGCGCGAACCTGTTCTTCGTGATCGGCGCGAACATGGCCGACTGCCACCCGATCCTGTTCCTGCGAATGATGGATCGCGTGAAGGCCGGCGCGAAGCTGATCGTCGTCGATCCGCGCCGCACCGGCACCGCCGACAAGGCCGACCTGTTCCTGCAGATCCGGCCCGGCACCGATCTGGCGCTTACCAACGGATTGCTGCATCTGCTGCACGCGAACGGCCGCACCGATGCCGCGTTCATCGATGCGTACACCGAAGGCTGGGACGCGATGCCCGCGTTCCTCGCCGACTACACGCCCGAGCGTGTCGCAGCGATCACCGGTCTCGCGGAAGCCGACATTCGCACGGCCGCGCAATGGATCGGCGACGCGCAGGAATGGATGAGCTGCTGGACGATGGGCCTCAACCAGAGCACGCACGGCGTGTGGAACACCAACGCGATCTGCAACCTGCATCTCGCGACGGGCAGGATCTGCCGCCCGGGCAGCGGGCCGTTCTCGCTGACCGGCCAGCCGAACGCGATGGGCGGGCGCGAGATGGGCTACATGGGCCCCGGCCTGCCGGGCCAGCGCTCGGTGCAGTCCGACGACGACCGGCGCTTCGTCGAGAACCTGTGGCGCGTGCCGGCCGGCACGCTGCGCAAGGACGCCGGCCGCGGCACGGTCGACCTGTTCGAACGGATGGCGGCCGGCGACATCAAGGCGTGCTGGATCGTCTGCACGAATCCGGTCGCGACCGTGCCGAACCGGCAGAACGTGATCGCGGGGCTGCAGGCCGCGGAGCTCGTGATCGCGCAGGACGCGTTTCTCGACACCGAGACCAACCGCTACGCGGATATCTTGCTGCCCGGCGCGCTGTGGGCCGAGGGCGACGGCGTGATGGTCAACTCCGAGCGCAACATGACGCTGATGCGTGCCGCGGTCGCGCCGCCCGGCGACGCGCTGCCGGACTGGCGCATCGTCGCGGAAGTCGCGCGTGCGATGGGCTTCGGCGACGCGTTCGACTATGCGTCGGCGGCCGACGTGTTCGACGAGATCGTGCGCTTTTCGAATCCGGCGACCGGCTACGATCTGCGCGGCGCGAGCCATGCGGCGCTGCGCGACGGTCCCGTGCAATGGCCGGTCGCGCCGGGCACCGCGCGCGAGCGTCATCCGATCCGCTACCTGAACGACGGCGTGAGTCAGACGCCGCGCCCGGCGGCCGACGGGCACGACGCGCCGCGCATTGTGTTTCCGACCGCGTCTGGCAAGGCACGCTTCTTCGCGCGGCCGCACGTGGCGCCGGCCGAACTGCCCGACGACACGTTCCCGATCGTGCTGAACACCGGCCGGCTGCAGCATCAGTGGCACACGATGACGAAGACGGGCAAGGTCGCGATGCTGAACAAGCTCAATCCGCGCCCGTTCGTCGAGCTGCATCCGGACGACGCGAGCGCGCTCGGCATCGCCGCGAAGGACAGCGTCGAGATTCGCTCGGCGCGCGGCCGCGCGGTGCTGCCGGCCGTCGTGACCGAGCGCGTGCGGCCTGGCAACTGCTTCGCGCCGATGCACTGGAACGACGTGTACGGCGACGACCTGTGCATCAATGCGGTGACGAACGACGCGATCGACCCGGAATCTCAGCAACCCGAACTGAAATATTGCGCGGTCGCGCTCACGCGCGTCGAGACGGACGCGTTCGCGTCCGCTGACGACGACACGGCGCGGCCCGATGCCGCCGCCGGCGCGCGGCCCACGCCGGCGACGGCAACGGCGCAGATCACGGCTTCACAGGAATCCGACATGGCAGACCTCGACACTTTCGCGGCCGCGCTCGGCGTGGCCGATCTCGCGCCGCCGCCGCTCTCCGATGCGGAGCGCCTGTACGTGGCCGGCCTCGTCAGCGGGCTGAAGGCGACCGCCGGGCGGCGCGAAGGCAGCGTGCCGGTGCTGCCGGCCGGCGCGCCGCTCGCGCCGCCGGTGCGGTTCTGGCTCGACGGGATGCTCGCGGGGCTGTTCAGCCGCTCGGTGCCCGCCCCCGCGGCGGACGGTGCCGCGGCCGCGCTGCCGGCCGAAGCCGCCGCGCCCGGCGGCGTGCGGATCGTGCGTACGCGGCCGAAGGTCGTGCTGCTGTGGGCATCGCAGACGGGCAACATCGAGTCGCTGACCGAGGATTACGCGACGCAGCTGATGAATGCCGGCTTCGAGATCCGCACCGCGTGCATGTCCGACTATCCGGTCGCGTCGCTTGCCGGTGCGCAATACGTGCTGCTGATGACGAGCACGTTCGGCGACGGCGATGCGCCCGACAACGGCAGCGAGTTCTGGGATGCGCTGCAGGCCGGCAATGCCGCGCGTCTCGATGGCGTGCACTTCGCGGTGCTCGCGTTCGGCGATCGCAACTACGACCAGTTTTGCGGGCACGGCCGCCGGCTCGATGCGCGGCTCGCGGAACTCGGCGCGGCGCGCCTGTGCGCGCGCGTCGACTGCGATGTCGAGTTCCAGCGCGATGCGGACCAGTGGCTCGAACGCGTGGTCGCCCGGATCAAGGAAGCGGATGCCGCGCTGCACGCGGTGCCGGCCGCCGGGATGAGCGCGTCGGGGCTGCTGCCGACCAAGGCGCATCCGGCGCCGTCCAAGCTCGTCGCGAACCTGCGTCTCAACCGGCCAGGCGCCGCGAAGGACACACGCTATGTATCGCTGTCGACCGAAGGCGCGAACCTCGAATACGAAACCGGCGACGCGCTCGGCGTGTGGCCGACCAACTGCCCGGAGCTGGTCGACGAGCTGCTGTCGGTCACCGCGCTGAAGGCCGATGCACCCGTGTCGGTCGCGGGCATTGGCGACGTGCGTCTCGGCGATGCGCTGGCGCGCCACTTCGACATCACGCGCCCGCATCCGGACACGCTCGCGTTCATCGCGTCGCGCAGCGCGAACGGCGCGCTGAAGGCGTTGCTCGGCGACGATCGCAAGGCCGACCTGAAGCAATGGTTGTGGGGGCAACAACTTGCGGACGTGCTGCACGAGTTCCCGGTCGATCTGTCGGGCGCGGAGCTGATCGGAATGCTGAAGCGGCTGCAGCCGCGCCTGTATTCGATCGCGTCGAGCCCGAGCGCGCACCGGGGCGAGATTCACCTGACCGTGTCCGCCGTGCGCTATCACAACGGCCGGCGCGCACGCAAAGGCGTCGCCTCGACGTTTCTCGCCGATCGCGCGGACGACGGCCGCGTGCCGGTGTTCGTGCAGAAGTCCGCGCATTTCCGGCCGCCGGTGAACGGCGACGTGCCCGTCGTGATGGTCGGACCCGGCACCGGCGTCGCGCCGTTCCGCGGCTTCCTGCACGAGCGGCAGGCGCGTGGCGCGCGCGGACGCAACTGGCTCTTCTTCGGCGAGCAGCATGCGCAGACCGACTTCTACTACGGCGACGAACTGAGCGCGATGCGCGACAGCGGTTTCCTCACGCGGCTCGATCTCGCGTTCTCGCGCGACCAGGCCGACAAGATCTACGTGCAGGACCGCATGCGCGAGCAGGGCGCCGAGCTGTACAAGTGGCTGGAGGAGGGCGCGCACTTCTACGTGTGCGGCGACGCCGCACGCATGGCCAAGGACGTCGATACCGCGCTGAAGGCGGTCGTCGCCGAGCACGGCGGGATGTCGGACGAAGCCGCGAACGACTACGTCGCGCGGCTTTCGAAGTCGCGGCGCTACATGCGGGACGTGTACTGAGCGCGGGCGGCGCGAGTGGGCGCGGCCGTGCGGGCTGGCCGGCCCGACACGGCGGCCGGCGAGCCGAAAACGCCCGCGGTTCGGCCTGCCGACATGGCATCTTCGCGATCGTTTTCTCCGGGTGTGCTGCGCGAGCGGGCCGGCGCGGACTAACGCGCTGCAACGATGCGCGGGACGGCGCATGATGGCGGCTTCACCCATGCAGCCACGGAGTCGCGTCATGACGGCACGCCGGATTTTCCCGCTTCGAACCCTTGCGATCGTCGCATCGCTGGCCGCTGCCGCATTCTGCGGCGCGCCGGCCTTCGGGCAGACGTCGACGGTACCGGCCGGCACGGCTGCCGCGACGCCCGACAACGCGGTGCTCTTGACGGTCTTCCTGAAGCACGACCAGTCGCGCCCGCTTGCCGAGCTGAACGCGCAACTGGCGAAACAGGGGTTCTACAAGGCGTTTCCGCCGCCTGGCGTCGAGGTGGTGAGCTGGACGGTGACGATGGGGATCGGGCAGATCGTCGTGCTGCGGTTGCCGGCGTCGCGGGTGCGGGAGGTCAATCGCGTGCTCGAGGACACGGCATGGGGCGCGTACCGGACGGAGTTCTATCCGACTTACGACTACAAGGCGATCGGGCTTGCGGCGCACGAGCGCGCGAAGTGACGAAGGGGCGGGCGACAATCTGTCCCTATTCGCGGAAACCCGCGCCCGGTCGCGGTTTTGCCCTCGCGCCTCCGGCCGGGCCGGAGAATTTCTCCCAAATGCATCACAAGTCATTCATCCGATGAGAAAACCCCGCCGGTTCCCGGTATGATGCGCACCGTGCGTTCGTCGGGCGCACGATTTTGATGCGGTATTGACGCGTCCCGCGTGCCACAAAACCGCACAATCCGAAATTGAAAGATTCTGTAATATAAATTCCGTATACTCGTAAGTTCTGATCCAGGCGCCGCCTGCCTCCGTCGTCGGCGGACCGCCCACGCAGAACAACCAGATATGTCGCCGCCGGGCCAACCCGCGCCGCGACTCGCTATGCACCACCACTGAACAACCTATGTCTTCCCGCCACCCTGGTTCGCCCGGCCGCGCCGCGGCGGTGATCGCCCGTGTCCGGGCGCTGATCCGCAACGAACGCCTGCTGTCGCCGCTGCTCGCGCTCGGCATCGGGCTGCTGCTGATCGTGGTTTTCCAGCATCTGTCGGAATCCGTCGACTACCGGTCGGTGATCCGCGAGTTGCGTCACATGTCCGCCCGCGAGTGGGGCGCGTCGCTGGCCGCGACGGCCCTCAGCTATCTCGCGCTCGTCGCCCGCGACGCGGTCGGCCTGCGCTATGTCGCCGCGAAGGTGCCGCGCGTCGCGTTGTGGATCGGCGCGATCGCCGGGTCCGCGCTCGGTAACGCGACCGGCTTCGGCGCGCTGACGGGCGGCGCGGTGCGCGCGCGCGTGTACGGCGTGTCGGGCGTCACGCCGGCCCAGATCGGCCGCATGACGATATTCACGAGTGGCACGCTCGCGCTCGCGCTGGTGCTGATGACCGCGGTCGGCATGGTCTGCGTGCCGCAGACGCTCGCCGCGATGCTGCATGTCGCGCCCGGCGTGCTCACGTGGAGCGGCGCCGCGCTGCTCGTCGTGCTGGCCGTGCTGACGATGATGTGCGGCAACACCGCGCGCCCGGTCGTCACGCGCTTCAAATGGCTCGCGTTCGACGTGCCGGCGCGGCGCGATCTCGTCGCACAGGTCGTCTATGCGGTGCTCGACGTCGTGGCCGCCGGCCTGACGCTGTGGGTGCTGCTGCCGGCCGCGCCGGTCGGCCTCCCGACCTTCATCACCGTGTACGCGGCCGCGCTGCTGCTCGGGATGATCGGCCATACGCCGGGCGGGATCGGCGTGTTCGAAGCGGCAATGGTCTTCACGCTGGGCCGCGAAGTGCCCGCGCATGCCATGGTCGCCGCGCTGATCGCCTATCGCGCGATCTACTTCGGCGTGCCGCTCGTGCTGTCGGCCGGCCTGCTGGCCGGTTTCGAGGGCCGCGCGCTGCGCCGCCGGCTCGTGTCGCGGCAGGCCGCGCGCGTGTCGCAGCTGGCGCCGCTGTTCCTGAGCCTGGTGACCTTCGCGGTCGGCAGCATGCTGGTGATTTCGAGCGCGACACCTGCGTTCTGGTACCGGATCGCGATCCTGCGCAACATCGTCCCGCTGTGGGTGCTCGAAGGCTCGCAGGTGATCTGCAGCGTGCTGGGCGTCGCATTGCTGTTCGTCGCGCGCGGGCTGCTGCGCCGGCTCGACGGCGCATGGTGGATGACCTTCGCGCTGACGCTCGCGAGCCTCGCGCTGTCGCTGGCGAAGGGCCTCGCGTTCGTCGAGGCCGGCGTGCTCGGCACGCTGCTGGTGCTGCTGCTCGTCAGCCGCCGCCGCTTCAACCGGCATTCGTCGCTGCTCGCCGAGCGCTTCACGGTGAGCTGGTTCGTGTCGGTGACGATGGTGCTGATCCTCGCGGTGTGGGTGCTGTGCTTCGCGTTCCGCGACGTGCCTTACACGCGCGATCTGTGGTCGCATTTCTCGTTCGACGCACGCGCGCCGCGCGCGCTGCGCGCGACGCTCGCGGCCGGCGTGTTCGTCGCGATGTTCGCGCTGTGGCAACTGCTGCGGCCGGCGCCCGGGCGTTTCGTGAAGCCCGCCGAGCAGGACCTGGTCGACGCGGAGCAGATCATCCGCGCACAGGAATGCAGCGATGCGGGTCTCGCGCTGATGGGCGACAAGTCGTTCCTGTTTTCCGAATCGCGCCGCGCGTTCCTGATGTACGCGAAAAACGGCCGCACGTGGGCCGCGCTGCACGACCCCGTCGGGCCGCGCGAGGAATGGCCGGCGCTGATCAGCAAGTTCATCGCGCTGGCGCACGCGCACAGCGGCCGCGCGGCGTTCTACCAGGTGCGTGCGAACGCGCTGCCGTTGTATCTCGACGCCGGGCTCACGTTGATGAAGCTCGGCGAGGAAGCCCACATCGCGCTCGAGCGGTTCGACCTGAAGGGTTCGAACCGCTCGCACCTGCGCTATGCGCTGCGCCGTGGCGACAAGGACGCGCTGACGGTCGAGGTGATCGCGCCGTGTGACGTGCCGGCCGCGCTGCCGTCGCTGCGCGACATCTCCGATGGCTGGCTCGACAGCCGCGACGCGCGCGAGAAGAGTTTCTCGGTGGCCGCGTTCCACGACGGCTATCTCGCGACGCAGTCGGTGATGCTCGTGCGCCAGGCCGACAAGCCGATCGCCTTCGTCACCTTCATGACGACCGACCTCAACACCGAGGCGACGGTCGGCGTGATGCGCCATCTGCCGGACGCGTCGCCGTATGCGATGGAGTATCTGTTCACGCAGCTCGCGCTGCATCTGAAGGAAGCGGGGTTCCGCAAGCTGAGCCTGGGCATCGCGCCGTTCTCGGGGATGGGGGCGGCGAAGATGCCGTCGCCGTGGCACCGGTTCGGGCTGATGGTCTGGCGCTTCGGCGGCCGCTTCTACAACTTCCGTGGCTTGCGTGCATTCAAGAGCAAGTTCGAGCCGCACTGGGAGCCGCGCTATCTCGCGGCCTCGGGCTCGGTCGGCGTATTCGTCACGCTCGCGGATCTGTCCCTGCTGGCTGGAGGTCGGCGTTCATGATGTTGAAGAAAGGTATCGCGCAGGCGGCGCTCGCCTGCGCGGGAATGATGTTGGCCGGCGCCGCGCTCGCGGCGCAGCCGGCGGCGGCGCAACCGGAAACCGTGTCGGGCGGCCGCTACGGCCCCGTGACCGTGACGAAGCCAGGCGGCCCGCTGCGCGGCTTCGTCGTGCTGTTCTCGCGTGATCGGGGCTGGGGCGCCGCCGACCAGCAGGCGGCCGACGCACTCGCGAAAGCGGGCGCGATGACCGTCGGCGTGGATTCGGAACGCTATGCGGCAAGCCTCGCCGCGAAGCAGGAAACCTGTCACCACCTCGACGGCGACGCCGAGGCGGTCAGTCACCAGCTCGAACGCCTCGCGCAATCGGCGCGCTATTACACGCCGATCGTCGCGGGCGTGGGCCAGGGCGGCGCGATCGCGAAGCAGATCCTGTCGATGGCGCCGGAGAACACCATCGCCGGCGTCGTGTCGGTCGCACCGGCGGCGAAGCTCGATGCGCGCTTCAAGCCGTGCCCGCCCGATCCGACGATCGTGCGCCGCGCGATGCCGGGCTTCGTCGAAACGGCCGCAGCCGGCGACACCGCGAAGCTCGTGTCGCTCGTCACGTCGCACCTGCACGACACCAGCAGCAGCGACGAGCTCGACGTGTCGGACCTGCCGCTCGTCGAGCTGCCGGCCAAGGGTGGCAGCGACCGCCTCGCGATCGTGATCTCGGGCGACGGCGGCTGGCGCGATCTCGACAAGACGATTGCCGAGGCGCTGCAGCGCGACGGCGTGTCGGTGGTCGGCATCGACAGCTTGCGCTATTTCTGGAGCGAGAAGCCGCCCGTGCAGGTGAGCCGCGACCTGGCGCGCGTGATGCACACGTACATGGCGCGCTGGCATGCGAATCGCGTGGCGCTGGTCGGCTACTCGTTCGGCGCGGACGTGATGCCGTTCGCATACAACCGGCTGCCGGCCGACCTGCGCGACAAGGTCGCGGTGATGTCACTGCTCGGCTTCGCGCCGGCGGCGGACTTCCAGATCCGCGTGACGGGCTGGCTCGGCATGCCGGCGAGCGACAAGGCGATGAAGGTCGCGCCGGAAATCGCGAAGGTGCCGCCGCAGCTCATGCAGTGCTTCTACGGCGCGGAAGAGAAGGACACGATGTGTCCGGCGCTCGCGAATACCGGCGCCGACGTGATCAAGACGGGCGGCGACCACCACTTCGGCCACGACTACATCGCGCTCGAGAAGAAGATCCTCGGCGCGTTCGGCAAGCCGGTGGCGGCGCGCTGAACGCCGGCGCCCGCTTCGCGGCGGGCGCGGTTGTCGTTCATCGGACGGGCGGCCTGCGGGCCGCCCGTTTTCATTGCGCCGTCTGCGTCGCCGCATCCTGCCGCGGCGCTACCGTTCTCGCGTCGCGCTGATAGAAGCCGGGAAACCGGTCGAGCTGCCGGCGCGCGGCCGCGAGATCGGCATCGGCGCCGAGCACCGCGCTCGAAAACCCGGTGCGTTCCATCAGCAGCAACTGGTCGATCAGTACGTCGCCCGTCGCGCGCAGGTCGCCGGCGAAGCCTAAGCGCTTGCGCAACAGATACGCCTGGCTGTACGCGCGGCCGTCGGTGAAGGACGGGAAGTGCAGGTCGATGCGCGCGGCCTGCGCGATCCGCTCCGCGAGCGGCGCCAGTTCCTCGTCGTTGCCGATCGTCAGGGTCGTGCGCGTCGCCGAGTCGGGCGAGTGCGTGTCGTTGGCGTGTTCGGCCGGTGTCAGCAGCCGGATGCGTGCGTTCGTATTTTCGTGGGTCGGGTTCATGCGTGCTCCGCGTGGTGACGTGCGTCGTTCGCCGCGGTCTTGAAGGGCTCGACGCCGATGCGGCGCACCGTGTCGATGAATCGTTCGCCGCGGCCGTCGGCGTCGAGCCGCGCGTCGAGATAGACGTTGACGAGCGCGTCCACGACATCGACGATCTCGTCCGCCGAGAACGACGGGCCGATCGCCTTGCCCGGCCGCGCGGGGCCGCTCGCGCTCGAACCGTCCGAGCCGCCGAGCGTCACCTGGTACCACTCGGCGCCGTCCTTGTCGACGCCGAGGATGCCGATGTGCCCGCTGTGATGGTGGCCGCACGAGTTGATGCAGCCGCTGATGTGCAGGTCGATGTCGCCGACGTCGTGCAGCATGTCGAGATCCTGGAACCGTTCGGCGATCGCGTCGGCAATCGGAATCGAGCGCGCATTCGCGAGCGCGCAGAAATCGCCGCCCGGGCACGCGATCATGTCGGTCAGGAGTCCGACGTTCGCGCTGGCGAGACCGATCGCGCGCGCGTGCTCCCACAGCAGGAACAGGTCGTCGACGTGCACCCACGGCAGTACCACGTTCTGCGCATGCGTGACACGCGCCTCGCCGGCCGAGAAGCGGTCGGCGAGTTCGGCGAGCGCGTCGAGCTGCTCGGGCGACGCGTCGCCAGGCGCCTGCAGGCGGCGCTTGAACGACAGCGTGACGATCCTCAGCGCCGGGTCGCGGTGCGAGGCGACGTTGCGCGCGAGCCACCGCGCGAAGGCCGGATGGCGACTGGCGTGCGCGGCCATGCGTGCTTCGGCATCCTGCACGTCGAGCGTACGCGGCGCGATGCGCGGCCGCACGAACGATGCCGCGATGCGGTCGAATTCGGCCTGCGGGATCGTGTGCGGGCCGCCGTCATGCTCGACGATCTGGCGAAACTCTTCCTCGACGTCGTCGATGTAGCGCTGGCCCTCGCTCTTCACGAGGATCTTGATGCGTGCCTTGTACTTGTTGTCGCGCCGTCCGTAGCGGTTGTACACGCGGACGATCGCCTCGATGTAGTTCATCACGTGCCGCCACGGCAGGAACGCGCGCAGCAGCGTCGCGATCAGCGGCGTGCGGCCCATGCCGCCGCCGGCGCTCACGCGAAAGCCGAGTTCGCCCGCGTCGTTGCGCACGAGCTTCAGCCCGACGTCGTGCCAGTCGGTTGCCGCACGGTCCTCGGCCGCACCCATGATCGCGATTTTGAACTTGCGCGGCAGGAACGCGAATTCCGGATGCAGCGTCGTCCACTGGCGCATCACTTCGGCGAACGGACGCGGATCGGCGATCTCGTCCGGCGCGACGCCCGCGCGCTCGTCGCACGAAATGTTGCGGATGCAATTACCGCTCGTCTGGATCCCGTGCATGTCGACGGTCGCCAGCAGGTCCATCACGTCGGCCGCCTTCGCGAGCGGAATCCAGTTGAACTGCACGTTGGTGCGGGTCGTGAAGTGCGCGTTGCGGGTCGGCAGTCGCAGCGTGCCGAGCAGCGACTGCGCGTCGCGGGCGGCGCGATAGGTGGCGTCGTCGGGCACGTCATAGTCGCGTGCGATCCGGGCGAGCACGCGAAGCTGCGCGCTCGACAGTTCGCCGTACGGCACGGCCACGCGCAGCATCGGCGCGTGGCGCTGCACGTACCAGCCGTTCTGCAGGCGCAACGGCCGGAACGCGTCCTCGCTCAGCGTGCCGTGCTGCCAGCGTTCGAGCTGGTCGCGGAACTGGGCGGCGCGGCTGTGCACGAGCGCCCGGTCGAAATCGGTATATCGGTACATGACGTGATACGCGAGAGGAGCGACGGTGCAGGGCGCGCGCCGCTCGGAAGGGGACGTTGCGACGGGTGTCGGGCAACCGGAGACAGCGTAGGGAACGCGGGGCGGCGGGACAAGCAGCAGATCGGGACGAAAAGGGCGCAGCAGATCAGCAAAGCGCCGGCGGCGGTCGGGCTTGCGTTGCGCATGCCCGCGTCGGGTTCAGGCTTGCGCTTGCGCGTCGACGATCAAGGCCGGATCGAGCGCGCGGATGCGCTGGTCGATGAAGTAGCCGCCGCCTTCCTGGTAGCGCAGGAACAGCCGGCCGCACGATACGCAGCGGCTGACGTTGCAGCGGTTGTACGGAAAGTGGCGCGGCGCGATCGGCGCGTGGTCGGACCAGTAGCGCGTGCCGCCCGGATGGAATTCGTCGTAGGTGGGATCGGGGTCGTCGGGCGGCGCGAGCGTCGCCACTTCGACGAGCTGCGTGTCCCGCAGCGACAGCGGCAGGCTCGTCCAGCCGGCAAGCGGGGTCTTCGTGCAGGTGCACGGCTGCGTGACGCCGGCGGCTTCGGCGGCGAGCGTCAGCAGCGCGGCGTGATCGAGGTACGGCAATGCGCGCATGAGATGGGTCGAGGGAGCGAAGAGAGGTGCACTGTAACCCGTGCGTGCGTCGGCTGCACGGCGGCGGCCGCCCGCGTGCGGGCTCAACCGGCCTTGCGTACCGCCGGCTCGGCGACCAGTTCGCCAAGCACGCGGATCGCGCGTTCGATGTCGCGGCTCCACGGATGGCCGAAGTTCACGCGCACGCAGCGCTCGAAGCCGTGCGCGGCCGAGAACAGCGGCCCCGGCGCGAAGCTGATGCCGCGCGCGATCGCCTGGCGATGCAGTTCCATCGCGTCGATCGCATCGGGAAACGACAGCCACAGGAAATATCCGCCGTCCGGCCGCACCCATTCGACGCCGTCCGGCAGCCAGCGCCGCAGCGCGTCGTCCATGCGCGCGAGCTGCGTCTGCAGTGCGCCGCGAAGCTTGCGCAGATGACGATCGTAGCCGCCGTGCTCCAGATAGTTCGCGATGCCGGCTTGCGCGGGGATGCTCGCCGACAGCGTGGTCATCAGCTTGAGCCGCTGCACTTTTTCCGCGAACCGGCCGGCGGCGGCCCAGCCGATCCGGTAGCCCGGCGCGAGCGTCTTCGAGAACGAACTGCAGTGCATCACGAGACCGTGCCGGTCGAAGGCGCGCGCGGGCAGCGGGTAGTCGGGGCCGAAATGCAGCTCGCCGTACACGTCGTCCTCGATCAGTGGCACCTCGCGCGCGGCAAGCATCGCCACGAGCGCGCGCTTCTTGTCGAGCGACAGCGTGACACCGGTCGGATTCTGAAAATTGGTCATGAACCAGCACGCACGGATGTCGTGCCGGTCGAGCGCGTTCGCGAGCGCATCGAGATCGAGGCCCGTGCGCGGATCGACGGGAATCTCGACCGCACGCAGGTCGAGCCGCTCGATCGCCTGCAGCGCCGCGTAGAAGCCGGGCGATTCGACCGCGACGACGTCGCCGGGCCGCGTGACGGCCATCAGGCACAGGTTCAGCGCTTCCAGTGCGCCGTTCGTGACGACGATCTCGTCGACGGGTTGCGCGACGCCGGTTGCCAGATAGCGCCGCGCGATCTGCTGGCGCAGCGCCTCGTTGCCCGGCGGCAGGTCGACGACCGTGCTCCACGGGCTGACGAGCCGCGTCGCCTGCGCGAGCGATTTCGCGAGGCGCGGCAGCGGAAACAGCTGCGGCGAGGGGAACGCGGAACCGAGCGGCACGATGCCGGGTTGCGTCGCGGCGTCGAGCACGGAGAACACGAGATCGCTGATGTCGACCTTGCGCGTGGCGCCGGTGCGGCTCGCGCGGCGTTTCGCGGGCGGGTGCGCCGCCGGGCCCGCGCCCGGCGCGACGTAATAGCCGGAGCGTTCGCGTGCGCGGATCAGCCCCCACTGTTCGAGCAGGTAGTACGCGCGAAACACCGTCGACTGGCTCACGCCATGCTGCGCGATGATCTGGCGCAGCGACGGCAGGCGCGTGCCGACCGCGAGGTTGCCGTTGCGGATTTCGTCGGCGATCGTATGGGCGAGGGTTTCGTAGCGTTTCATCGGCACGGATGGAGCATGCTTGCGCCGCGCGCGGGCCGGTGCGGCGCCGCGCCGGCGGGGGCGCGTCATTGTCCGACGAGCGGACCGAAAAGAAAAGTGCGACGGGCGGGGCCGGTTGCGCCTTCGTGGCGATGCGGATGCGAGCGCATCCGTCACACGTGAGCGCGTCGTTCAGTCGTGCGTGACGTATGCGGATGATGGCGACACCGCGCAACGACTGCGCAGCGTCGCGCGATCGCGCCGAGCGCACCGAATGCATGCGCGGTGCGTGCAACATGCCGTGCGGTTGCAACCGGAACCGGCATGCATCGAGTCATGCCTTTCACCTGATGATTCTTCGCTCGCGGGGGCGGGTTCGCACGCGTGCGAAGACATGCGATCGAACGCGAACACGCATGACGCGCTCCGGATGGAGCGGACTCGGCGTGCGTACGGCTTGTTCCAATTGCGCGGCGATATTTTTTATGGTCTTGTTGCAAGCTCAAGCATCGACTCGAAAAAGGATAGTCGAATGCATACGGGGAATTCGGGCGAGGACCGATTGATCAGGGGAATCGGCGCGCGCCGGCGTGCGCGCCGGGCCGTATGCCGGTGGCTTGTCATCCTGACGCTGGGCATGCAGGGGCTGCCTGCGTGTGCGGCTTCTCCCGAGACCGTCAGCGACAACGTACTGCGCGTCCTTGCATGGCCCGGCTACGCGGACAACGATGTCGTCAATGCATTTGAGACGCAATTCCACGTACGCGTCGAAGTGACGTTCGTCGATTCCGACGAAGCGTTGTGGACGCGAATGCACAGCGCGTCGCCGCCGCCGTTCGACGTGCTCGCGGCCAACACGGCGGAGATCCAGCGCTATGCGCGCGACGGGCTGCTCACGCCGATCGACCTGTCACAGGTCCCCAACCGCCGGCGGCAACGACCGAATTTCCAGCAGCTCGCTGCGATCGGCGGACTCGTGCACAACGGCTCGGCCTACGCGATTCCGTTCACGTATTCGTCGATGGGACTGATCTACGATCGCAAGCAGGTGCCGGCCGCGCCGCGCTCGATGCTGGAACTGTGGAATCCGCGCTACCGCGGCAAGGTGCTCGACTTCAACAGCGCGCAGCATAATTTCTCATTCACCGCACTGGCGCTCCGCTATCCCGACCCGTTTCACCTGTCGCCCGCGCAAACGCTTGCCGTCGCGCACAAGCTGGTCGACCTGCGACGCAACCTGCTGACGTATTACACGCTTCCTGAAGAGGCGACCGCGCTGTTCGTCCAGCATCATGCGGCGCTGATGTTCGGCAACTACGGCACGCAGCAGGTCGAACAACTGCGTCGCGCCGGTGCGGATGTCGGCTATGTGATTCCGGACGAAGGCGCACTTGCGTGGCTCGACTGCTGGGGCGTCACGCGCGGCGCGGAGCATCGCGAGGTCGCGTTCGCGTGGATCAATTACATGCTCGAACCGGCCATCGGCGCGCTGCTGACCGAACGCCAGGGGCTCGCGAATACACTCGAGCCGCCACCCGGTCTCGAGTCCGGCAACCAGCACCTCGTTTGGCTCCGGCCGGTCGAGGACATCGCGCGGCGCGAGTCGCTGTGGAGCCGCATCGTATCGGGCGACCGGCCGGAGCGGTTCGACAAATGATCAAGCTCGGGCTCACGTCGAAGCTGTCGGTGCTGTTCGCGTGCATCGGCGTGATCGCGTCCGGCACGACCGGCTACTCCACCTACCGCGCGAACCGGACGATGCTCGTGCAGGAAGCACAGCACAGCCTGCTGATGTCGACGCAATTGCTCGGGCAGCGCTTCACGACCGCGCTGTCCGACGTGGCCGACGACGCGCTCGTGCTCGCGCAATTGCCGTCGTCGGCGCTCGTCGCGAGCGGTGACGGTACCGATCGCGAGCCGCGCTCCCGGCTCGAGCAGGTGTATTTCAGCTTCATGAAAAACCACCCCGAGTACCTGCAGATCCGGCTGATCGCGCGCGGCGATTTCGGCCTCGAGCGGATTCGCGTCGATCGCGACGCGCGGGGCATCGTCGTGCTGCCGGAGAGTGCATTCCAGGAGAAAGGACAGTTTTCCTATGTATTCGATACGCTTGCGACGGCACCCGGCCACATCTACCTGTCGCCGATCGTGATCAATCACGAAACCGGCGCGCATGCGGCCGAGGGGCTGCCGATCTTGCGCGTGGGCACGCCGGTCGTCGATCAGGCCGGCGTGGTCGTCGGCGCGATGGTCGTCGACATCGAGCTGTCACGCATGTTCGATCGGCTCGAGCGCGACCTGCCGCAGGACTACGCGGTGTTCCTCGCGAACGAGTGGGGCGACTTCCTCGTGCATCCCGATCCTTCGCAGACCTTCGGCTTCGATCGCGGCCGGCGTGTGCTGATGCAGGACCGCTTTCCCGACACGCGGCTGCTCTTCGTCGGGGCACGCACGAACGTGACGCTCAACGGTCTCGCGCAGCCCGACGACGTACCGGGCGAGATGCTCGCGTTCGTGCGCACGCCGTTCGGCAACAACGAGGGCAACCGCTTCGTCGTGCTCGGCATGGCGCGTCCGCTCACGGACGTGCTGGCGCCGGCCGGGATGCTCGGTGAGCGGATCATCCGCATGGTGTTCTTGATGAGCCTGGCGGCGGTGATTCTCGCGATCCTGTTCGCGCGTGCGATCACGCGTCCGTTGCAGATGCTCGCGCGCGCGGCGACCCACGTGTTCGACGATCCGGCATCCGAACGGTTGCCCGTTGCTCGGGCCGACGAGATTGGCGTGCTGGCACGCTGTTTCGACAGCATGCGCGTCGAGATCCGCACGCAGGTCGCGATGCTGCGCGCGAAGCAACTGGAGCTCACGCACCTCGCCGGTCACGATCCGTTGACCGGGCTGCCGAACCGCCTGTTGTTCATGGAGCATCTCGAGGCCGCGATCCGGCATGCGGCCGCGGTGCGCGAGGGGCTGGCGCTGATGTTCGTCGATCTCGACCGCTTCAAGCAGATCAACGACCAGCACGGACATGCGGCCGGCGATCGCACGCTCGTCGCGGTCGCGAAACGGCTGAGCCTCGTGCTGCGCAGCGGCGACATGGCCGCGCGGCTCGGCGGCGACGAATTCATCGTGCTGATTTCGGACGTGCGGTCGCCCGAGGTGATCGGCGATATCGCGTCGCGTATCCAGATCGTGATGGCGGAGGAAATGGAGTTCGGCGAACGTCACCTGGCCGTGGGCGCGAGCATCGGCGTCAGCGAATATCCGGCCGATGGTGCGTCGGCCGAGGAGCTGCTGGTCAAGGCCGACGCGGCGATGTATGCGGCGAAGGCGTCCGCGCAATGCGCGTGTGTGCGTTATCAGGAATTGCTGGGCGGCGGCATCGGCGCGGATGCGGGCGCCCGCGTGGCGGCGGGCGGCGGCCGCTGACGGGCGGCCGGCCCGCTGCGTGCCGCGCAAACGCGGCGAGCCCGTCACGGGACGGGCTCGCCGGATCCGGGCCGACCGCGCGCGATGCGCGCAGCGGCGGGCTTAGTGGCCGAAGTAGACCGAGTCGCGCGCGTTGCGCACCTTGACCGCCGGTGCGCCGCCCTGGACGACCGGGGCCGGTTGGGCGCCGTAGCCGCTGGCGTCGGCGGCGTGCACGCGGGCTTGCGCGGCCTGGATGTCGGCGGGGTAGTACGGGCTCGACTGGCTCGGCTTGTAGCCGGCGCTTTCGAGCTGGACGAGTTCGTTGCGCACTTGTGCGCGGGTCACGGTGCTTTGGGCGAATGCGCCGAACGAAGCGGACAGGGCAACAGCGGCGACGACTGCGGAAACGAGCGATTTCATGATGACCTCCGATGTTTTATTGAGTTCGCCCGCGACACCATGTCGTAAGCGATTGATTACATCGTAGGCGTCAGCCGGTTCAGGGTAAACGTGGATTCCGACGAAAGATCATTGCGACCGAGGTAATAATCGCCGCGGAAGTTCGATCCGTCCCCGCCCGGCATTGCGGGAATGGCAAACCGACGGCGGGCGGATGACACGATGCGCGGCGCACGGCCGGCGGGGCGGGATCGGGGGGCTTGCGCGATCAGACGCCGTCGGCGTCGTCGATTTCCTTGCGCTCGCGGCGTTCCTCGTTGCCGCGGCGGGCCCGCAGGCGCTGGCGCGACAGGACGGCGATCACCTGCTGGGTCGGCGCGCCGGACGGCAGCTCGTTGCGGATGCGATCGGGCACCATCGGCAGACCCGCGCGCTGCCGGCGCAGGGCCTTCGCGATTGCCCGGCGGCATTCGTCCCCGTGGCAATCCCATTCATCGCGGATTCTCTGGCAATAACGGCATTGTTCCATCGGGACAGTCTAACGCGTCTTGGGGATCGGGGCCGAAGGGGGAACAGACCGTGACCGGGCCGGCGGGCTGCCGACGTCATTTCGCGTTCGCGTGCGGGCTGGCGACCTGCGCGACGGGCGAGGCCGCATGCCGTAAGACGCCCGACTTCCAGATCATCTGGGACGCGGCCACGAGCACGAACAGCAGGACGACCATTCGGAACACGCGCGGCGACATCTTGTCCCGCAGCGGGCGCACGAGCCACATGCCGGCGATGGCGGGCAGGCTCGCCGCGGCGGAAATCGCGAGGTCGGCGGCGCTCGCGTGCGCAGCGCCGCTGAACGTCGTGATCAGCGTGACGATCGACACCACGAGGATGATCGCGATCTGCTTCGTGAACGCGCGACCGGTCGCGCCGGATGAGATCAGGTAGGTGGCGAGCAGCGGCCCCGGCACCGACGCGATGCTCTCCATCAGCGCCGCGCCGAACCCGAGCGCGAACCCGACCGGCTTTTGCCATGCTTCCGGCAGGTTCAGCTTCGGCGCACTCAGCATCAGTGCCGCGGCGACGATCAGCAGCGCGCCCGACGCGGCCTGTGCGTGGCCCGCGTTCAGCGACAGGAGAATCGCGACGCCGACGACGTTGCCGAGCACGGTGCCCGCGATCGGTGCGGCGATCTTGCGCGCGGTCGCCAGTACCTCGCCGCCTTCCAGCGCCTGCGGGATGTTGCCGAGGATGATCGGCATCGACAGCAGCAACACCGCGTGCCGGATCGGCAGGAACTGGCTCAGGATCGGCATCGCCACCAGCGGAACGCCGATGCCCGTGATTCCCTTGACCATCCCGCCGAGCAGCAGTGCGACGGCGATGCCGATCAGGTCGAGCAGCGCGAGCCCGTGCAGACTGGACACCAATACACCTTCAGTGAGATCGAGATGAGTCATCGGGAGCAGATTGGGACATGAGCGGCGGCGGGGTGGCCGACGGCACCCGTTGCCGGTGCGTGCGATTGCGCACGCCGTTGTATGGTTTGGGTCGAACCGGTCGCCCCGTTGCATCGTCCGCCGTCGGCATTCGACACGGTTCGAGGCTGAATCTTACCCGAGCGCGGCGCGGGGCATCGGGCGTGGTTGGGGGCGCGCGTTCGTCGAATGTCGTTGAGGCGATTCGATACCATTCATGATGCGCGGCCCTATCATGCGAAAAATACATGGACCGAAACAAGGAGGCGAGATGACGCTTGCGCAGTTGCAGGCCCTGGCGGCCGTGGTCGAACTCGGCTCGCTGACGGCCGCGGCCGAGCGGCTCAGTCGCAGTCAATCCGCGATCAGTCATGCGTTGACCGAACTGGAAGACATCACCGAGGTCAAGCTGCTGTTGCGCGATCGCCAGCCGGTCGTCCTGACCGCCGCCGGCGAACGCCTGTGGCCGTACGTGCAGAACGTGGTTCGCGAGGCACGGACGCTGCGCCAGCAGTTCGGCCTGTCGCGCGGCAAGCTCGAAGGGCGGCTGGTGGTCGCGTCGCTGCCGAGCGTTTCGCTCGCATTCGTCGTGCCCGCGCTCGAGGCGTTGAAGGCGGCGCATGAGGGCGTGACGGCGGTACTGCTCGAAGGCACCGACGCGGAGGTCGAAGGATGGCTCGACGACGGCACTGCCGACGTCGGCGTGGTCGCCGGCACGAAGACCTTCGCGAACAATCTGCCGCTGCTCGACGAGGATTTCGTCGCGGTGGCGGCGGACGGCATGTTCGACGGCCGCAAGAGCGTGTCCGCGAAACTGTTGTCCGCGATGCCGTTCATTTTCTCGCAGGCGGGATGCGGGCCCGTCATCGCGGACTACTTCGCGCGTAACGGTGCGTCGCTTCGCGCCGCGTTCAACGTGGTCGAGATGCGGACCATCCTGTCGATGGCGGAGGCGGGAATGGGCGTGTCGATCGTCCCGCGCATCACGCTCACCTACACCCGGTTCGGCGGCCGGGTGCTGGCGTTGTCGCCCGGGCTGCACCGTTCCGTGCGGCTGTCGTGGAACGCGACCGGCAATGCGGTCGCAGACGCCTTCGTGAAGCTGGTCGACGCCCAGCGCGCGAAGGCGGGAAAGGCGATTCAGGCGCGAACGAAAAAGGGAAAGTAGCGCATCGGCAGCGCGATGAGGCGATGAAGCGCGCTCATGGGCGACTTGCAGTTTATTCATGCCGGAAGCCGTCGACATGCAATACATTGTGGGTCACCCGCCCTGACTTCATCGCCTCGAAGGAGACCGCCGTGCCGGCCTTGCCCACCCTGATCGCTTTCGGACTCGTGTCGCTCGGCATGGTCCTGACGCCCGGCCCCAACATGATCTACCTGATCTCGCGCTCGATCTGCCAGGGCCGCCGCGCGGGGCTGGTGTCGCTCGGCGGCGTCTCGCTGGGGTTCGTGTTCTACATGTTCTGCGCGGCATTCGGCATCACCGCGCTGGTGCTGACCGTGCCGTACGCGTATGACGCGCTGCGTTTCTCCGGTGCGCTGTACCTGTCGTATCTCGCGTGGCAGGCGCTCAAGCCGGGCGGGCGCTCGGCGTTTCAGGTCCGGCAATTGCCGCACGACAGCGGCGCGCGGCTCTTCACGATGGGCTTCGTCACCAACCTCGCGAACCCGAAGATCGCGGTGATGTATCTGTCGCTGCTGCCGCAGTTCATTTCACCGGGGCATGGCAGCGTGCTCGCGCAATCGCTGGCACTGGGCTGCGTGCAGATCGCGGTCAGCGTCAGCGTCAACGCGCTGATCGCGAGCATGGCTGGTGCGATCGCTGCGTTTCTTGCCGGTCGGCCGGTCTGGGCGCGCGTGCAGCGCTGGTTGATGGGGACCGTGCTGGCCGGACTGGCCGTGCGTATCGCGCTGGAATCGCGCGGCTAGCCGGTTGAACGGCTTGCAGAGGAAGTCGACATACCGATGCGCATGCAACGTTCGGATGGCGAACGGATACAGCCGATCCGCGTGAAGCAGACCGTCGCCCATTCGCCATACCGGTAAGCGGGCGGCGCGCGTTGCGCGCGATGTCCTGCAGGAGCCGACCCGAACCTCGACCGCCCGCCGCGCGATCGCGCGCCGCGGGCGGCCGCCGCATCAGCGCTCGCGGCGCTTCTTGCTCAGCTCGATCGTCTCGAACAGCTCGTACTGCGCGGTCGGATGCTGATCCGCGCCCGGCGCGTGGTAATAGCGCATCGTGATCGTCGTGTGGCCGCCCGGCTGGCCCGGATCGTGGTCGAACACGGCGATCCCGTAGCCCGTGCCCGTATCGCGGCGTGCGGACCAGATCGCATCCTCGAGCGCGTCGGCCGGCTTGCGCACGAACGTGTTCGGCGCGGTGCCCGGCACCGGCCGGTTCGGCTTCGTGAAGACCTTGGCCTGTGCAAAGCCGGTCGCCGGATTTTCGCCGTACACGTCGAGCGGCGCACTGGTGCCGCCGCCGCCGAGAATCAGGTGGATCGTGCCGTGGCTCGTGTCGAACGTCGTGCCGTTCGGATCGGTCGATCCGACCGGACGCGGCTGCAGCGTCTCGACGACTTCGCCGGTCGAGGCATCGACGCCCGCGCGGTGATTGCAGCCGCGCACCGGGTAGCTGCGCTCGTAGTCGTGATCGTGACCGCACAGCACGAGGTCGACGCCATAGCGGTCGAACAGCGGCAGCCATGCCTCGCGAATGCCCTTGTCCGAGCCGTTGCCCGTCTTCGACGAGCTCAGCGCGTCCTGGTGCATCTGCACGACGATCCAGTCGATGTCGTCATCGTGCGACGCGTGACGCAACGTGTGCTCGAGCCAGCGCGTCTGCTCGCCGTTGCTGTAGCCGCGTACGTAGAACGACGTGCCCGGTTCGATCGGCGCGCGGCCGGTGCTCGCGGCCGGCACGAGCGGATTCGGGCCGCCGACGAATGCGGCCGCATCCTGGTAGACGACGTCGTCGGCGTCGAGCGAGATGAACAGCACCGAGCTCACGCGGAAGCTGTACCAGCGGCCCGGAAAGCGCGTGCCGTTCTCCGGGAGCGTGTAGCGCGCGAGATACGAGTCGAGCCCCTGCGGGCCATTGTTGAATTCGATTTCGTGATTGCCGGGGCATGGCATCCACGGGCGGTTCGCGGCCGACGTCTGGTTGTTGTTGCCGAAGTCGCGCCACACCTCCGGCTGATGCGCGGGGTTCAGGTTCGCGTAGCAGAGGTCGCCGTTCAGCAGGTGGAACAGCGGCTGGAACTGCTCGACGGCCTGCACCGCGAAGCGGCTTTGCGGCGACGACAGCACCCATGCGCCGTTCGGCGTCGCGAGGTCGCCGTAGCTCGTGAAGCGGAACGGCGCGCGCCCGCGCGGCGCGGTCGTGAAGGTCGCGGCAAACGGCTGTGCGGCGTTGCTGTCGTTGTCGGCCGTCAGTTCATAGCGGTAGCGCGTGTTCGGCTTCAGGCCGTGCACGCGTGCGTGGTACGTGAACACGGTTTCGCCGTTCAGGCCGTCGGTGTAAAGGCGCTGCACGCCGTGCACGGTGCGTGCCGGTTCGCCGTCGGCGACGATCCGCGCGCGCGGATTGACGGCCGGTGCGAGCGACGCCCACGAGATCGCGACTTCCGATGTCGGGTCGCTGCCCCACGTCAGGTGCACCTGCTCGGGCGTGCCGTCCGGGTTCGACGCGGCGGCGCGGGCGGCCGCGAGCCCGCCCGCGGCGGTGGCGAGGCCGGAAACGCCGGCCAGTTTCAGGAAGCCGCGACGCGATACGGAAGCGGCCGGCTCGTTCGACTCGGCGGGGAGGTTTTCCTGGTTCGACATGATCGTATTTTCGTTGAATGACTCGCGAGATGCGGAGCTGCCCGGCCGTGCGCGAGCGCGTCGGGGGCGTGGGCCGGAAACGAGCGGGATCCCGGTGACACGCATTGTCGAAGGGCAGTTTTGCCGGGTTGTGACAGACGGTAATCGATGCGTGGGCCCGATGCGTCGAAGGCACGCGCGGCGTTGCCGGCGCGGCAGAAATTTATTTGCGAGTGTCGCGACGGATTTTTTTCGCATGCGTCGTTTAACGAACGAACGGCCACCTTCGGCCGGGAAACGATGCTTCGGAGTCTTGCATGAAACTTTCCATTTCATTACGGTTTGCCGCGGGATGCGTGGCCGCGCTGGCGACGTCCGCCGCATTCGCGCAGGCAGTCATCGTCGCACCGGTCGCACCGCCGCCGCCGCGTGTCGAAGTGATGCCGGCGCCGCGCGCGGGCTACGTCTGGGATCAGGGCCACTGGCACTGGCGGCAGGGCCGCTACGTATGGATTCCGGGCCACTGGCAAGTGGTACGTGCCGGCTATCACTGGGTGCCCGGACACTGGGCCGCGCGCGGCCCCAACTGGCGCTGGGTGCCGGGCCACTGGGCGTGACGCGCAAGGCGCCGCGCGGCGCGCCGGCCCATGCGGCGGGATTTCCACACAACCTCATCGGCTGAGCCATGCCTTTTCGAACCATACTTGTCCTGACAGCCGCGGCCGTCGTGCTGGCCGGCTGCGTCGTGGTGCCGGCGCGCCCGGTGTATTACCGGCCCGCGCCGGTCGTCGTATATTGATCGCGCCGGCCGGCGGGCGATCGACAGAATTGATATGCCGTTCGAACCGGATCTCGATGAAATCGCCCGGGCCGATCCCGGGCGCGGCGCACCATGTGTCGCCGATGCGCCGTACCGATGCATGCAAGGAGAGCACGACGATGAGCTTGAGCCGGACAACGGGCGCGACCGCAGGCAGCATGCGGCATTCGCACAGCGCATCGCGGAGCGGCCTGCGTTGAGCGACGCCGATCCGGATGCGGAACTCGTCGCTCGGGTTGGCAAGCGCGACGCGTCGGCCGTGCGTGTGCTCGTCGCACGCAAGCTGCCGCGCTTGCTCGCGCTCGCGACGCGCATGCTCGGCGACCGGACCGAAGCCGAAGACGTTGCGCAGGAAACCTTCCTGCGGATCTGGAATCATGCCCCTCGCTGGCGGGATGGCGAAGCGCGCTTCGACACGTGGCTGCATCGCGTCGTGCTGAACCTGTGCTACGACCGTTTGCGCGGACGGCGCGAGGAGCCGGTCGACGCGGTGCCCGACGTGCCCGACCCGCAACCCGAGCCGGCCGCGCACGCGGAGTTGCGCTCGCGCGACGCGCGCGTGCGCGAGGCGCTAGCCGCGTTGCCGCCGAGGCAGCGCGAAGCGCTCGTGCTCCAGTACTATCAGGACATGTCGAACGTTGAAGCGGCCAGCCTGATGGGCATCACCGTCGATGCGCTGGAAAGCCTGCTCGCGCGCGCAAGGCGCAACCTGCGCGCGCAACTGGCCGGCGACCCACCTAGCGAGGACAAGCGATGACACCCGAACGATTCCGTACCATCGTCGCCGCGTACGGCTCGGATGCGCGGCGCTGGCCGCAAGACGAACGCGCGGCGGCCGAAGCGTGGGCGCAAGCGCATCCGCGCGACGCGCTGGAGGCGCTCGACGATGCCGCCGAGCTCGATGCCTGGCTCATGCAGGACACGGTAGCCCCACCGACGCCGGCGCTAGTCGAACGCATCGTCGCGTCGGCGCCGGCGCCGCAACGTGCGCGGCGCCGGGGCCGGGGCCGGGTGTGGTGGTCGGGCGCGGCGTTCGCGGGTGTCGGGCTGGCCGGCGCGCTGGCGGGCGCGGTGGCCGTGTCGATGCTGATGCTCGGCAGCGCGCCGATCGCGCAACACGAACCGGGCTACCTGACGACGACGTTCGGCGGCCCGGGCATCGACGGAGGCGACGAATGAGCGAACGCAGCTGGAAATTCGTGCTCGTCGGGTCGGTCGTGCTGAACGTGTTCATGCTCGGCGCGATTGGCGGCGGCGCGTATCAGTGGTTCTCGACGCATCGTGAACTGCATGGAACGGGGATGCCCGGACAGCGCACGGCGTTGCGGTTCGCCGCGGACGGATTGTCCGATGCGCGTCAGCGGGCGTTCGCGGCGGCGCTGAAGGCGGCACGCAAGGACGCTCGGGATTTCGCGCGGGAAGGGCGTGACGGGCGGATCACGGTGCTCGATCTGCTGGCCGCACCGCAGCTTGATCGGCCGGAGATCGATGCGGCGCTCGAACGGACGCGTGCGGCCGATAGCGCGTTGCGAGGGCAAGTCGAGCGCAGTGTCGTCGATTTCGCGGCGACGCTGACGCCGGACGAGCGCGCCAAGTTCGTCGACGGGTTGCGGCGTAGCGGGAACTGGCGCTTGCCGGCGAGATTGCAGAAGCAGCAGGGGCCGGCGGGAAGCGAGTAAGCCGGTCGTCGCCCTGTGAGGGCACGGAATGACCGTTCACGCCGATAGCCGTCCCGGGATTATGATGGCCCGATCGACAGCATCTTCCCGATGATTTCACCGCAACGCGAGGCGGCCATCTCGAGCGCCGCGGCAAGGACGAACCATGGATCGAAGCGAAGACTTTAGCGTGCGCACCATGTCGGCCGGTGAAGTGGCCATGTCGGTCGAATGGGCGGCCGCGGAAGGGTGGAATCCCGGCCGGCACGACGCGCATTGTTTCAGGGAAGTGGACCCGGCCGGTTTCTTCGTCGGCATCTGGCGCGGCGAGCCGGTCGCTTGCCTTTCGGCGGTTGCTTATGACGAACACTTCGGCTTCATCGGTCTCTACATCGTGAAACCGGCGTTTCGCGGCAAGGGTTTCGGCATGCGCATCTGGCAGCACGGCATGCGTTACCTTGGAGAACGAAACATCGGCCTGGACGGTGTCGTTGCGCAGCAGGCGAATTACAGGAAGTCGGGGTTTCGGCTCGCGTATCGCAACATCCGCTATCGGGGGCGCGTGGGCGGCATCGGGTGCACGCATGTGGCGGCAGCGGCCGATGTGCCGTTCGAGCAGTTGATCGCCTACGATCGTCAGTGTTTCCCGGCGGCGCGCGAGCGTTTCATCTCCGTCTGGATCGCGCAGCCGGATACGGTTGCGCTCGCAACGATCGACGCGGGCCGTGTTGTCGGTTACGGTGTCGTGCGTCGCTGCCATGCGGGCTGCAAGATCGGCCCGCTCTTTGCCGATGACGCCGACGTCGCGACGGGGCTGTTTCGTGCGCTGGCGTCGCGCGTGCCCGGCGAGGTGATCGTGCTCGACGTGCCGGAAACGAACCCCGCGGCCGTCGCGCTGGCGGAACGTCACGGCATGTCGAGCGTGTTCGAGACCGCGCGGATGTATACGAAGGAAGCGCCCGCGATTGCGATCGACCGCGTGTTCGGAGTGACGTCTTTCGAGCTGGGGTGACCGTCGCGAGCATGACCGGTCCGGGCCGGAAGCCGGATGTGCCCATGTGTTCGCCGACGTGACGCCAGTTCTGGCAGGTTCTTGAGCCGGCTGCCGTTCGGCAGTTTGTGGTTGAGGAGCAAGACGCGGCAGATTCGGCATCTACGAGCCGAAGCCGAAATATTTGGTTCTTCGTGGAATTCCGGGGGGAACTCCGGCGTTCGGCCAGAAGGACTCATACGCCGTCTCGCCGAGCCGGACGTGCGGGCGACCGCTTTGTCTTATGAATCGACAGGAACTTCCGGATTGCCGCTATCGAGACTATGGTTCTCTTCTAGTCCTGTCCCGCTTCGGACAGTGGGCGACTTGACGGAAACGTAATACGAAGTGCCAGAGTAGAGCGGGCTCGCCCGGATGTTCCGTGTTTCCCACTGTCCCATGCATCGGACTAGTCGGTGGATTGCGTACCGCGCTCCTGCCGTCGCGTCGCCCGATCGGGCGCAAGCGCTGCCACGCTTCAACGACGGCCGACGCGTGCGATGCGACATCGGCCACCGCAACGAACCATTTGAAAGGATCGACCATGCCTGCATTGGTGGAAGCGACCAAGGACGCCATCGAAAGCCTCCTGCCTGAGCTCGAAGCGATCTACAAGGACCTGCACGAGCATCCCGAGCTGTCGATGCAGGAAGTGCGTACCGCACGTATTGCAGCCGATTATCTCGAGAATGTCGGCTATGACGTTACGCGGGCTGTCGGTGTGACCGGCGTCGTGGCGGTGTTACGCAACGGCGACGGTCCGACTGTAATGTTGCGCGCGGACATGGATGCGCTTCCGATGGCAGAAGCGACCGGATTGCCGTATGCCAGCACGGCGAGGGCGAAGGACGAGGATGGCCTCGAAGTGGGCATCGCGCACTCGTGCGGCCACGACATGCACGTGACCTGGCTGATGGGTGTGGCGCACCTGATGGCTGCGCACCGGGACGCCTGGCGCGGAACGCTGATGGCGGTCTTTCAGCCGGGCGAGGAAGTGGCGCGCGGCGCCCGCAGCATGATTGACGACGGCATGGCCGAACGCTTCCCGAAGCCGGACGTGATCCTTGGCCAGCACGTCATGGTTGGCGCGGCGGGCACGGTCGGCTATCGAAGCGGCACGATTCTTTCGGCGGGCGACAGTTTGAAGGTGAGGCTGTTTGGACGCGGTTCGCACGGATCGCAGCCACAAACCTCGATCGACCCGGTCATCATGGCGGCTTCTACGACGCTCCGTCTGCAGACGATCGTATCGCGCGAAATCTCCCCGCGCGATAGTGCGGTGCTGACGATTGGTGCGCTGCAGGCGGGAACGAAAGAGAACATTATCCCCGACGACGCGACGCTCAAGCTCAACATGCGCACATTCGACGAGGACGTGCGCGAATACATGCTGCGTGCGATTCGTCGCATCTGTTGCGCGGAATGCATGGCTTCCAATGCGCCACGCGAGCCGGAATTCACGACGCTCTCGAGCTATCCGCTGACCATCAACGACGCGCCGACAAGCGAGCGTGTGTGGGCGGCTTTCGAAGCGCACTTTGGAGAGCGCGCCTACGAAACGCCCCCGGCAGCGGCGAGCGAGGACTTCAGCGTATTCGGACGCGAATGGGGCGTGCCATATGTGTTCTGGTTCATCGGCGGAACCGATCCGGACACGTTTGGAAAGGCGTTGGCAGAGAAAAAACTAAACGAGATTCCCAGCAACCATTCGCCGAAGTTCGCGCCGGTACTCGCCCCGACGCTGCGTACGGGGCTGGAAGCGATGCTATGCGCGGCCGGGGCGTGGCTCGACAAGCGAGATACATCGGCGTGAATTCGCACGCGGCCTACTTCGCCCTCGATCTGGTCGGGACTTTCGTATTCGCCATGAGCGGCGCTGTTGCCGCTCGCCAAAAGCGGCTGGACCTCTTCGGCATCTTGTCCATCGCGTTCATGGTGGCATGAGGCGGCGGAATTGTGCGTGACGTCTGCATTGGCGCGATCCCGCCGGCGGGGCTTTCAAACTGGAGATATCTGGCGGCTTCCGTGCTCGCGACCGCGGTCGCGATTTTCGCGTTTGCGCCGGTATGCCGTCTACGGTAGCCCGTTCTCTTCTTCGATGCGATTGGCCTCCGCCTGTTTGCCGTTACGGGTGTGCAAAAGGCGCTGAGTTTCGGACACAATGCGGAACTTGCCATTTTGCTCGGCATCGTGACTGCGGTCGGCGGCGGTGTCATGTGCGACGTCGTGCTTTCGCGCCTGCCGGCCATTTTGGACCGCGAGGTCTATGCGACGGCTGCGCTCGCCGGTGCGGCGACAACGATTTCTCATCACCAGCATCAACCTGACTTCACCGTACCGTACTAGCGCCCGGAGCCGTCGGACAGACGAGCTCTGCAGAGTCCCCGGAAAGATCGAATGGAACGCCAACGTTGAGCTATCTCAAGGGCTTGGAAAGACAGCCTCCTAGCATGGACGAGGCGGTGTGCGCGACATCCCGATGATGCGCTGCCGCAGCCGCGCCGCATCAGTTGCGTCGCGTCAGGTTGATGAACGTTTTGGGAGAGCGAATATGTACAGATTCATCCGCACGGCAACGGTCAAGAACGCTGCGGCGCTACCGTCGGCATTGGCTTTCGCATCAGAAGTCACCGCCCACCTCAACAAGAGCTACGCGCTCGACATGAGCTTCGGCGCCGAACAATTCGGTTGCTCCAATATTCACTGGCATTTCGATTCGGAGAGCCTCGACAAGATGCAGCAGGTCAACGAAAAGTTGATGGGAGATCGCGACTACGCCGCGCTACTCGACAAGTACCAGGACATCTGGGCGGAAGGTTCCATGCACGACACGGTCGTTCGGCTGATCTGACGCTAAAGCGGAGGCTGATGCGTATGCATGAATTTGAACCAACCAGCCTCCTCGACTCCCGGCGCGGTTCACGGGAACGGTGTAACGAGTGGCTACTCATCCAATGATCAGCCGCGCGTTGCGTCTGCAAGGGTTTTGACGGCAAATGCCCGGTACGGGTGATTCGCTCTGGTCGCATGACCGGCCGCCCGCGGAAGCAGTATGAGAAGGGGTAACTGACGGAGATTGCAATGCGAGTCTGGCTGATCCCAATTATCGTCGCTGTGATGCTAAGCGGCTGCGCGTCCACCGAATCGGTCAAGGCGTCACAGGAAAAAGGTGTGCATCGGGTCTACACGGCGCCCTACAACTCCGTGTACGCTGCCACGCTTGCTGCCGTGAAGGTAAAAGAACTTGAACTCGTGGAAAGTGATCCGGCGGCCGGACGCATCGTTGTCTCCCACGGTATTTCCTTGTTAAGCTGGGGCGAACGCATCGCGATATGGTTGCGGCCGCTGAACGAGTCGAACACGGACGTGGCGATTGTGAGCAAACCGATCCTCGCGCCACTCAACTTTCCACCGGACTGGACATCGAAACTGTTCGAACAGATTGCGACCGAGCTAGGAACTCCGAAAACCAAGTAAGTTCGCGTAGCCTTTGAAGAACGAATCCCTGGGGCAGGCGCACGTCAATTCAAAATTGTGCGACGTCGCTGGCGGGATGTCGAAAGTGCTGCGATTTGATGATCGGGCCGCACGCCAAAGCTGTCGCTCGATTGGCTTGCGACGGATTGCGAACGACCATATGCATCCAGGAACCGATCTCGCCGCCGGGCCGCCACCATAGTCCGCTCCGGGTCGGGTTGAGCCGGTCACGGGCCGCAGGGACCGTGGCTTGCCGAGTCTGGCTGCAGATTCAACCGGTCAACGCAACAGCGTGATGGAATGCGGTCGAACGTCGATCAATTCCCCCGGTGTCGCCCGTGGCAGTGCCATAACTGTATTCCAGTGTCAGGTTGCGTCACTCAGATCATCCGGCGCGCGAGCATGGTGCGAATCTCCCCGATTGCCTTGGCCGGATTCAGTCCTTTGGGGCAGACGTCCGTACAGTTCAGTATCGTCCGACACCGGAAGAGGCGATACGGATCGTCAAGATGGTCCAGCCGCTCACCCGTACCCTCGTCGCGGGAATCGACCAGAAAGCGATAGGCCTGCAGGAGCCCGGCAGGACCGACATATTTATCGGGATTCCACCAGTACGAGGGACATGCGCTGGAACAGCACGCGCACAAGATGCACTCGTACAGACCGTCCAACTGATCGCGTTCCTCGTGCGTCTGGCGCCTTTCCCGCTCCGGCGGGGGCGTGTCGTTGATCAGGTAGGGCTTGATCGAGTGGTATTGCTTGAAGAACGCGGTCATGTCCACGATCAGGTCGCGAACGACCGGCAACCCGGGCAGCGGACGCAGGACCGTGTGACGGGGAAGGTCGTTGAGATTGGCGATGCAGGCGAGCCCGTTCTTGCGGTTAATGTTCATTGCATCCGAGCCGCACACGCCTTCACGGCACGAACGCCGAAAGCTGAGCGTCTCGTCCCGTGCCTTGAGCCGGACAAGGACATCCAGCAACATCTTGTCAGTAGAGGGCACCTCGATCTCGTACGTTTGCATGTACGGCTTGGGATCCCGGTCTGGATCGTAGCGGAATATTTCAAACGTCCTTGTTTCACTCACGATGTTCCTCCTTTGTGGAACGGAACGCGTATCCGGCGCGCGCGCGCTATCTCCCCATCACTTCGTTCCTGTCGATTGAAGACCTGCGGCATTCCAGACGGAGCATCCGGTCACCCGCGCGCCCCATTCATTGTTCGTCGTGGTCGGGCGCCCCCAACACTAGCAACCATGGCCGTTCTGCGAAAAATTGGGCGCAATGTGGAAAACGGGTCGGATCTATTTCGCCGGAGGTGCTGCGGCAGTCACATCGCGTCATAGATCATTCGCTCTCGCTGTATCGAGAGGAAATCGGAGGGGTTTGCTCCACGTCGACATACTTCTATATATCACGTCATGATATAAATGGATACTTGCGATGATGGCTTGGAGCCGGCAGTGCCGTCCCGCATGACATTCACGAGGAGGACACGTGACATCACCGGAAAATTCCTCGCTTGCGAGTCCTTTAAGAACCGACGTGCTGATTGTCGGTGCAGGTCCCGTGGGCCTTTTCGCCGCGTTCGAGGCAGGCGTGATCGGCCTCACGTGCCGGATCGTTGACGGGATCGAGCGTCCCGGTGGCCAGTGCATCGCACTATATCCGGACAAGCCGATCTACGATATTCCCGGCATACCATCGTGCACTGCACGCGATCTTGTCGATCGCCTCGTCGAGCAATGCCGGCCCTTCGATCCTCCGATGCATCTCGGTCAGCGTATTGAGACGCTGGATCCGCTCGAGGGCGGTCGATGGCTTGCTCGCACCGACAAAGGGGATGCGTTTGACACCGCGGCGATCTTGATTGCTGCAGGCAACGGAGCGTTTGTGCCGCAACGGTTGGCGCTCGCTGAGGCGGCGTTCCTTGAAGGCCGGTACATCCATTACAGCGTTTCCGACGTGAACGGCTTTGCCGGAAAAGCCGTCGTGGTCGCGGGCGGTGGCGACTCGGCGCTCGACTGGGCGCTGGCGCTGCGCTCGGTCGCGCGGCGCGTCACGCTCGTTCATCGACGGAACGGCTTCAGCGCGACGGACTCGAGCATCGCCCGGTTACAGCAGGCGGTCGCGGCGGGCGAGATGGATTTCGTGGTTGGCACGATTGCTGGGCTGAATGCGCCAGGGGGGACACTCGAGTCGATCGAGATTCGCAAGATTGGTGGCTCGGTGTGCCTCGACGCAGATCAATTGCTCGTGCTCTACGGACTTGTCGCGGATCTCGGTCCGATCGCGAACTGGGGGATCGCCGTACAGGCCGGACGGATCGTCGTTGATACGTCGTACTACGAAAGCTCACGGCCAGGCATCTTCGCGGCAGGCGACATCGCCAGCTACCCGAACAAGCAGAAGTTGATCCTGTCCGGGTTTCATGAGGCATCGCTCGCGCTGCGCAAAGCATACGTCTATGCGTTTCCCGACAAGAAGCGTGTGCATGTGCACTCGAGTTACGATGCAAAGCTCGCCGAGCGTGTGGCCGCCGTTCATCCCTCGCGGGGCGCCCGGGATTTCACCGCGCTTTAGAGACATGGATCGACCTAGGCGCGACGGGGAAGGCGACGAATAAAGCATCGTGTCGGCGGTGTTAAACGCGTCGTCACTCGTCCAATGCAGGACGATAGGCCTCGAATGACAACAACAGTGCGAAGCCGCCGCAGCTATTTTGCTTGGTTGAGCGAGAGGCCGGAGTACCTTGGAAGTTGCCGTTGAGGTTTCGCCGGGGCGAGGGGCTGAAATGGGTCGGATAGCGCCCGCCGGTAGAAGTGCACACTCAATCTCCCTTTGCTGAAAGGAGATTGTCATGGAAGCCGAGAATGTCTTCGTTGGCCACCGTGTGCCATGGAACAAGAGCAAGCTCACCGGGCAGAAGCCGCCGTTCAAGCTCCGAGAAATCTGGGCGATTCGGACGAGACTTCAGATGACGTCGAACCTTCGTGATCTCGCGATGTTCAATCTCGCAATTGATAGCAAGCTCCGAGCGTGCGATCTTACGCGGTTGCAGGTTCAGGATGTCCGCCACGGAAGCCACGTGGCGTCTAGGGCGACGATCATGCAGCAGAAGACCCAGCGGCCCGTGCAATTCGAGATCACGGAACAGACTCGTGAGAGCCTCGAAGCCTGGATCGAAGCGCGGAGACTGAAGGCGGAGGATTTTCTGTTCTCGAGCCGGTTGCATACGTCACCGCATCTGTCGACGCGCCAATATGCCAGGCTGGTGCATCGCTGAATTGCGGCGATTGGACTTGACGATACAGCGTATGGTACCCACTCGATGCGCCGCACAAAAGCTTCGCTGATCTACCGGCGGACGAAGAACCTTCGGGCGGTGCAGTTGCTGCTCGGACATACCAAGCTGGAAAGCACGGTTCGCTATCTCGGCATTGAGGTCGACGATGCCCTTGAGATAGCGGAGCAGACCGAGGTTTGATGGCATCGCTGCCGGCGAGCGGTCGCTTGCCGGCCACAAACGGCCGTTCGACACAGCTTTTTAGATCGTCGACAATCGGCGCAGATAAGGGCGTAGCCTTTAGCGGTTACCGTCGATCAGATCGTTCAGCAGCGCATCGAACGCGGCCTGTGCGTCTTCAAGTTCCTGCAGGGCGGCATCAAAGGTTTGCAGCGCGAACGGCGAAGGCTCGCCGCTGCCTTGCGGCGGAAATTGCTTCTGCATCGAGGCGAACGTACTCTGCACGCGCAGCGTGGCGGCCACCATGCGCTCCATCGCCTGGGTTTCTTCGGCTCGTGCCTGTTCCGGATTCATTCCACTCTCCTTGAATGGTTTTCTTGAAGACCAGATCGTACACGCTGTGTCCGTTCTTGCCGCCCTTGGCAGAACGACCCGGTTGAAGGTTCCAACGGCACGCTGCGCGAGAAGCGATTTAATCGGGAGTGATTCCGCAGTCGCGCCGAGGCCAAGATACTCATCGAGCGTGGCTACAAAATCCCGCCGCAGGTCACAACGATTGGCCGCTTTGGATGAATCTGAAGGGCCGCTTCGGGTCGGCTTGAGCCCGTCGCGGGTCGCCGGGACGGCAACCGGCTGGGTTCCGCCATTGACCACCATTCGAATCGAGTCAGTTGCCGACCGTTTACTGGGTCACATCACTCATGCGTTGCACCCCGCCAGAACAGTTATCCTTGTTCTACGCAGTTTGAAGCGATGAATCTCGCGGCTTCCTGCAGCGACCATGCGATTTCGTCTTCGCTACGGCCGCCGTTGATCGCGATGCGTCCCCCGAATATGAAGTGAGGAACCGAGCGCACCCCTTCGACGGCGGAGTTTGCCGCCTCCTGCTCGACGCGCCTGTACTCGGCCGGGTCATGTGCAATGGCGCGGGCTTCGGCGTACTCGAATCCATGTCCGGAGGCGATGTCTGCCAGCACGTCAGCGCTTCCGATATTCTTCGCGTCAAGAAAATAGGCGTTCGTGATCGCTACGGCGAGCCGGTGCTGTGTACTGCGTTCGCGTGCGGCCAGAATGAGCGCGTGGGCTGCTTGCGTGGGATAAGCCATAGGCTGGCGACCAAGGTCAAGGGGTAGACCCGAAGCGCGAGCCTCGGCCTCCGGCCGCGCAAATGCCACCTTCGGGTCGGTTATGCCGTAACGAATGCGAAGCAGGTCTGGAATGTAAAGTCCGCTCGCGGGCGCGTCCGGAAGCAGCAAGACCGGGTGGTGGTGAATGTCCACGGCGAGTTCGGGAAAGCGCTCGGCCAGCACTTTGTCGAGGCGATGCTGGCCAACGAGACACCATGGGCAGGTGATTTCCGTATAAAGGTCGATTCTCAGCATAGTGCCGTCCCGGATCACGACTGGGGCAGGGGCGGAAGAATGGACTCGACCCGATCGCGACTCGCGATGAGGGTCTGAATTTCTTCAGCAATTGTGTCCGGGTCGATGACCGGAAGATTCGGGTCGAGCCGTGCGCCACTGGCGGTCATGGCACGCAAGCCCGTCGAGCGATCAATGACCGCACCGATGTTCACCGTCCCCGCATAAACGCCCCTGGACGCCACCTCTGCATTGAGCGTAAGCACATAGTTGCGCGTGGCCGCCATCAGGGGGCCAACACCACTCATGCCAGGCCTCGTCACCACGGCCGTCAGCCCGCCGACGATCACGATCGCGCCATCGCCACGTGCGAGCATGCCCGGAAGCACCGCATGCGATACCTCGACAGGCGCGAACGTGAAAATGTTGGCCATGCACTGTAGTGTCGACGCATCGAGGTCCACTGCTGGGACAAAGCTCGCATCGGATGGGGCTGGCGCAAAGACGGCCACATCGATGGCGCCGAGCCGATCCTCGATCGAATGGACGAGCGCGGGAATACCCTCGAGATCGGTGAGATCGGCAGGAAAGGCGACCGCCTCGATACCGGCGACAGCGAGTTCGGCTACTCGCTCCTCTAGTGACGCGGCATGCCGCGCGACGAGCGCAACGCGATACCCTGCGCCTCCGAACCGGTGCGCAAGGGAAGCTCCGAGGCCGGTGCCGGCGCCGAACAGAGCGATGGTTTTCTTGCTGGTCATTGCGAACTCCATGGGGGCGGTATGTTTCAATGACTATGCTTGATAGACTGACTGCTCACAAGAACGCATAGCTTCGAGGCCTAGTCACATGCGTATGCCTGCTACCGCTCCGAGCGAACCTGGCGCGAACCCGTCCTGCCAGAAGGTCAACCAGATCCTTGCCCGAATGGGTGACAAGTGGACCATTCTCACCATCACAATGCTGGCGCAGCAGCCACGGCGCTTTAACGAGCTGAAACGCTTGATCGGTGGAATTTCCCAGCAGATGCTGACCCGCACGTTGAAGGCGTTGGAACGCGACGGAATGGTGACGCGAACCGTCTATCCGACTGTCCCGCCGCAAGTCGAGTACGCGCTGACCGAACTCGGCGGGTCGTTATCCTTGCCGCTGATGCAACTCGCAACGTGGGTTCTGGATCATCTCGACCAGATTGAAATGCATCGCGCCTTGCACGATCACGTAGCGGACCGACCGCGTGCTTGATCCGGTGCGACGTGTTTGCTTGCGCGTCGGTTCAGTTGACGGCGGTTCTCGCGAAAGCGGTCATCCGTTTGGCTTATTCATCGGGCCGATTCGGGTCGACAAGCGACCACCACGCAAATCCACGAAGAGCCAAATATTTCGCTCATCCCGCGACGGATTTCCCGCTGGCGACCGTTAAACACGGGTACGCATCGCGAGAGCCCCCGTCATGGACCATCCGAACGACATCTCACCGGCCGCCATCGCGCTGAACCGTTTCGGTCTCGGCGCGCGCCCCGACGAAGCGCCGCCTGTCGATCCGAAGGCCGCGCTGGTCGCCCAGTTCGAGCGTTACGACCTGGGGCCGGCCGCATGGGCCGGCGAACCCGACGCGGTCACGCTCGCCACGCGCTTCGCGACGACCCGCAACGCGATGACGAGCGACGACGCGGCGGCCAGGCGTGCGACCGAGCAGTCGATCCGCCGCGACGGCTACGACGCATATCGCAGCGCGGTCGCCGCACGACTGAACGGCGCGCTCGTCACGCCCGCGCCGTTCGTCGAGCGTCTGGTGCATTTCTGGGCGAACCATTTCGCGGTGTCGGTCGACAAGGGGCAGGTGGCCGCGTATGCGGGCGCATTCGAGCGCGATGCGATCCGCCCGCACGTGCTCGGCCGCTTCGAGGACATGCTCGTCGCCGTCGAGCAGCATCCCGCGATGCAACTGTTCCTCGACCAGGCGCGCTCGGTCGGCCCCGACAGCCCGGCCGCGCTGCGCGCCGAAGCTCGCAATCCGGCGGCGCGACGCGGCCTCAACGAGAACCTCGCCCGCGAAATCATGGAACTGCATACGCTCGGCGTACGGACCGGCTACACCCAGGCGGACGTGACGGAATTCGCGCGTGCGCTGACCGGCTGGAGCATCGCGGGCGGACGCGGGCCGCAGCCCGGCGATGCGGCGCCGGGCGCTTTCGTGTTCCGCCCGAAGCTGCACGAACCGGGCGCACGCACGGTGATGGGACGCACGTACGACCAGCATGGCGAAGCGCAGGCGCGCGCGATCCTGGCCGACCTGGCACGTTCGCCGGCGACGGGCCGGCATATCGCGTTCCAGCTCGCCCGCCATTTCGTCGCCGACAATCCGCCGCCCGCGCTCACCGACCGGCTCGCCCGCGCATTCGAGACGAGCGGCGGCGACTTGCCGACCGTCTATCGCGCGCTGATCGATGCGCCCGATGCGTGGTCGCCGGTCAATCGCAAGTTCAAGACGCCGTGGGAGTGGGCCGTGTCGTCGCTGCGCGGGCTCGGTTGGCGCGACACGGGCGACCTGAAGGCCGCGCCGCTGCTCGCGCAGCTCGGCCAGCCGGTATGGCGGCCCGGGTCGCCGGCAGGTTACGACGACGTTGCCGCGAGCTGGGCCGCGCCCGACGCGCTGGTGCGCCGCGTCGAGATCGCGCAGCGGCTGGCTGCACGCACGGGCGACCGGCTCGACCCGCGCACGCTCGGCAATACGCTGCTGGCCGGCTCGCTGAGCGCGCCGACGGCGACCGCGCTGTCGCGTGCCGAAAGCGCGACCACGTCGCTCGCGCTGCTGCTCGTGTCGCCCGATTTCCAACGGAGATGAACATGGCCCGATCCTTGACCCGTCGACATTTCCTGAGCGTCGCCGCGGCCGGTGCGGGCGCGATCCTGGTCGCGCCGCGCATCGTGTTCGCGAACGTCGAAACCGACCGGCGCTTCGTATTCGTGATCCAGCGCGGCGCCGCCGACGGACTGAACATCGTCGTCCCGTATGCGGAACCGGCGTATGCGTCGCTGCGCGGCCCGCTGGCGATCGACGCCGCAGCGGCGACACGCATCGACGGCACGTTCGCGCTCCATCCGTCGCTCGTGCAGACGGCGCAGATGTTTCGCGACAAGCAGGCGCTGTTCGTCCACGCGATCGCGTCGCCGTATCGCGACCGCTCGCATTTCGACGGACAGAACGTGCTGGAGACGGGCGGGCGCGCGCCGTACCAGGTGAGGGACGGCTGGCTGAACCGGCTCGCCGCGATGTTGCCGGCGACGCGCGACCGCGCGATCGCGTTCGCCCCGACGGTGCCGCTCGCGTTGCGCGGCAGCGTGCAGGCCGCGTCGTATGCGGCGTCCGGTTTGCCGGCCGCGCCGGACGATCTGCTCGCGCGCGTATCGGCGCTTTACGAGGCCGACGCGCAGCTCGGGCCGCTGTGGCAGTCGGCGATGGCCGCGCGGGGCCTCGCCGGCGATGCGCATGCGCGCCAGGATCCGGCGGGCGTCGGCAAGCTTGCGGCGACGTTTCTCGCGCGCGACGACGGCCCGCGGATCGCGATGATCGAGACGGGCGGCTGGGACACGCACAGCGCGCAGAACGCGCGGCTCGCGAATCAGCTGAAGGCACTCGACACGATGCTCGCCGCATTGCGCGACGGACTCGGGCCCGTGTGGCAGCAGACCACGGTGCTCGTCGCGACCGAGTTCGGCCGCACCGCCGCCGCGAACGGTACGGGCGGCACCGATCACGGGCAGGCGTCGGTCGCGATGCTGGCGGGCGGGGCGGTCGCGGGCGGGCGCGTGATCGCCGACTGGCCCGGCTTGCGGCCGGGTGACCTGTACGAAGGGCGCGACCTGAAGCCGACCGCGTCGCTCGATGCGCTGATCGCGGGCGCGGCCGCCGAAAGCCTGCGGCTCGATCCCGGCCATACCGCGGCCACGCTGTTCACGCAAAGCGGCGCGACGCGGCCGATGACGGGCCTCGTTCGCGGAACCGCGTGACGCGCAGCAGGCGAGCGCCCGCATCCGCCAACCGATGACATATGACACAACAGGGAGAATCGATGATGAAGATCCGATCCGTATCGCTTGCCGTGGTGGCGACGATGAGTGCCGTGCTGATGTCCGCATGCGTGGTGGAACCGGCGCGGCCGCCGCAGCCCGCGCCGGTCGTCGAGGTGGCGCCGCCGCCGCCCGCGCCCGGTTATCGCTGGGCGAAGGGCCATTACCGCTGGGCCGGCAACCACTGGGCGTGGGTGCCCGGACATTGGGTGGCCGTGTATTGAAGCGCGCGCACGGCGCCGCTCACCACCCGATCCGATGCTTCTCTTCGGTTTCGCTGTGCCGCCAGTCGTCGTCCGCATGCAGATACTGGCTCGTCGTCGTCAGCGACACGTGCCCGAGGTTGTCGCGCACGAGCCGCAGGTCGACGCGGCCATCGGCCATGTGCGAGCCCGCACTGTGGCGCAGCCAGTGCGCGGATGCCTGTTCGAGCACGCGCGCCTGTTCCTCGCCTCCATTCCCTTGCGCACGCAACCGATCGGCCGCGAACCGGAACACCTGCTTCACGATCCGGTGCAGCGCCGCGCGCGTGAGCGGCTTGCGCGTGCGATTGGCCGGCAGCACGAGCGGCGTGGGTTCGCCGTCGGCCGGCTGCGCGGGCAGGCCATGCGCGCGCCGGTAGCGCGCGAGCTCGGCCATCATCTCGGCGGTGGCCGGCACGAGCCGCTGCCGGCCGCCTTTGCCGGTCACGTCGAGCCACCAGCGGTCGCGCCCGTTCGCATCGCGCCGTGCAAAGAAGTGTCCCATCGTGGTGTCGGCTGCTTCGGTGATGCGCAGCCCGCCGAGATACAGCAGCGTGAACACCCAGCGCGCGCGATCCGCATGGAGGGCGGCGCGCGCGTCGTCGCGCGGCATCGCGGCGATCGCATCCTTGACCGCCTGCCACAGCGGCGGCCCGAGATGGCGCGTGACGCGCGGCGCGGGCCGTCGTTGCCGCTGCCGGGACAGCGCGAGCGGATTGCCGGCGAGATAGCCGGCCTGCACGAGCCACGAGAACATCACGTTCAGGATCACCATCGCCTGCCGCTGGCTGGCCGCCGACAGCGGGCCGTAGAACGGCCGCCAGCGCGGGTCGCCGCGCGGATGCTTGCGGCCGCCGTTCGCGCACCAGAGTTCGGCCGGCGCGGGTGCGAGCAGGAACTGCCGGTAGCCGACGAGATCCTCGTGCGTGAGCGACGACAGCGGCTTGCCGCATGCGATCACGGCCCACAGCAGCAGCCGTTCGGCTTCCTTGCGGTAATTCTGGAACGTGGTGGGCGTATCGACGAAGCGTGCGAGCCACGCGCGTACGGCGTCGAGATCATGCGCCGCGGCGATCTGCGGATGCGCGCTGGTCGATCGGTTGGTGCCCGCGCGTCCGTCGAGCGCGGCCGGCACGGTCAGCGTATCGATCGGTTGCGGCCGCAGCGCGACGCCGGACGGAACGGGTGAGGTCATGCGAAGAGGGGCGCGGCTCGCCGATGACCGGGCGGGCGCACGCGGCGCGACGAAGCGTACGAGGAAGCGCCGATGGTAATACACGATCGTCATGCGGTGAAGCCGCCGTCGATCGCGATTGTCTGGCCGGTGACGAAGCGCGTGGCGGACGCGCACGGCCACCTCACCCCAGCGACAACACGCTGTTCAGCAACATCCGCACGAGCGTCGCCTGCCGCGTGACGCCCGTCTTCGAAAAGATCGCGCTCAGATGCGAGCGCGCGGTGTTCTTGCTGATGTCGAGCTCGTCGGCTGCCTCCTCGAGCGTCGATCCGTTGACGAGCGCGAGCGCCAGGGCGGTCTCGGCCGGCGTGAGGTCGAACAGCTTGCGCACGATGTCGTGCGACGCCTGCGACTTGCGTTCGCCATCGCGGATGAAGATCGCACACGCGGGCCGGCGCGGATTGTCCTCCGACCATTCGCTGAGCGGGATCGTGCGGATCAGCACGCCGAGCGGCGGCTTGCCGGACGGACGCGGCACGGCGATCGCCTGCGCGACCGTCGGCGCGCCGCCCGCGCGCTCCGCGAGCACCTGCCGGATCAGCTTCTGCAGCTTGCGGTTCTCCAGCGGATACGCGGCCTCGAGCGCGCCGCCGCGCACGCGCAGGCCGTCGCATTCCGCGAAGATCTCGTCCGCGACGGAGTTGGTCTTCATGATCGTGCCGCGCTCGTCGAGGATCGCGGTCGCGACGAGCATGCGGTCGATCGTGCTCGCGTACAGCATGCGTTCCGATTCGACCATCCCGAACTTCGCATGCAGGCGCACCGCGCGCTTCAGGTGCGGCAGCAGCGCGTTGCAGACGGTCTTGTCGGTCACCGAGAACGCGCGGCCATGATGCGAGCGGCACACGCGGAACCGGCATTCGATCCCGGCGGGCGTGCGCAGGTCCGCGCCCATCAGGTAGCCGACGTCGAACGGCTCGAGAAACTCGCGATACATCGCGCTGCCGCGCCACACGCCGACGCCGAGCAGCTCGTCGACGGTGACGACTCGATCGCTCGGCAGGTTCACGAACGGATCGAGCGCGTAATAGTAGTTGTTGTACGAGGCGACGCCCGGCAGCGGCGCGCCCTGCCCGGACGCATTGATCATCAGCCCCGTGTGGCCGCTGGCCGGCCAGCGCAGGATCATCGTCACGTAGTTCGCGTCCAGGTGCGCGCGGATCCGTTCGAGGGCGCCGCCCCATGGCACGTCCTCCAGCGGGCCTTCGTAGATGGTCGCGAGCAGCGTATCGAACTGCTCGAGCGTCAGGCTCGATCGGGCAACGCTCGGGGGAAGGGCCGGGGGCGCCGTGGTCATCGGGGGTGTCTCCTGTTGCCGCCGCCGGGTCGCGGTGCGCCGGGCGTGCGGGTGCGTGCACGGGCGTATCCGGACCGCCGGCGGCGGCGCGCAGCGGCCTGCACCGGAATACGGTAGCGCGCCGGCGCACGCGCGACATCGCACGAATGAGGGTGGCGGCACGCCGTTGTAAGCAATTCGTGAACTTTCCCGAAACGCCGTTCGTCTAATCGGCCCGCCAACGCTTCCCGAGGAACACCCGATGATTCGCAAGACCAGAACGCTGCTCGGCGCGGCCATGATCGCAGGCAGCATGCTGCTCGCCGGATGCCAGACCGACGCGGCCGCGACGGACGCGCGCGCGGTCCGCCCGGCCGACGGCCGGCCCGTGACCCGGACCGTGTATGTCGCGCCGCAGGCGGCGCGCTGCACGGGCGTCGCGCCGATGGACTGCCTGCAGGTGCGCAGCAGCCCGGCGGAGCCGTGGAGCGTGTGGTACGCCGGTATCGAGGGCTTTGCGTACCAGCCCGGCTATCAATATGTGCTGGAAGTCGACGAATACCGCGTCGCGCAGCCGCCGGCCGACGGTTCGTCGATCCGCTGGGTGCTCAAGCGGGTCGTCGAGCGCCGCCAGGGGAACTGACGAACGCGCCCGCCCGCGGTGCCGTTTACGCGGACGGGCGCGGCGCGACCGGCCTCGGCGGCGCGGCGGCATCGATCCGTCGGAACACGACGGACGACAGCAGCGTGACCGAGCCCATGCAGACGAACGACAGCATGAAGCCGTTCGCCATCGAGCCCCAATGCGCGGCGAACAGGTTCACGAGGCCGCCGCCGATCGACACGCCGAGCCCCATCGCCAGCATCTGCATCATCGTGAACAGGCTGTTGCCGCTGCCGGCGTCGGCGTGCGACAGGCCCTTCAGCGTCACGGCGTTCATCGCGGCGAACTGCATCGAGTTCGCGGCGCCGAACACGATCAGCAACGCAATCTCCAGCGCCGGCGCGGGCCGTGCCGAGACCAGCGCGAACCCCGCGATCGCGCAGCCGACGATCCCCGTGTTCACGACCAGGAACGTCGCATAGCCGAAGCGTTTCGCGAGCGGCGCGATCCAGCGCTTCGCGATCACGCCGGCAATCGCGGCCGGCAGCATCATCATCCCCGACCGCAGCGGCGTATAGCCGAGCTGCACCTGCATCAGCAGCGGCAGCATGAACGGCACGGCGCTCGTGCCGATCCGGCACAGCAGGTTGCCGAGCAGCCCCGCACCGAAGTTCGGCTCGCGGAACAATCCGAGCCGGAACAGCGGCTGCGCACGGCGCCGCGCATGGGGCAGGTACGCGAGCGCGCTCGCCACGCCCAGCACGGCGAGCCCGATGGCCCAGCCGCTGCGGTGCGCGGGTATCGGCGGATCGATCGCGAGCGACAGCGCGATCATCGCGACCGACAGCAGCGCGCAGCCGACGAAGTCGAACGGCGGCGGCTGCATCGCCTGATCGTGCGGCAGGAAGCGCTGCACCGCGAGGAAGCCGACCATGCCGACCGGCACGTTGACGATGAACACCCAGTGCCAGGAAATCGCCTGCGTGAGCCAGCCGCCGAGCGTCGGCCCGACGATCGGGCCAAGCTGCGCGGCGATCGACACGAACGCGATCGCCGCGACGTACCGTTCGCCCGGCACGCGGCGCAACACCGCGAGCCGCCCGATCGGCAGCAGCATCGAGCCGCCGATGCCCTGCACGGCGCGCCCGACGACGAGCTGGCCGAGCGTGTGCGACGCCGCGCAGCCGATCGACGCGAGCGAGAACACCAGGATGGCGAGCGAGAACACATGGCGCGTGCCGAACCGGTCGGCGAGCCAGCCGGACGCCGGCGTGAGCATCGCCATCGTCAGCGTGTAGACGACCACGACCGGCTGCATCGCGAGCGGCGACGCGTGCAGGCTTTGCGCGATCGACGGTAGCGCGGTGTTGACGATCGTCGTGTCGAGCGACTGCATGAAGAACGCGGCGGCGACGATCCACAGCAGCGCGGAGTGTGAGGGTTCGCGGGACATGACGAAACGGGAAGTGCGGCGACCGGCGCGGAGGCGACGTGACGGGCGACGCGGACCGGCAGGCTCGCGCCGGCGCACGGCCGGTCTTCAAGCGTTCGATGGTACCGATTCCGGTGGCCATCGGGAAGCTGCTCGAGGGCATCGACCGTCATCGAACCTGCCGATGACGGCGCCGGACGCTCGATCCCGGGCGGTTCATTACCCGACACCGACCGTTCCCGCGGCGTCCGGCCGGGTTCCCGCCGGCCGGATCGCGTGGCATGCGCGCCACGCGTGGCCGCGTCATGCGGCGCGTTTCTGGGAAATGACCAGCAGCGCGCCGTTCCGGTCCTCCAGCACCGCGCGGTATTCGTGCGGCCCCGCCTGCACCGGCACGCGCACCGACGCGCCGGCCTTCACGACCCGCGCCATCGCCGCGTAAAGGTCGTCGCCCTCGTCCACGCGCAGCGTGAGCGCCGCGCGTTCGACGATCTGCTCGTCGCCGGCCACCAGCGCGATCGTCAGCGGGCCGCCGTCGAGCGCGCAATAGCGGTCGCCGTCGCGGAACTTCACGTTCAGGCCGAGCCCGTCGACGAACAGCGGCAAGGCCTTGTCGATGTCGTCGACCGGGTACAGCAGCATCGATACCTTCATTCCCTCTCTCCCTCGTCGTAGTGTGTACGGTCCGCACCGGGCCGTCGTTCGATGCTAGCGCGCGGTGCCGGCCGCAACGCAGTCTGTTCGGATGACGGTGAAACCCCTCTGTCCCCGCATGCATGCCGTTACTCCAAACAGACGATGCCCGTGCGGGCCCGCGCGCCGACACTCCCATCCGTGGACCGTCGCTATTCGTCCGTATCGTGCGGGCGGCTGCACGACCCCGACTCGTCCAACATACATGGAGACGCACGCAATGAAGTTTTCCCTCATCTACGAAGCCCAGACCACCGACGCATCGCGCGAGGGCGACCACCGGGTGTTCAAGGAGACGGTCGAGCAGGCGCTGCTGGCCGAGCAGGTCGGCTTCGACACGATCTGGTGCGTGGAGCACACGTCGCTGACCAACTATGCGCACATGAGCGCGCCGGAAACCTTCCTTGCGTACCTGGCCGGCCGCACGACACGCATCGGCCTCGGTCACGGCGTCGTGTGCCTGCCGCCGGCGATGAACCATCCGATCAAGGTCGCCGAGCGCGTCGCGCTGCTCGACATCCTGTCGGGCGGCCGCGTGCATTTCGGCGTAGGCAAGGGCGGCAGCCAGCAGGAAGCGGGCGCGTTCGGCTACGACCTCAACGAACTGCAGCCGATGATCGACGAGTCGATGTACCTGGTGCCGAAGATGTTCGTGCAGGACGAGATCGAGCACGACGGCACGTACATCAAGATTCCGAAGCGTCCGATCCACCCGAAGCCGTTCCAGGATCCGCATCCGCCGATGTACCTCGCCTGTACGAACACCGACGCGCTGCTGCGTGCCGGCCAGCGCGGGATGGGCGCGCTGGTGCTCGGCTTCGGCGGCCCCGACGAAGTCGCGAAGAAGAACGCCATCTATCGCGAGGCATGGGCGAACCGCAAGCCGGAAGACCAGGTCGGCTTCCGCCCGACCCAGCACCTCGCGGCGCTGTGCCCGACGGTCGTGATGGCCGACGGCCAGAAGGCCCGCAAGATCGGCATCCGCGGCCAGCGCTACTTCATGGAATCGCTCGCGTACTGGTACACGGGCGGCGAGCGTCCGGACCCGGCGAAGTGGGGCGACGACCTCGTGCAGGCCGACACCGGCGAAATGGTGATTCGTTCGCGATTCGCGTCGGAGGAAGTCGTCGTGAACTTCGCCGATCCGGCCCTCGCGATGATGAACCCGAACCACGCGTACGGCACGGTGGACGACTGCATCGGCTACGTGGGCCGCCTGCAGGAAGCGGGCGTCGACGAAGTGCTGTTCCTCTGCCAGATGGGCACGGTGCCGCACGACGCGCAGATGGAGACGATCCGCAACATCGGCGAGCACGTGATCCCGTTCTTCAACAAGGAGAAGGAGCGCGCCTGCGCGTAAGGCGGGTGGGACCGCGCCGCGCCCGTCGTCCCTTCGGACGATGCGGCGCGGCCGCGCGAGCCCGAGCAACGTCGGCAGGAGCCCTCGCTCGCGGCGCCGGCCGCGACGAACCACTTAGAGAGAGACCGGGACGAGCGCCGCCGCGCGCGCCCCGTATCACAGGAGACATTCGTGCACCGCGACAACGATTCGAACGCACTGGCCGCCACCCTGATCGCCCGGGCCGAGGCGCTGGCGCCGACGCTTGCCGGCCGCGCCGCGCAGGCGGAAGCGCAGGGCCGCATCCCGGCCGAGACGATCGCCGACATGCAGGCCGCCGGCTTCTTCAAGGTGCTGCAGCCGAAGCGCTACGGCGGCTACGAGCTCGATCCGCAGACCTTCTTCGACATCCAGATGGCGCTCGCGCGCGGCTGCATGTCGACGGCATGGGTGTACGGCGTCGTCGGCGTGCACAACTGGCAGCTCGCGCTGTTCGACGAACGCGCGCAGCAGGACGTATGGGGCAAGGATCCCGCGACGCTGATCGCGTCGACCTACATGCCGGTCGGCCGCGTGACGCCGGTCGAAGGCGGCTTCCGCCTGTCCGGCCACTGGAAGTTCTCGAGCGGCAGCGAACTGTGCGAATGGGTGTTCCTCGGTGCGCTGGTGCCGGCAGCCGCTGCCGGCCAGCCGCCGGAATACCGCACGTTCCTGCTGCCGAAATCCGACTACCGGATCCAGCAGGACTGGGACGTGCTCGGCCTGCGCGCGACCGGCAGCCACGACATCGTCGTCGACGACGTGTTCGTGCCCGCGTATCGCACGCACAAGGCGCTCGACGGGATGATGGGCACGAGCCCGGGCCTGGCCGTCAACGACGCGCCGCTGTTCAAGCTGCCGTTCGCGCAGATCTTCGTGCGCGCGGTGTGCACGTCGTGCATCGGCGCGCTGCAGGGCGCGCTCGACGATTTCACCGGCTATGCGGCCACACGCGTGTCGGCCAACAGCGGCGCGAAGACGACCGACGATCCGGGCGCGCAGAACGCGTGCGCGAACGCGGCCGTCGCGATCGACGAGATGAAGGTGCTCCTCAAGCGCAATTTCACAGAACTGATGGCATCGGTGACGGGCGGCCCGGCCGTGTCGATCGAGCGCCGCGTGCATTTTCGCTACCAGTCCGCGCAGGTCGCCGAGCGCTGCGCGCAGGCCGCGAACGCGCTGCTGCGCTATGCGGGCGGCAACGGCATCTATCACCGCAATCCGCTGGTGCGCCGCTTCCTCGACCTGCACGCGGCCCGCGCGCACTACGCGAACAACGTGGACCGCTTCGGCCAGAACCTCGGTGCCGTGATGCTCGGCCGCGAGAACACGGACTACTTCATCTGACGAGGCCGCGATGAACGACACGCAAGCGCAGCAATACGTGTTCGACGTCGTGGTCGTCGGCTCGGGCGCGGGTGCGCTGCTCGCTGCATGCCGCGCGGCCGACCGCGGGCTGTCCGTCGTCGTGATCGAGAAGACGGCGCTGTACGGCGGCACGTCGGCAATCTCCGGCGGCGGCATCTGGATACCGTGCAACCATCACCTCGCGGAACTCGGCGCGACCGATACGCGCGAGGCCGCGCGCCGCTATCTCGACGCATGCACGGCCGGCGCATCGTCGCGCGAGCGGCTCGACGCGTATCTCGACCAGGCGCCCGCGATGTTGCGTTACCTCGAAACCAAGACGCCGGTGCGCTACCAGGCGCTGCCGAAGTACGCGGACTATTTCCAGAAGCTGCCCGGCGCAATGCCGGGTTATCGCGCGCTCGATCCGCTGCCGTTCGACGGTGCGCTGCTCGGCGACGAGCTCGACCGGCTGCGTCCGCCATCGCCCGGTACGCTGATCGGCGGCCGGGTGGCCGTGACGTCGAAGGAGGCGCACACGCTGTTCTCGCGCGGGGCGGGCTTCATGAAGCTCGCTATCACGCAATTCGGCCGCTACTGGCTCGATGTCGGCGTGCGTCGCCGCACGCGGCGCGATCGGCGCCTGACGCTCGGCAATGCGTTGATCGGCGGGCTGCGCCGCGCGCTGCTCGAGCGCAACGTGCCCGTCTGGCTCGACACGCCGATGCGCGACCTGCTCGACGTCGACGGTCGCGTGACGGGCGTGCGCGCGCAGCGCTTCGGGCAGCCGGTGACGATCGTCGCGCGGCGCGGCGTGATCCTCGGCGCGGGCGGTTTCGAGCGCAACCAGCCGATGCGCGAACGCTACCTGCCGCAACCGACGCAGATGCAATGGAGCGCGACACCGCCGGCCAACACCGGCGATGCGATCGCCGAAGGCCATCGGGTCGGCGGCGCGCTCGCGCTGATGGAACACGTATGGGGCGCGCCGACGGTCGGCGTCGCGGGCGAGGAGAAGCAGCGCGCGCTGTTCGTCGAACGCAACCTGCCGGGCTGCGTGATCGTCAATGGCCTCGGCCAGCGCTTCGTCAACGAAGCCGCGCCGTATTCCGAATTCGTGCCGGCGATGTATCGCGACCATGCGCGCACCGGCGCGTGCGTGCCGGCGTGGATGGTGTTCGACGCCCGCTTTCGCCGCAAGTATCCGTGTGGTCCGATCATGCCGGCGCCGATGATGCCCGATTCCCGCATTCCGGACGCGTTTCGAGACGTGCTCGTGAAGGCCGACACGATCGATGCGCTCGCCGCGCGGATCGGCGTCGATGCGGCCGGGCTGCACGACACGTTGCGCGACATGGCGCGTTACGCGGCAACCGGCATCGACGAAGCGTTCGGCAAGGGCGACAACCTGTTCGACACGTATTACGGCGATCCGAGGAACCAGCCGAATCCGTGTCTCGGCCCGGTCGACGAGGCGCCGTTCTATGCGGTGCGGATCGATGCGGGCGACATCGGCACGAAAGGCGGCCTCGTCACCGACGCGCACGCGCGCGTGCTGCGCGCCGACGGTGCGCCGGTCGATGGCCTGTACGCGATCGGCAACACCAGTGCATCGGTGATGGGCGCGAGCTACCCCGGCGCGGGCTCGACGCTCGGTCCGGCGATGACCTTCGGGTTCATCGCCGCCGACCACCTGGCCGCGCAGGCGGCCGACGCCGGCGGCCGGTCAGACCGGCCGTCCACGACTGAACTTGACGGAGTCCAATGATGAGCGATCTCACTACCCATCCGCTGCGCACTGACATGCTGCTGGCGATGCGCCGCCTCGCGCGCTCCGTCACGGTCATCAGCAGCGCGCACGACGGCCGGCGCTACTCGATGTCCGCGACGGCGGTCGATTCGCTGTCGACCGATCCGCCGTCGCTGCTGATCTGCATCAACCGCAATGCGTCGCTGTATCCGCCGCTCGACGCGGGCGCGCCGTTCTGCGTGAACGTGCTGTCGGCACGCCATGAAGGCATCGCGATCGACTGCAGCGGCCGCCTGAAGGGCGAGGCGCGCTTCACGACGGGCGAGTGGCGCACGTCGCCGCTCGGCGTCCCGTATCTGCACGATTCGCAGGCGAGCCTCGTGTGCGAGCAGGACGGCCGTTTCGAATACGGCACGCACACGGTGTTCATCGGACGAATCCGCGAAGTGTTGATGAGCGGCGACGTCGATCCGCTCGTCTACCTCGACGGCGCATATACGACGCCTGGTGCGCCCGCGAACCGCGCGGCCGCGTGACGGCCGCATGCTTTACCGCATCGGAAAGAGACGACTCATGACACGCAGACTGAACCGCAATATCGCAAACGATGCGGACACAACGATCATGCGAGCGCTTGTGCCGTTGATCGGCGCTGCGGCAACGCAAGTGCTGAACGCGTTCGCATGCATTGCGCCGGCGCTCGCGTCGAACCCGGCACGGATCCGCGCGGGCGAAACCGGCCGGCATGCGGCCGGTGCGGCATGAGGAGCCGGCGATGAGCGATTCCCGTTTTCACCGGCTGACCGTTGCCGACGTCATCGCCGAAAGCGACGACGCATGCTCGTTCGTGTTCGACGTGCCCGCCGCATTGCGCGATGCGTTCGCATACCGGCCCGGCCAGTTCCTGACGCTGAATGTGCCGTGTGCCGACGCGACCGTCGCACGCTGTTACTCGCTGTCGAGCGCGCCGGGCATCGACGTGGCACCGAAGATCACCGTCAAGCGCGTGCGCGACGGTCGCGCGTCGAACTGGCTGTGCGACCGCATTCGCGCGGGCGATGCGCTCGATGTGCTGCCGCCTGCCGGCGTCTTCACGCCGCGCGCGCTCGACGGCGACCTGCTGCTGTTCGCGGGCGGCAGCGGCATCACGCCGGTGCTGTCGATCCTGAAATCGGCGCTCGTGCACGGCCGCGGGATGCTGACGCTGATCTATGCGAACCGCGACGAGCGTTCGGTGATTTTCCGTGACGAACTGCAGCAGCTCGCACACCGCCATCCGGGCCGCCTGCGTGTGATCCACTGGCTCGACAGCGTGCAGGGCGTGCCGCAGCAGCGGCATCTCGAGGAACTCGCGCGGCCGTTCAGCCAACAGGAGACGTTCATCTGCGGGCCGGCGATGTTCATGGAGAACGCGCTCGCCGCGATGCTCGGCCTCGGGCTGCCGCGCGCGCGCGCGCATGTCGAGCGCTTCGCGTCGCTGCCCGATGCGCCGGCGCAGGGCGATCCGGCGGCATCGTCCGCAACGACCGCCGCGGCCGTCTCCGGCGACGGCGCGGCGATCGAGACGGTGCTCGACGGCGAGGCGTTCGCGTTCGACAGCGCGCCCGGCGAGACGCTGCTCGACGCGATGCTGCGCGCCGGCCTGCCCGCGCCGAATTCCTGCCGGATGGGGCAGTGCGGCGCGTGCATGTGCCGCGTCGAATGCGGAGAGGTGGCGCTCGACGATAACCACGTGCTCGACGACGACGAGATCGCGGCCGGCTGGACGCTCGCCTGCCGCGCGCGGCCCGCGAGCGACGCGCTGCGCGTGGTGTTCCCCGATTGAGCCGCGACGCGCCGGCGGCGCGCGCGGCAACCCTGTTGCGATGCCTATGACGATGGACAACGAAATCCTCACCACACCCGCGCTGATCGCGCGGGCCGCCGCGCGCCACGGCGCGCATCCGGCGATCGAGTCGGAGCACGGCCGGTTGACCTATGCGGAACTCGACGCGGCGCGTCTCGAGGCGGCGCGCGCACTGCTCGCGAGCGGCATCGACGCGGGCGACCGGATCGCCGTATGGGCACCGAACCTGCCGCAATGGATCGTCGCGGCGCTGGCGATCCACACCGTCGGCGCGATTCTCGTGCCGGTCAACACGCGGATGAAGGGCATGGAGGTGGGCGGCATCCTGCACGACGGCGGCGCGCGGCTGCTGTTCTGCTGCGGCACCTTCCTCGGCGAATCCTATCCGGTGATGCTCGCGCCGCACCGGCCCGCGACGCTCGAACGCGTCGTCGTGTTCGATGGCGAACCGCCGTCCGGCGCGCGCGACGAAACCTGGAACGCGTTCCTCGCGCGCGGCGCGGCGGTGCCGCTCGCCGCGGTGCGCGAGCGGGAGGCGCAGGTGACACCGGATACCGTGATGGACCTGATGTTCACGTCCGGGACGACGGGCCGCCCGAAGGGCGTGATGACCGCGCACGGCCAGAACCTGCGGGCCGCACAGGCATGGGCCACGATCGCCGGCGTGTGCCAGGACGACCGCTACCTGATCGTCAATCCGTTTTTCCATACGTTCGGTTACAAGGCGGGCTGGCTCGCCGCACTGTCGAGCGGCGCGACCGTGCTGCCGCATCTCGTGTTCCAGCCCGCCGACGTCTTGCGGCGCATCGCCGACGAACGGGTGTCGGTGCTGCCCGGCCCGCCGACGCTGTATTACGCGCTGCTCGATGCGCCCGATCGCGCGACGCGCGACCTGTCGTCGCTGCGGATCGCGGTGACGGGCGCGGCCGCGATCGCGCCGAGCCTGATCGAGCGGATGCGCGCCGAGCTCGGCTTCGAGACCGTGCTGACCGGCTACGGGCTGACCGAATCGTGCGGGTTCGCGACGCTGTGCCGTCATGGCGACGACGCGGAGACGGTCGCCTTTACATCGGGCCGGCCGATGCCGGGCGTCGAATTGCGCATCGCGGGGCAGGACGGCGCGGCGCTTGGGCCGGACGAGACCGGCGAGATCTGGGTGCGCGGCTACAACGTGATGCGCGGCTATTTCAACCAGCCGGACGCGACGCGCGAAACCGTCGACGCGAACGGCTGGCTGCATACCGGCGATCTCGGCTGCGTCGACGCGAACGGCAACCTGAAGATCACCGACCGGATCAAGGACATGTTCATCGTCGGCGGCTTCAACTGCTATCCGGCGGAGATCGAGCGGCTGCTGGCCGCGCACCCGGCGATCGCGCAGGTGGCGCTGGTCGGCGTGCCCGATACGCGGCTCGGCGAAGTCGGGCATGCATACGTCGTGCTGCGTCCCGGCGCGCACACCGACGCCACCGCGCTGAACGACTGGGCGCGCAGCAACATGGCGAACTACAAGGTGCCACGGCACTTCACGTTCGTCGAGCAACTTCCGACGAGCGCGGCCGGCAAGGTGCTGAAGTACCGGCTGCGCGCGGGCACCGAAGCGGCGGCCTGACCGCCGGCGCGCGATACGTCACGAACGGGATGAACGCATGAACGACAAGGGATTTCCGCAGGGCGCGGTGCTCGTGTTCGCGGCAGCGGCGGGATCAGGCAGGGCGTCGCGCTGGAATTTGCGCGCGCCGGGCGGCGGATCGTTCGTGACGCTCGGCTCGGCAGGGCATCTGCGGTGGCCGGATCGCGATGGATTGTCGGTCGCGCCGAACGCGGCGAACGAGGCGCTCGTGAAGGGGCTCGCGCGCGAGGAGGGCCGTCGCGAGATCCGCGCGAATTCGATCCTGGTCGGCGCGATCGAGGCCGGGATGTTTCCGTTGCAGTTCGAACAAGGGCAGTTCGATCAGGCGTGGATCGACGAGACGCAGAACATGCTCGCGCTCAAGCGCTGGGGGAAGACGCACGATATCGGGTGCGCGGCTGTGCCCCTTGCGTCGGACCGCGCGAATTACATCACGGGGCAGCAGTTGAATGTGTCGGGTGGGTACGCTCGTTACTCCTGTCGTGCGAGTGTCGCTAGCATCCACGACGACGGTCTATCTGGTTGCCAGCTCTGGCGTTGCCACGAGCAACGCGACTTGCAACGGCCGGGATCGGCGGCCGCCGGGTCCGCTAAACGATCTGAGTATTCTTTCTCCGAAAGCCGACGAATCCGTTCTTTAGAGCGAGCGCCGGTTTTTCCACGATGAACCACGAAGCCGTAGCGATCGGCGTTACGATGAGAATGGTGATGATCGATAGGGTGATTGGTCTGATCCCGATTCCGAAATGCCACACCATCATCTGCTGCACGAGAAACGCGTAGATGTACACGCCGTATGAAATGTCGAAGCGGTTCAGGAACGCGAGCTTTGGCAGTCGTTCAGCCGCGAAGATCACGATGAACGGTAGCAGAAGATAGTATTCAAACTCCCGGATCTTCCAGTCAGGCCCGGGCGGGAACAGATAGAACGGCAGTAGCGCGATCACCACCGCGACCGCCCAAACAGCCCAACTCCTCGGCATTCTGATAGTTGCGAGAAACGCTCCACCCCAGAAGAACACGCCGAGTCGTGCAAGCTGGAAAGTGTTGACGTCCAACACCGTCCCTCGATCCCATAGGATTCCTCCCATCAGCGCGAAGAAGCACCCCACCAAGATCAACAGGAGTCCCTTCCAGTTCAATGCGCCGGCCCACGAAACGCCGAGCAACATCAGGTAGCACGTCACCTCAAGCGGCAGCGTCCAGAGCGAACCATTAACCGCCGGAATCGGATTGGTTGGGAAGAAGTGCGGAAGCGTCGGGACGACCCAGTAGAGCGACAGGTTCGTCAGATAGTCGAGCCACTCCGGGAACCATGTCCGAGTCATGATCGGGCCGGCGATGAAGATCGTCAGCAGCAAGAGGACGAGCAGCCCTGGGAAGATCCGCAACGCACGGTTACGAAGGTAGATGATTGGGTTCGAGTTGCGCTGAAGAGACTTGCAGACCAAGTATCCGCTGATCGCGAAGAACGTGCTCACGCCGAACTCGCTGAACTGCGGCAAGCCATGCGACTCGAGCCAGTCGTGGGGCAGGCCGAGCACGACGTTGCTATGACTGACGATGACCGCGTAAGCTGCGAGCAAGCGCATGGCGGTGAATGCGTTCTGGCTATTTGGTGCCATGTTAGATTCCTGTCTCTCCGCGCGAGATGGTAGCAGAACGGCGCGCTGATGGCGTTCATGACGCTCCTCCAACTCATTGATTTCATTGCGTGCAATGTCGATGAATTTCCATGCTTATGCACACTGCTAAAACGAGTTTCTCATCAAAAGGCAACGCTATAGATTGATTCTGAAGGACATGCCAGGCGGCTACGGGTTGTAATGGATGGGCCTGGCCCGCTCGGGCGAGCTGATTTGGCCGCCAAACGCGCCACTTGCTCTCGGCGCCGAATCCGCCGAATTTTCACACCGGCGGCGAACAAGATCGTTGGCCCGCATTGCATGCATCGAGGCGCATGATCGGCCGTCTCTCCAGCGACTGGTTGCGCACGCACCGTCCTCGGTATTCACCCTGACCCGTAGCGCACGATCGCGCATCTGAGACCACGCGTGGCTCGCTTGAGGTCACGTCGATGAAACATTTTCTTCTCTGCGTGGCGTCATACGCACTTGCCGGCTGTCGCGACTTCGCATGTGCCGAGGGCCGCGCACGCTTGGCCGGCGCTGACGCCCCGAAAACCGATGCGTTCCTGAAACATTTCCGTCGATTCCCTCCCGCGTACCCCCCGACACCCGGCCGCGACGCTTGTCCCGCGCCGGTCCGCGCCGCATGGCACACGCCTTGCGGTTAGGCCGGAGCCGCTCGACACAACCGCGACTGATGGCAATGACAAATCGCGGGAGCGGCGTGCAACGACATCGAAATATCGGGGATCGGATCGAGCCGCGGGGTGGCGACCGGTCGTGTCGGACGCGCAATGCGTCGTATCGGCGACACGAACGGACACCGCACGTGCGATCCGTCAAACAGCAAGCTTGCTTGCAAGATGTCGTGCCGGGGGACCCGCTGCGCGTGGCGGCACGCGCTGCACGCGGCGGGTCGGCGCGCCCGGCACATGTCGGGGAGACGCCCGTGAAAATGACAGTGAACCAATGGGCAGCGCTGGCGATGGTGTTCGCGGCTGGCGCGCACGCGCAGGAAATCTACCTGCAGGGCGGCACGCAAGGCGTCGGCATCGGCGCGGCCGTGAGCTTCAACTCGGTGCTGGGCGCACACGCGGATTTCAATGCGATCAACCTGACGCATGACTTCACCGTGGCCGGCAATCGCTATCAGGACGACATCAAGCTGCGGCAAGGCGGCCTGTACGCGGACATCTTTCCATGGCGCGGCAGCGGCTTTCGCGCGACGATCGGATTGCGCTTCAACGACGACGAAATCCGCGGCGTATCGGTGCCGACCAACGGCACCTACGTGTTCGCCGGCAAGCGATACCCGGCGCTGCCCGGGATGTACGCGGTCGCGGAGGCGCGCTATCCGACCGTGATGCCGTATGTCGGGATCGGCTACGGGCACCGGCCGGCGTCGAAAGGGCTCGGTTTCGTCGCCGACATTGGCGTCGCATACGGAATCCCGCGCTGCTCGTACACGCTGTCGCCGGCACTCGCCGCCGCGGCCGGACCGCAGAAGAGCCAGGTCCTGGCCTCCAGCGGCCTCGATGAACTGAACCGGATGATGTCGCGGTATCGGTGATATCCGGTCCTGCAGATCGGGGTCTCGTCTCGGTTCTGAGCCCGACGCTTCGTCGCGGCACGGCGGTCCGCCGCGCACGTGCGGGCTCGATCGTCCGGCGGGCAGGGCGTCACCTATACTTCACCGGAACGAAAAGCGGCGGGGTGACCGATGGAGACGGTACGCGGATTGGACGATCGTGCAAGCGATGCTCGGCGGCTCGGAACCTATGCTGCCGCGGCTCTCGCGCTGCAGATCGTCTTCCTCGTCGTCTGGGCGATCCGCTATTACCTGTTGCACGACCGGTCCGCGCCGATGATCGGTTCGGACTTCGCGATATTCTGGGCGACGGCGCGGGTCGCACTCGAGCACGGCCCGACGGCGATCTTCTCGCCGCAATGGATTCAGCCGATCGAGGCCGCGCTCCGGCCGTTCGACGACTTCGCGCCGTGGCCGTATCCGCCGACCTTTCTGCTCGTCGTCGTCCCGTTCGGCTTGATGCCGTTCACGAGCGCGGTCGTTCTGTTCGGCGTGCTGGCGATCGCCTGCTATGCGGCGGTCGTCGCACGACTGACCCGGGCGCTCGACGGTCAGCGGCGACTGGCGGTCGCCGCGTTTCCGGGCCTGATCGGCGCCGCCCTCACGATGCAGAATGCGTTCCTGACCGTCGCGGCGGCCGGCACTGCGTTGCTGCTGCTCCGGTCGCGTCCGGTCGTCGCAGGGGCGTGCATTGCGATGCTGATGATGAAGCCGCAATACGGCGTGCTGTTCCCGCTGGCGCTGATCTGCGGGCGGCACTGGAAAGCGCTCGTCTCTGCGGGCATGTTCAGTGCGGCGATCGTCGCGGCTTCGGTGGCCGTATTTGGATGGCGGGCTTGGAGTGCGTTCTTCGCGTTCCTGCCGACCTTCAATCTCGGCGTGGTCGAGTACGGCGAGACGATCTGGCGCGGCATGCCGTCGGTGGTCGGGTTCGCGCGGGCCGCGGGCCTGCCGGTCCGGATCGCGTACGGTCTGCAAATGTGCGTCGCGGTGGCAGCCGCCGCGGCGGTCGCATACGTGTGGATTCGCGCGACGCGCTTCGAATTGCGTGCGGCCGCACTGACGGCGGCGACGCTGGTCGTTCAGCCCTACTACATGTACTACGACCTGCTGTGGGTGGTGCTGCCGGTCATCTTCCTGCTGCTCGACTGCCGGAACGCGCGGCCGGGCCGAATCGAGGCGGCCGTCATGGTGCTCGCCTGGATCGCGCCGGCCCAGGCGTTCGTGGCGGTCATTACCGGTACGATGTGGCCGGTCGCGTCCGCCATTCTGGCCGCGGTGCTGGCAATGGCCGTACGGCGCAGCGCGCTGTCGGCCGCGGCGTCGTGACGATCGTCGCGTGTGCTGGAGACCGGGCCGGGCCAATCGACGGGGTCGCTCGGCCGGATGCCGCGACGCCGTCGCCCGCGGACGGGTGCTACTGGATGCGAATCAGCGCGGCGCTCACCGGTGCCACCTTCACGGCCACCTGCTGTTTCGCCACGGCAAGCGTCTGCTGCGGCGTGCCGTTCCATGCGCCATTCAGCGCGACTGCCTGCCCGCCGAACGTGATCGGTGTCCCGCCGTTGTAAATGCCCGGATTGGCGAGCTGGGCACCCGTTGCGTCACCTGACGAAGCGAGCGTCATCACTGTCGCGCGCGACGCCTGCGAGTCGAGCGTGACGGTAACGTTTGCGGCGCTGGCCGTATCCTTGTTGTTGATGATGACGTAGGTCGCGCCCTGACTGGTCGCGACCGCGAATGCGCTCACGGCCGCCGTGCTCGCGCTCAGCGTCGTATTCAGGAGTTGACCGGCGCCGCCGCCCGCGAAGATTTGCGAAAAGAACAGCAGTGCGTAATAGAGCGGCTGCACGGCCGTGACTTCGCCTTGCGAATCGGCGATCGCGGTATAGCTCGTGATCGATCCATTGTTGTGGAAATTCAGGCCGCCCGCGCCGTACTGTGCATGCGTGAAGATGAAATCGATCGCCCACAGCGCGCTCGCGAACACGTTGCTGACGCCGGCCGGCTTCGTGCTGTTGAAATACGAATTGGTCTCGTCCATCCGGAACGGCATGCCGGCCTTCTGCGCGGCGGAGCGAATGTTTTGCAGGGCCGCCACGAGCTTCGTATCGGGATAGGCGAGCATCCCGGTGATCGAGGGTGCGTTGTCGGTGTAGTTGCTGATGTAGTAGTGCTCGGTCAGCAGTGCGATGTTCCTGCCCTGGCTCGCCGCGAACGATTCCGCCCAGCCCGGCGTGTCGCCGGCGGCGGCCGGCCCGCTGAACACGGCGCCGCTGACGGCACCCGCGATCGCCTGCGCGAACTGGTTCCATCCCGCGATCGCGCCCTGGGCGACCGTGCCGCCGTTCACGAAGATGTCGTAGGTGATGCCGGCCAGGTTCGGTGTCCGGGTGCCGCCGTACTGATCGGGTTCGTTGCCGATCTCGAACGCGAGCAACTGGCCGCCGAGCTGTTGCGACACATACAGCGCTTCGTCGGCCGCTTGCACCGGCGACGTCACCGAGCCGCGCGCACCGGCGAAATTGATCCCGTAGATCACTTTCCATGCGGGACATTGCTTGAGGCACGCGACGAATCGCGCCACGTCGATACGCGAGATCTGCCCGCGAATCTGCCCCGGCCCGTTCGGCGCCCACGTCATGCGGTCGACGCTGTTCCCGCCGATGCGCAGCACGCCGCCGCCGAGCGCGTTGAGCAGACCGATCAGGTTTGCGTTGTCGGCGCGGAAGTAGTTGTTGTTGATGTCTGCTTTCTCGAAGCTGAGGCCTGCGAACTGGGCATCGAGCGCGGCGGTGCCGGACGCGGCCTGCTGCACGGCGAGCGTCAGCGAGACGCCGTCAGGGGGCGGGTCCGGCGGTGGTGCGTCGGATCCGCCGCCGCCGCAGGCGGCCACCATCGACACGGCTGCATACGCGCCTAGGCGAATGAAGCCGCGCCGGTTCATCGCCGCCGACGCCTCGTACAGGTCGGACAGCGAAAGCGGGTTCTTTGTGGGTTTTCAATTGGTGATCCTCGTAGGCCGTTATTGATATTTATGAAAGACATTAAACGCCGCCTGCGTAACATACCCGCTACAAGGATCGAAGTCCATGAGGCACGTGTCGAAGTTTGTCTCGGCGTTTCGCGGTCCGTTTTCACAAAGCCGGCAGAAGCCCGCAGCGCTTGTCCCGGCTGGGCAGACGCGATGGCGGCGCCTTGTCGACGACGATTCCCGGCGAGTGGGCAAATGGTTGATTTCTACGCAGAAGAAATAAGCATTCCGGCCGATTTTTTCAGGCATTCCTGACGTTTGGACCGTAAGAAAGATAATCCGCCAGACCGGTTATTCCGGATGAGCCGCACGCATGTCGTCGGCGTTGTCGCCGATGCCCGCGCGTCGTTGCGGCCACGCTCTGCAGACGTCCTTTGCGGCGCCGCAGCAAAGTGGCATCGTTTCGCTGCGCGCACCCGCCGCGCCACGCGCCCGCCTTCCCGCCGGCTCTCGTCCCAACAGACGATGTGACGCCATTCCCGACCGGCCAGAATCCTTTCACGAACAACGGAATCTGAACCTGGAGGAGGCCGACATGATCGATGTCCGTGCGCTCGGCTACGTCGTCGTCGAGGCGACCCGTGTCGATGCGTGGCGCCGCTACGCGGAAGACGTGCTGGGCATGCAGGCGCTCGACGCACCCGACGGCGCGCTGTACCTGAAGATGGACGAGCGCGATTTCCGCTACGTGATCGTCCCCGGCGCGACCGACCGCTATTTCGCGTCGGGCTGGGAACTGCCCGACGGCGCCGCGTTCGACGCCGCGCTCGCGGCATTGCAACGTGCGGGCGTCGAAGCCGTGCGCGCCACGCGCGACGAAGCCGCGCTGCGCCGCGTGCAGGCCATGGCTTGGTGCACCGACCCGTCCGGCAATCGTCACGAGCTGTACTGGGGCGCGCGCTGCGACTTCCGCCGCTTCGTGTCGCCGCTCGGCGTCGGGCGCTTCGTCACCGGCGACATGGGGCTCGGCCACGCGGTGCTGCCCGCGCCGCAGTTCGACGCGACCGACGCATTCGTGCGCGGCGTGCTCGGCTTCGAACTGTCCGACATCTACCGCGTGAAGTTCACGCCGGACCCCGTCGAACCCGAGAAGCGCATTCACTTCATGCACTGCCGCAATGCGCGCCATCACAGCCTCGCGCTGTTCGAGATGGCCGTGCCGTCGGGTTGCGTGCACGTGATGGCCGAGGTCGACTCGATGGACGAAGTCGGCCGCGCGCTCGATCGGGTCGCCGCACACGACGTGAAGATGTCGGCGACGCTCGGCCGGCACTGCAACGACCAGATGATTTCTTTCTACATGAAGACCCCCGGCGGCTTCGATCTCGAATACGGCTTCGGCGGTCTCACGGTCGACTGGTCGAAGCATGCGGTGTTCGAGGCCACCAAGGTGAGCCAGTGGGGCCACGATTTCAGCATCGGATACCGGTAAGCCAGCACGATGACGATGAAACCTCTCGACAAGACGATGTCCGCGCGCGACGTGGTCGCGCAACTCGCCGACGGCATGACTATCGGGATCGGCGGATGGGGGCCGCGGCGCAAGCCGATGGCGCTGGTGCGCGAGATCGCGCGCTCGAACCTGAAGGACCTGACGGTCGTCGCCTACGGCGGTGCCGACGTCGGACTGCTGTGCGCGGCGGGCAAGGTGCGCAAGGTGGTGTTCGGCTTCGTGTCGCTGGACGTGATCCCGCTCGAACCGCATTTCCGCCGCGCCCGCGAACAGGGCCGTGTCGACGTGCTCGAACTCGACGAAGGGATGCTGCAGCTCGGCCTGCGCGCGGCCGCCGCGCGCCTGCCGTTCCTGCCGACGCGCGCCGGACTCGGCACAGCGCTGCTCGATCACGCGCCGGAGCTGCGCACGGTCACGTCGCCGTACGACGACGGCGAGACGCTGCTCGCGATGCCGGCGCTCGAACTCGACGTCGCGCTGCTGCACGTGAATGCGGCCGACCGGATGGGCAACACGCGCATCGACGGCCCCGATCCCTTCTTCGACGCGTGGATGGCGCGCGCCGCGCGACGCTGCTACGTGTCGGCGGAAACGGTCGACGCGACGCTCGCGACCGAAGACCTCGATGCCGCGAAACGCAACCCGTTCGAGCGTTCGCTCGTCACCGGCGTCGTGCCTGCGCCGGGCGGCGCGCACCCGACGTCGTGCGGGCTGGCCTACGGCTGGGACTTGCCGCACCTGCGCGCGTACTGCGCAAGCGCGGAAGACGATGCGAAGACGGCGGCGTACCTGCGCGACGTGGTCGGCCAGGACGAACGCCAGTATCTCGAAGGCGTCGGCGGCCTGCCGCATGTGACGACGCTGCCGTTGCCGATTCTGTAAAGGAGCGCCTGTGAGCGAATCTCTCGACCATTCCCTCGCGGAACTGATGATCGTCGCGTCCGCGCGACTCTGGCGCGACGACGGCGAAGTGCTGGCGACCGGCATCGGCACGGGCCCGCGGCTCGCGGCCGGCCTCGCGCGGCTCGCCTACAACAACGGGCTGATGCTGACCGACGGCGAGGCGTATCTCGTCGAGGAGCCGGTCCCGCTTGGCCCCCGTCCAGACGGCTATCGCGTGAAGGCGAGCGGCTGGATGACCTACGAACGCGTGTTCGACTGCCTGTGGCACGGCCGACGCCACGCGCTGGTGATGCCGACGCAGATCGACTGCTTCGGCCAGGCGAACATCTCGTGGCTCGGCGACGACTACGCGCGTCCGAAGACGCAGCTGCTCGGCGCGCGCGGCTTCCCCGGCAACTCGACGAATCATGCGAATTCGTTCTTCGTCAGCGGCCACGGCAAGCGCACGTTCGTCGAAGGCGAAGTCGACATGGTCTGCACGGTCGGCTACAACCCGGCGCGCCGGCTGCCCGGCATGAAGACCTTCGTCGACCTGCGCAGCATCGTCACCGACCTGTGCGTGATGGATTTCGGCGGCCCCGATCACGCGATTCGCGTGCGTTCGCTGCATCCGGGCGTGAGCTTCGACGAGGTGCAGGATGCGACCGGCTTCCCGCTGGTTGCCGCACCGGAACTCGGCACGACGGCCGCGCCGAGCGCGGAAGACTTGCGCATCGTGCGTGCGCTCGACCCTCACAACCTGCGCGCGACGATCATGCGCAACAATCCGGCGCCGCGCCGCGGATGAGGTCCGACATGGAAGCGACCCAGATGACGTTCGGCGACGGTGTCGTCGACTACGCGGTCGAGGACGGCATCGCGACGATCACGATGAACCGTCCCGAGTATCACAACGCGCAGAACTCGAAGATGACGTACGCGCTCGACGCGGCGTTCCGGCACGCGTCGCACGACGACGCGGTGAAGGCGATCGTGCTCGCGGGCGCCGGCAAGCATTTTTCGGCGGGACACGACATCGGTACGCCGGGCCGCGACATTCACGAGTCCTTCGACCGCGCGTCGCTGTGGTACGACCACGTCGACAAGGAGGGCGGCGAGTTCCTCTATGCGCGCGAACAGGAGGTGTACCTCGGGATGTGCCGGCGGTGGCGCGACCTGCCGAAGCCGACCATCGCGATGGTGCACGGCGCATGCATCGCGGGCGGGCTGATGCTCGCGTGGGTATGCGACCTGATCGTCGCATCGGAGGACGCGTTCTTCGCGGATCCGGTCGTGCGGATGGGCATTCCGGGCGTCGAGTATTTCGCGCATGCGTACGAGCTGAACCCGCGCATTGCCAAGGAGTTCCTGTTTCTCGGCGAGCGGATGCCGGCCGAGCGCGCGTATCAGATGGGCATGGTCAACCGTGTGGTGCCGCGCGAGCGGCTGCGCGACGCGACCTACGCGATCGCCGCGAAGATCGCGACGATGCCGCGGCTCGGCCTCGCGCTGACCAAGCAGGCGCTGAACCACGTCGAGGAGCTGCAGGGCAAGCGCGCGGCGATGGACGCGGCCTTCGCATGGCATCACTTCGCGCATGCGCACAACGAGCTCGTCAGCGGCGACCGCCTCGGCGGCTACGACGCACGCAAGATGGCCAGCTCGCAGCGCAGGCCGGAGCAGGCGGAAGGCGAAGGGCGGACCGATACGGCAGCGGCCGCCGTCAACGGAGCCGCCGCATGAGCACGACGCTGCATACCCCGTTGTGCGACCTGCTCGGCTGCCGCTACCCGATCGTGCAGACCGCGATGGGCTGGGTAGCCGACGCGCGGCTCGTCGCGGCCACCGCCAACGCCGGCGGCTTCGGCTTCCTGGCCGGCGCGACGCTCGAACCGGAGCAGGTCGAGGCCGAGATCCTGAAGGTGAAGGCGCTGACCGACAAGCCGTTCGGCATCAACTTCCACATGTTTCAGAAGAACGCCGCGCAGGTGGTAGATCTCGCGATCGAGCATCGGCTGCGCGCGGTCAGCTACGGGCGCGGGCCGGACGCGAAAACGATCCGCCGCTTCAAGGACGCCGGCATCGTCTGCATGCCGACCGTCGGCGCTCCGAAGCACGCGGCGAAGGCGGTCGAGCTCGGCGCGGACATCGTGACGGTGCAGGGCGCGGAAGGCGGCGGCCATACGGGCTCGGTGCCGACCACGCTGCTGTTGCCGAAGGTGCTCGACGCGGTGCGGGTGCCGGTCGTCGCGGCCGGCGGGTTCTTCGACGGGCGCGGGCTGGCTGCCGCGCTCGCGTACGGCGCGGCCGGCATCGCGATGGGCACGCGCTTCCTGATGAGCGCCGAATCGCCGGTGCCGCGCGGGACGCTCGAGCGCTACGTCGCGGTGGGCGATCCGGCGCGGATCCGCGTGTCGGACGCGCTCGACGGGCTGCCGCAACGCATGATCGACAACCCGTATCTGCTGAAGCTCGAACGCTTCGGCCCGCTGCGCCGCACGCTGTTCGCGCTGAAGACGGCCGAAGCGTGGCGCCGTCAGAACGGGCTGCGCACGACCGACATGCTGGGCCTCGCGATCAAGGCGCTGCGCTCGCACGACTATACGGCGAGCCAGACGCTGATGGCCGCGAACGCGCCGTTCCTGATTCAGCGCGCGATCGTCCAGGGGCGGCCGGACGAGGGCGTGCTGCCGAGCGGCCAGGCGGCCGCGATGATCGGCGCGATCGAATCGTGCGACGCGCTGATCGCGCGGATCGTCGCGGAGGCCGGCGAGCGGCTCGACGCGCTGGCCGCGTTGCGCGGCGTGGCGGCGGCCCACGCGGCTTGAAAGACATCACAGGGAGGCAGTGGAGATGACTACATCCAAACAACCGGGCGGCGCGATGCCGTTCCGGATCGAGCGCGCCGACGGCATCGCCGAACTGGTGATCGCCCATCCGCCCGTGAACGCACTCGATGCGCAGGGCTGGCACGCGCTCGCGCGGGCGCTCGACGCGCTCGGCGAGGACGACGACGTGCGCGTGATCGTCGTGCGCGGCGAAGGCCGCGGCTTCTGCGCGGGCGTCGACATCAAGGAGCTGGCCGCGCATCCGGAACGGATCGTGTCGGTCAACGCAGGCAACTACGAGACGTTCCGCGCGGTGCACCGCAACCCGAAGCCGGTGATTGCGGCCGTACACGGTTTCGTGCTCGGCGGCGGGATCGGCATCTGCGGCGCGGCGGATATCGTCGTCGCGGCCGACTGCGCGCGCTTCGGCGTGCCGGAGATCGACCGGGGCGCGATGGGCGGCGGCGCGCATCTGCAACGACTGTTCGGTATGCAGAAGGTCCGCGCGATGTACTTCACGGGCGAGATGATCGACGCGGCCGAGGCGTACCGGCTCGGTGCGGTCGAGCAAGTCGTCGCGCGCGATGCGCTGCGCGACGCGGCGCTCGCGATCGCCCGCAAGATCGCGGAAAAGAGCCCGGCGATGGTGCGGCTCGCGAAGGAGGCGTTGAACGGCGTCGAGGACGGCGATCTCGAGGACAAGTACCGCTGGGAGCAGGGCTTCACGCTGCAGGCGTACATGACCAACGACTCGACGGAGGCGCGTGCCGCGTTCGTCGAGAAGCGCGACGCGCGGTTCGACGCAGGGACCAGCGTCGAGGAGGTACGCGCATGAACCTGGCCTATACGCCGCAACAGCAGGCGTTCCGCGCGGAAATCCGCGAATGGCTCGCCGCGCACGTGCCGCGCGAGCGGCTGCCGAGCTTCGACACCGAGGAAGGCTTCGTCGCGCACCGCGAGTGGGAGCGCACGCTGCATTCGGGCCGCTGGAGCATGGTCACGTGGCCGCGCGAGCTGGGCGGTCGCGGTTGCGACCTGATCGAGTGGCTGATCTTCGAGGAAGAGTACTGGCGCGCCGACGCACCGATGCGCGTGAACCAGAACGGCATCTTCCTGCTCGGCCCGACGCTGATGGATTTCGGCACGGCGCAGCAGAAGGCGCGCTTCCTGCCGGCGATGGCCGCAGGCGAGCACGTGTGGGCGCAGGGCTGGTCGGAGCCGAACGCGGGCTCGGACATGGCCGCGATCCGCACGACGGCGATCCGCATCGACGACGAATACGTGCTCAACGGCCAGAAGATCTGGTCGACCCGCGCGGTGTGGGCCGACTGGCTGTTCGGGCTGTTCCGCAGCGATCCCGAGTCGTCGCGTCACCACGGGCTCACGTTCCTGATGGTGCCGCTGTCGACCCCGGGCATCACCGTGCGCCCGATCCGCCAGCTGAACGGGCAGACGGGCTTCGCGGAAATCTTCTTCGACGACGTGCGCGTGCCGGTCGAGAACCGCCTCGCGGCCGAGGGCGCGGGCTGGCAGGTCGCGATGGCGACGGCCGGCTTCGAGCGCGGGTTGATGCTGCGTTCGCCAGCCCGTTTCCAGCGCACCGCGCAGGCGCTGCGAGACCTGTATCTCGCGCACCGCGACAGCGCGGATCGCGACCCCACGCTGCGCGAACGCGTGGTGTCTGCGTGGATGGATGCGCAGGCGTACGCGCTGTCGACCTACGCGACCGCGAGCCGGCTGCTGAAGGGCGGCCATATCGGCGCAGAGTCGAGCACCAACAAGGTCTTCTGGTCGGAGCTCGACCTGCGGATGCACCAGACCGCGCTCGACATCCTCGGCGCGCACGGCGAGGTCGTCCCGCAGACGGCAGCGCAGCACGCGACGCTCGGCCACTGGCTCGACGGCTTCCTGTTCGCGCAGGCCGGCCCGATCTATGCGGGCACCAACGAGATCCAGCGCAACATCGTCGCCGAACGGATGCTCGGCATGCCGCGCGCGTAAGCGCGCCGGCGCCACCCTCACTGAACGGACATCGTATGGATTTCGTATTCGATGAAGACCAGGAGGCGCTCGCGGACAGCGTGAAGCGCCTCCTGATGACCGAGATGACCCCGGAGTTGATCCGCGAGCTGTGGGCCACGCCGACGGGCCGCTCCGACGCACTGTGGTCGCTGTTCGCGTCGCAGGGGCTGACCGCCGTGTCGGTGCCCGAGGCACACGGCGGTCTCGGCCTGACCGAAGTGGAATGGGTACTGCTCGCACAGACCTACGGCTACTTCGGCAGCCCCGAGCCGCTGCTCGACACGGCACTCGTGTCGGCTGGCGTGCTCGCGCAGCTGCCCGCCAGCGGCTGGCGCGACGCGCTGCTGCGCGACATCGCCGAAGGGCGCGCGCGTGTGGCGCTCGTGCATCCGGTGAACCCGTATGCGGCCGACGTGCACGTCGCGCAAGCGCTGCTGTGCGAGCACCGCGGCGAGCTGCACCGCGTGAATCCCGCGCAGTGCGCGTGGCGCGCGGTCGACAGTGTCGACCCGTCGCGGCGCCTGTTCACGCTCGACTGGGAGCCGTCGGCGGTCACGCGCATCGCGAGCGCCGACGAAGCCGCGCCGTTGCTCGATCGCGCGCTCGACCACGGCGCGTTCGCCGTCGCGGCGCAACTGCTCGGTCTCACGCAGCGCGTGCTCGACGTCGCGATCGACTACAGCGCGCAGCGCAAGCAGTTCGGCAAGGCCATCGGTTCATACCAGGCGCTCAAGCATCTGCTCGCCGACGTCGCGATTCGCTACGAGTTCGCGCGGCCGGTAGTCGCACGCGCAGCGCAGGCGATCGCCGACGATCACCCGCAGCGCGCGGTGCTGGTGTCGCACGCGAAGCTCGCGGCGACCGCCGCCGCGCAACTGGCCGCACGCCACACGATGCAGGTGCACGGGGCGATCGGCTACACGTGGGAGCTCGACCTGCAGATCTTCATGAAGCGGATCTGGGCGCTCTCCGGCAGCTGGGGCGACAACGCATTCCACAAGGCCCGCGTGGCCGACGCGATCCTCTGCGACGCATTGCCGATCGGCCCCGCGCAGACCTTCGATTTCGAGGAAACCCACTGATGAAACAAGCCTATATCGTCGACGCGCTGCGCACGCCGACCGGCCGCCGCAAGGGCGGGCTCGCGCACGTGCATGCGGCGGACCTCGGCGGCTTCGTGCTGAAGACGCTCGTCGAGCGCAACGCGATTCCGGCCGACGAATACGACGACGTGGTATTCGGCTGCGTCGACACGATCGGCCCGCTCGCCGGCAACATCGCGCGCACCTGCTGGCTCGCGGCCGGGCTGCCGCTGCAGGTGCCGGGCGTGACGGTCGATCGCCAGTGCGGCTCGTCGCAGCAGGCCGTGCACTTCGCCGCGCAGGCCGTGATGTGCGGCGTGCAGGACGTGGTGGTCGCGGGCGGCGTGCAGACGATGTCGCAGATCCCGATCTCGTCCGCGATGACGAGCGCGGCGCCGCTCGGCTTCAACGACCCGTTCTCGGGCAGCGCCGGCTGGCGCGCGCGCTTCGGCGACGCGCCGGTGTCGCAGTTCGTCGCCGCGCAGCGGATAGCCGATCACTGGAACCTGTCGCGCGAGGCGATGGAGCGCTACGCGCTGGAAAGCCACCGCCGCGCCGTGGCGGCGATCGAGGCCGGCCATTTCAAGCGGGAAATCGTGCCGCTCGAAGGCGTGCAGCACGACGAGACGCCGCGCCCCGACACGTCGCTCGAAAAGATGGCGACGCTCGAACCGCTGATGCCGGGCGGCTCGCTGACGGCCGCCGTCGCGAGCCAGACCTGCGATGCGGCCGCCGCGTTGCTGATCGTGTCGGAGGATGCGCTGAAGCGCTACGGGCTCACGCCGCGCGCACGCATTCACCACCTGAGCGTGCTCGGCGACGATCCGCTGTGGATGCTCACCGCGCCGATCCCGGCGACCCAGGCCGCGTTGAAGAAGAGCGGGCTCGACTGGTCGCGGATCGACGTCGTCGAGATGAACGAGGCGTTCGCGTCGGTCGCGCAGGCGTGGCTCGCGGACACGCGCTTCCCGCACGAGAAGACCAACCCGAACGGCGGCGGCATCGCGCTCGGCCACCCGCTCGGTGCGACCGGCGCACGACTGATGACGACGCTGCTGCACGAACTGGAACGCACCGGCGGTCGTTATGGATTGCAGACGATGTGCGAAGGCGGCGGCCTCGCGAACGTCACGATCATCGAGCGCCTGTGAGCGCGGCACTTTCACGATCCCTCGATCCAGGAGGCACAAGCATGGGAATCTGTAACGGACGCACCGCCATCATCACCGGCGCGGGCGGCGGCCTCGGGCGCGAATACGCGCTCGCGTTCGCGGCCGAAGGCGCGGCGGTCGTCGTCAACGACATCCGTCACGAGGCCGCGCAGGCCGTGTGCGACGAGATCGCACGACGCGGCGGCCGCGCGCTCGCGAATGCCGACGACATCACGCGGATCGACACCGCGCAGCGGATCGTCGATGCCGCGCGCGAAGCGTTCGGCGACGTGCATGTGCTGGTGAACAACGCGGGCATCTGCCGCGACAAGATGTTCACCAGCATGACCGAAACCGACTGGGACGACGTGATGCGCGTGCATCTGCGCGGCCACTTCTGCCTGTCGAGCGTGCTGGCGCGCGTGTGGCGCGACGCCGCGAAGGCCGGCGATCCGGTCGACGCGCGAATCGTCAACACGAGTTCCGGCGCCGGGCTGCAAGGGTCGATCGGTCAGTCGAACTATGGCGCGGCGAAGGCCGGCATCGCGGCGCTCACGCTGATGCAGGCGGCCGAGCTGCAGCGCTACGGCGTGCGCGTGAACGCGCTCGCGCCGGCCGCGCGCACGTCGATGACCGAAGGCGTATTCGCCGACATGATGAAGAAGCCCGAGGACGGCGGCTTCGACTATTTCGATCCGGCCAACGTCGCGCCGCTCGTCGTGTGGCTCGGCAGCGCGCTGTCGGCCGATGTGACGGGCCGGGTGTTCGAGGTCGCGGGCGGGATGATCGCGGTCGCCGAAGGCTGGCGCACCGGCCCGAGCGTCGATCGCGGCGAGCGCTGGGCGCCGGCCGAGGTCGGCCCGGCGGTCGCGCGGCTGCTCGCCGACGCGCGTCCCGCGCAGCGCGTGTACGGGAGCTGACGCATGGATCTGGCGCTCACCGACGAACAGGCGATGATCCGCGACACGGCGGCCGACGTGCTCGCCGAACGCAGCGCGTCCGCCGACGTGCGACGCGCGCTCGAGCAATCGGCCGGCCGCGACGACACGCTGTGGGCCGCGCTCGCGGGCGAGCTCGGCTGGAACGCGCTGTCGCTGCCGGAGGCGGCAGGCGGGATGGGGCTCGGCGCGGTCGAGCAGACGTTGTTGATGGAGCAGCTCGGCCGGCGCGTCGCGTGCGTGCCGTATTTCTCGACCGCGTGCCTGGCCGCGACGGCGCTGGCGAGCTGCTCCGACGTGCCGCTCGCGACGGGCTGGCTCGCGAAGATTGCGGAAGGTGCATGCAGCGCGACGCTGGCCTTGCCGTTCGAGCTGCCCGCAGGTTCATGGCAGTTGCCGGTCGTCGCGGAAGAAGCAGCGGGCGGCTATGCGTTGTCCGGCACGATCGAACAGGTGATCGACGGCGCGCGCGCCGATCTGCTGCTCATTCCCGCGCGGATCGCGAACGAGGGGCAGTCGATCGGCCTGTTCGCGATCGACGTCGCGACGGCGCCCGGCCTGAGCATCGCGCCGCTCGACACGCTCGACGCGACGCGGCCGATCGCGCGCATCGTCCTCGACGAAATCCGCGTGAACCGCGACGCGCTGTTCGCCGGCGGCGCCGTTGCGTCGCAGGTGCTCGAGCGCGCCGCATGGTTCGCGGCGCTCGCGCTGGCCGCCGAACAGCTCGGCGGCGCACAGCACTGCCTCGACCTGACGCTCGACTACACGGGCCAGCGCGTGCAGTTCGGCCGCGCGATCGCGTCGTTCCAGGCCGTCAAGCATCGCTGCGCGCAGATGATGGTGCTGATCGAATCCGCACGCTCGGCGGTGCTCGGCGCGGCGCACGCATGGGATGCGGAAGCGGGCGGGGCGGCGCCGGGCGCGGCGTTGCGCGCCGACGTCGCGGCCGCGAAAGCCGCCGCGAACGACGCGTATGCGTTCTGCGCGCAGGAAGCGATCCAGCTGCACGGCGGTGTCGGCTTCACGTGGGAATACGACCCGCATCTCTACTTCAAGCGCGCGCAGGCGTCGGGCACGCAGTTCGGCAGCACGCCGCAACTGCTCGAATGGATCGCACATCATGCGATCGACGGCGACACGTCGCGGCGCGAGGCGGCACTGGCGTCGCCACAGGCGTCGATCGCCACGCGTCCGTCCGCCGCGCGCACCGGAGCACTCCAATGAACGGCGAAACGCGCGAACAGCAATTGCGGCACGACGTCGCCGACTGGGTGCAGTCGCACCTGACCGGCGAATTCGCGTGCCTGAAATACCGCGGCGGCCCCGGCGACGAGGAAGCGTTTCCGGAACTGCGCAAGGCGTGGGAACGGGAACTGGCGCACGGCGGCTGGACCGGCCTCGGCTGGCCGACCGACGCGGGCGGCCGCGGCTTCACGGTCGCCGAGCAGGTGATCTTCCACGAGGAATATGCGCGTGCCGGCGGCCCGGGCCGGATGGGCCATATCGGCGAAGGGCTGCTCGGGCCGACGCTCGTCGCGTGCGGCACCGACGATCAGCGCGGGCGCTTCCTGCCCGGGATTCTCGCCGGCACGCAGTTCTGGTGCCAGGGCTACTCGGAGCCGGGCGCGGGCTCCGATCTCGCGAACGTGCGCACGCGTGCCGAGCAGGACGTCGACGGCAGCTGGCGCGTGTTCGGCCAGAAGGTGTGGACATCGCTCGCGCACGATTCCGACTGGATCTTCGTGCTCGCCCGTACCGATCCCGCATCGAAGGGCAACAAGGGGCTGTCGTTCCTGCTGCTGCCGCTCGACCAGCCGGGCATCGAGATCCGCCCGATCAGGCAGCTCAACGGCGGCGCCGAATTCAACGAAGTGTTCTTCGACGGCGCGCGCGCGGCAGCACGCGACCTGGTCGGCGCGCCGGGCGACGGCTGGCGCATCGCGATGACGCTGCTCGGCTTCGAGCGCGGGATGTCGACGCTCGGCCAGCAGATGCAGTTCGTCCGCGAGCTCGAATGGGTGATCGACGCCGCGCGCGAGTCGGGCGCCGATCGCGACTCGGTGCTGCGCCAGCGGATCGGCCGCGCGTGGGCCGGGCTGCGCGTGATGCGCTACAACGCGCTGCGGATGCTGTCGGGCGCGGACGACGCGAACGGCGGCACCACCGCGCCGCTGCGCCGCGAGGCGCTGATCTACAAGTATTTCTGGTCGAACTGGCACCGCGACCTCGGCCAGCTCGCGATGGACGCGCTCGGGCCCCGCGCGAACGTGATCGATCCGGCCGACGACAAGCTCAGCCATCTGCAGCGCGTATTCCTGTTCTCCCGTGCGGACACGATCTACGCCGGCACCAACGAAATCCAGCTCAACATCATGGCCGAGCGCGGGCTCGGCATGCCCAGGGAACCACGAGGCACAGCATGACCGAACCCCAGATCCAGAAAGCGCCGGCCTACGTGCCGGGCCACCAGCTGCTCGCCGGCAAATCGGTGCTGATCACGGCCGCCGCCGGCGCAGGCATCGGCTTCGCGGCCGCGCGCCGCTGCGCGGAGGAAGGCTGCCGCGCGCTGTTCATCTCCGACATCCACGAGAAGCGCCTCGAACAGGCCGTGGAGACGCTGCGCGCCGAAACGGGGCTGCAGCAGATCTACGGCCGCCTGTGCAACGTCGCGGTCGAGGACGACGTGCAGGCGCTCGTGGCCGATGCGCAGGACAGGCTCGACGGCGTCGACGTGCTGATCAACAACGCCGGGCTCGGCGGCGCCAGACGCATCGTCGAAATGGACGATGCCGAATGGTCGCGGGTGATCGACATTAGCCTCACCGGGACGTTCCGGATGACGCGCGCGATGCTGCCGCACATGCAGGCCCGCGGCCGCGGCGCGATCGTCAACAACGCATCGGTGCTCGGCTGGCGTGCGCAGGCGGAGCAGGCGCACTACGCGGCGGCGAAGGCGGGCGTGATGGCGCTCACGCGCTGCGCGGCGCTCGAGGCGTCGCCTTACGGGGTGCGCATCAACGCGGTCGCGCCGAGCATCGCGATGCACGATTTTCTGAAGAAGTCGGCCCCGGCCGACTTGCTGAATCAACTGGCGTCGCGCGAAGCCTTCGGGCGCGCCGCCGAAGTCTGGGAGGTCGCGAACGTGATGGTGTTCCTTGCAAGCGATTACGCGTCGTACATGACGGGCGAAGTGCTGTCGGTCAGCAGCCAGCACGCATGATGGAGACGACCCTCGACCCCGTGCGCGCGACGCCCCGCGTGTTCGCGCATCCCGATGAACTCGCGGCGGCCGTCGGCGACACGCTCGGCGCGAGCGCGTGGCTCGCGATCGACCAGATCCGCATCGACGGCTTCGCAGACGCGACGGGCGACCACCAGTGGGTGCACGTCGACCCGGTGCGCGCGAAGGACGGACCGTTCGGCGCGTGCATCGCGCACGGCTACCTGACGCTGTCGCTCGTCAACCATTTCCTGCCGCAGATCATGCGCATCGACGGCGCGCGGCTCGGCGTCAACTACGGCTGCGACAGGATCCGCTTCCCGGCGCCGGTGAAGGTCGGCGCGCGCGTGCGCGGCGTCGGCGAGCTGCTGCGCGTCGAGCCGCTCGACGGCGGCGTGCAGGCGTGGATCCGCGTGACCGTCGAGATCGAAGGCGAAGGCAAGCCCGGCTGTGTTGCCGACACCATCAGCCGTTACTACTTCTAGATTCGGATTCAGAGAGCCAGCTCATGGAAGACGCAGTCATCGTTTCCGTCGCACGCACGCCGATCGGCAAGGCGTTTCGCGGCATGTTCAACGACACCGAGGCGCCCGCGCTGGGCGGCCACGTCGTGCGCACCGCGCTCGAACGCGCGGGCGTCGCGCCGGCCGACGTCGACGACGTGCTGATCGGCTGCGCCGCGCAGCAGGGCACGCAGGGCTACAACATCGGTCGCCTGTCGGCGGCGGCGGCGGGGCTGCCGGCGTCGGTGCCCGGCATGTCGATCGACCGCATGTGTTCGTCGGGCCTGATGTCGATCGCGAGCGCCGCGCGCAGCATCGGCGCGGGCGACGCGCGGATCGTCGTCGCGGGCGGCGTCGAATCGATCTCGCTCACGCAGAACAAGCACAAGAACGGCTACCGAGCGCGTTCGCAGGCCGTGCTCGACCACCAGCCGGCCGCATACATGGCGATGATGGAAACCGCCGAGATCGTGTCGCGCCGCTACGGGATCTCGCGGGCGGCGCAGGACGAATTCGCGTTGCAGAGCCACCAGCGCACGGCCGACGCACAAGCGGCCGGCCGCTTCGACGCTGAAATCGCGCCGCTCGACGTGACGCGCGCGCTGTTCGACAAGGAAGGCAACCCGACCGGTCACGAGGCCGTGCACGCCGCGCGCGATGAAGGCGTGCGCGCCGATACGACGGCCGAGCGGCTCGCGGGGCTCAAGCCGTCGTGGAGCGGCGGCAAGGTCGTCGAGCAGGGCGAGTTCGTGACGGCCGGCAACGCGTCGCAGTTGTCGGACGGCGCGGCGGCGGTGGTCGTGATGTCGCGCGCCGAGGCCGCGCATCGCGGGCTCGCGCTGCTCGGCACGTTCCGCGGGCTGGCCGTGGCCGGCTGCGAGCCGGACGAGATGGGCATCGGCCCGGTGTTCGCGATTCCGAAGCTGCTGGCGCGCTTCGGGATGAGCGTGCGCGACGTCGGGCTGTGGGAGCTGAACGAGGCGTTCGCGTGCCAGGCGCTGTATTGCCGCGACACGCTCGGCATCCCCGACGAACGGCTGAACGTCGACGGCGGTGCGATCGCGCTCGGCCATCCGTTCGGGATGTCGGGCACGCGGATGACGATGCATGCGCTGCTCGAAGGCGCGCGCCGCGGCGTGCGGCATGCGGTCGTGACGATGTGCATCGGCGGCGGGATGGGTGCCGCCGCACTGTTCGAAGTCGGCGCGTAACGGCGTTCGACGAAGCCATCCATCCGGAACCATGCGAGGCCGCGGCAACGACCGGCGGCCCGGAGACTTGCAGCGGCAGGGCGAGCGCGTCGGCGCGGGCCCGGGCCGCTTGCCAGGACAGGAGACAACCGATGAAACGTACCTTGCCAGGACTCGCGATGTCGACGCTCGTGCTCGGCGCCGCGCTGTTCGCGTTCTCGCCGCGCCCGCTGCCGGCGTTCCCGGTCACCGCGATCCATGCGGACCGCCTGCAGATCAACGGGCTCGCCCGCGCCGGCACACGCATCGTCGCGGTCGGCGAGCGCGGCGTGATTCTGCTCAGCGACGATGCGGGCCGCCGCTGGCGGCCGGCGTCGGCCACGCCCGATCAGGGCTCGACGCTCACGCAGGTGAGCTTCGTCACGCCGACGCTCGGCATCGCGGTCGGCCACGACGGCCGGATCGTGCGCAGCGACGATGCGGGCGTGCACTGGCGCGAGGTCCACGGCGACAACGCGCATTCCGATCCGCTGCTGTCCGTCTGGGGCAGCGCGAACGGCCCGCTGTTCGCGGCCGGCAGTTTCGGCCAGTTGCTGCGCTCGGACGACGCCGGGCTCACGTGGCAGCCGCTGAAGACGCCGGCGGGCGACCGCCACCTGAACGCGATCGTCGGCGACGGCCACGGCAATTTGCTGATCGCAGGCGAGAGCGGCACGCTGCTGCGCTCGACTGACAAGGGCGCGACCTGGGACAAGCTCCCGTCGCCGTACGCAGGCTCGCTGTTCGGCGCGCTGATGCTCGCGAACGGCGACTGGATCGCGTACGGCATGCGCGGCAACGTGCTGCGCAGCACCGATCGCGGCGCGACCTGGACGCACGTCGACAGCCACGTGCCGGTGTCGTACTTCGGTGCGACCCAGCTTGCCGACGGCGAACTCGTGCTGGTCGGCCAGGGCGGCGCGATCGTCGCGTCGCGCGACGGCGGCCTGAGCTTCGACGTGCGCAAGCTCGGCGGCGTGCAGAGCCTCGCGGCCGTGCTCGACATGGGCCGCGGCGCGCTGCTGCTCGGCGGCGAGGCCGGCGTCGCGCCGCTCGCCGCGTCGCCGTCCTGATGCGCGGCGGCGGCGCTTGCCGCCGCCCGCATCCGTTCGCGTCGCCGCGCCGACCCGCATCGTCCGCATCGTCCGTCCCGTCCGTTCCGACCCGAGAAATCCATGAACGACCTGTCACGCTCCACCGAAGCCGTTCCCGCATCGCGCCTCGCCGCGTTCGTCGAGCGCTGCGCCGACACGATCATCCGGCAGCGCCGGCTGCTGATGCTGCTGTGCATCGCGGCGACGCTCGCGCTCGGCCTGTCCGCGACGCGCCTGAAGCTCGATCCGGGCTTCAACAAGATGATCCCGATGCAGCACCCGTACATGCAGGTGTTCGAGCGTTACGCCGGCGCGTTCCCCGGCGCGAACACGATCCTCGTCAGCCTGCGCTGGAAGGGCGACGGCGACATCTACAACCAGACGTTCATGGACGCGCTGCGCCACGCGACCGACGACGTGTTCTTCATCCCCGGCGTGAACCGCTCGCGCGTGTTCTCGCTGTTCACGCCGAACGTCCATTACACGGAAGTGACCGAAGCCGGCTTTCGCGGCGACGTGGTCGTGCCCGGGCAGTTCTCGAGCGCGAACCCGGACGATCTCGCGAAGGTGCGCCGCAACGTCGCGCGCTCCGGGCAGATCGGCCGGTTGGTCGGCAACGACCTGAAGTCGGCGCTGATCCGCGCGGAACTGCGCGAGACCGATCCGGGCACCGGCAAGCGGCTCGACTACAGCGCGGTCGCGCGCCAGCTCGAGGAAATCCGCGCGCGCTACGCAAGGCAGGGCATCGACGTCAACATCATCGGCTTCGCGAAGCTGGTCGGCGACGTCGAGGCCGGAATCGCCGGCGTGATGGCGTTCTTCGCGCTGGCGTTCCTCGTGACGGCCGCGCTGCTGTTCGCCTATACGCGCTCGCTGAAGACCACCGTGCTCGCGCTCGTCGTCGCGCTGCTGCCCGTCGTCTGGCTGCTCGGCGCGCTGCCGCTGCTCGGGCTCGGCATCGACCCGATGTCGATCCTCGTGCCGTTCCTGATCTTCTCGATCGGCGTGTCGCACGCGGTGCAGATGACCAATGCATGGAAGCAGGCGCTGGTGCGCGGCGCGTCGTCGGTCGAGGCCGCGCGCGACGCGTTCCGCAAGCTGTTCGTGCCGGGCACGGTCGCGCTGCTGACCAACGCGCTCGGCTTCATGGTGATCATGCGGATCAAGATCGACATCGTGCGCGAACTCGGCATCACCGCGTGCCTCGGCGTGCTGCTGATGATCGTCACCAACAAAATATTCCTGCCGATCCTGTTGTCGTACACGCGCCTCGAGCGCGGCACGCTCGCGCGTGCCCAGCGCACGGCGGCGGCCGGCGGCAGCGTGATGTGGTCGCGCTTCGCGGTGTTCGCGCGGCCGGCGCCGGCGCTCGGCGTGTTCGCGGTGGCGCTCGCGCTGCTCGCATACGGCACGCTCGAGTCGCGCAAGCTGGAGATCGGCGACATCGGCACCGGCGCGCCGGAACTGCGTGCGAACTCGCGCTACAACATCGACAACGCGGCCATCACGCACCAGTACAACATCGGTGTCGACGTGCTGTCGGTGATCGTCGAGACGACCGGCTTCGACGATGCATGCCTGCATTACCCGGTGATGAGCGCGATCGAGAAGTTCGAGATGAACATGCGCGGCGTGGCCGGCGTGCAGTCGGTGACGAGCGTGTCGTCGCAGGGCAAGGTGTTCATCGCCGCGTTCAACGAAGGCAACCCGCGCTGGGCCGCGCTGCCGCGCTCCAGCGACGGGCTCACGCAGGGCTCCAATGCGTTCGATCCCGACAACGGGATGAACACCGCGAACTGCAAGGCGATCCAGGTGCTGATCTACACGCAGAACCACGAAGGCACGACCATCGCGCACATCGTCGACGAGATCAAGCGCTTCGCGGCCGACAACCCGACGCCGAACGTCGCGTTCCGGCTCGCGGGCGGCAACGTCGGCGTGATGGCCGCGACCAACGAGGCGGTCGGCGACGCGGAGATCGCGATGCTGCTGTCGATCTTCGGCGCGATCGCGCTGCTCTGCGCGGTCACGTTCCGCTCGTGGCGCGCGGTGCTGTGCATCATCGTGCCGCTCACGCTGGTGTCGATCCTGTGCAACGCGGTGATGGCGCGGCTCGGCATCGGGTTGAAGGTCGCGACGCTGCCGGTGATCACGCTCGGCGTGGGCGTGGGCGTCGACTACGGGATCTACCTGTACGAACGCCTGCAGCACGACATTCGCCACGGCGCGACGCTGCCCGACGCATTCGCCGACGCGATGCGCCAGCGCGGCACCGCGGCGCTGTTCACGGCTGTCACGATGTTCATCGGCGTCGGCACCTGGTCGTTCTCCGCGCTGAAGTTCCAGGTCGACATGGGCGTGCTGCTCGCGTTCATGTTCCTCGTGAACCTGTTCGGCGCGGTGTTCCTGCTGCCCGCGCTGGCCGCATGGCTCGGCGTCGAGCGGGCGGAGCGCCGCGTGTCGCGCGAGCCGCAGCTGGCATCGCCGCCGGCCGCGCCGGCCCCCGCGCTCAAGCCGACGCGCGCGCTCGAACCCGGCAATCCGGTGCGCTGAGCGACGCAACCCCGTTACCCCGGTGCGCGGCGGGCCGCCGCGCGTCCCCCAAAAGAGGAGTCAACCCACATGTCCGCACGCCCTTACAAGATCGAAGCCCAGCCGCTCGCGCAGCGCTATGCGCGCGGCTGGCACTGCCTCGGGCTCGCCCGCGACTACAAGGACGGCAAGCCGCACACGCTGAACGTCTTCGGCCGCAAGCTCGCCGCGTTCGCCGACTCGACCGGCAAGATCAACGTCGTCGACGCGTATTGCCCGCACATGGGCGCCGACCTGAGCCTCGGCACGGTCGAAGGCGACAATCTCGTCTGCCCGTTCCACGGCTGGGCGTGGAACGGCGACGGGCAGTGCGCGTCGATCCCGTACTGCAAGCGGATTCCGCCGAAGGCGCGCATCGGCGCGTGGCCGACCTGCGAGGAAAACAACCTGCTGTTCGTGTGGAACGATCCGGAAGGCAATGCGCCGCCGCCGGAAGTCGCGATTCCGCGCCTCGACGTGTGCTTCTCCGACGAATGGTCGGACTGGGTCGTCGACAAGATGGTGATCCAGGCGAACTGCCGCGAGTTGGTCGACAACATCTCGGACGTCGCGCACTTCGCGACCGTGCACCACGCGCCGATCGACTATTTCGCGAACCTGTTCGAGGATCACAAGGCGACGCAGCTGATGGTCGGCCGCAGCGAGAAGCTCGGCGGCGACAGCCTGACCGCGTTGTCGACGTATTTCGGGCCGGCCGTGCACATCACGCAGATGACGGGGCAGAGCGGCGGGCAGCCGATCCATTCGGTGCTGCTGAACTGCCACGTGCCGATCGACATGAACAGCTTCGAGCTGCGCTACGGCGTGATCGTGAAGAAGGTGGCCGGCCTGAGCGACGCGCAGAACATGGAGATCGCGAACGCATACGTGAAGGAAGCGCAGCGCGCGTTCTACGAGGACGTCGACATCTGGCACAGCAAGACGCGCATCGACAACCCGCTGCTGTGCGAAGGCGACGGGCCGCTGTACCAGATGCGCGACTGGTATTCGCAGTTCTACCTGGACGCGGCCGACGTGCGGCCGTCGAGCGTCGCGCGCAAGACGTTCGAGATGAAGGTCCGCGACGGTGCGGCGCCGCCGGCGTTGCATCACGTGTTCGAGCCGCGGTGACGGGCAGTAACGGCGAAGCGCGGCGAAAATAGGTGCGCATCGTTTCGTGTTCCGATCGCCGCCGACGCCCGTCAGGCAAAGCGCGCGCGCTGCCGCGCGCCTGCGTCGCATCGAAAGAGCTTGACGGATCGGCCTGCACCGCGTAGTGTCCGAGACCGAAGTCTTCAAGAAGTTCGATTGCTCATCATTGGCCGCACGGCGTGCGGCAGTCGTTGGTCTCTCCCTCTTTTGATTCTTTCTGTGCCCGTCACGGGCGCATGTTCAATTATTCGTATTAAGGAAGTATTTGTGGATACCGGTACCGTCAAGTGGTTCAACGAAACCAAGGGCTTTGGTTTCATTTCCCCGGACAACGGCGGCGACGATCTGTTCGCCCATTTCTCGGAAATTCGCGGCACGGGCTTCAAGACCCTGGCCGAAGGCCAGAAGGTCAGCTTCGAAGTGAAGCGTGGCCCGAAGGGTCTGCAAGCGTCGAACATCACGCCGCAGTAAGCCGCGTCGGTACCGGCCGTCGAATGACGGCCGCTGCCGGTCGGATTTCGCGCGGAGGCCGGCCCGAGCCGGCGTCCTGCGCGTTTCGACGCACACGACCGATGCATCGCGGAATTCACGATGCATCGGTCGTGTGCTTCCCTCATCCATCGCAGGTCCGTACGACGTGCGATCCAACGCCCTCGCGACGCGCTCGCCGCATCGCCAGCGGCCCATGCTTCAACCCGAGTAGACCGTCGCCATGCCGCACGCGGCGCGGTCCCGACTTTGCGCGGTGCCGATCGCACCGCCGCCACCGACCGCCCGACCGCCGCATTGCGCCGGGCTCCGATTGCAAGACGGGCGCGTCGTCCGTCTGAATGAATTGATCCCCGGCATCCCGCCGGCCGCCGTCCCGTTGCGGGGCACGGCGCCGGTGAGTTCGCCGCGGCCGCGGTCATCACCTTGTCTGGAGGAATTGGTTTGGCAAAAGAAGAACTGCTGGAACTGGACGGAATCGTCGACGAAGTGCTGCCGGACAGCAAATACCGTGTCACGCTGGAAAACGGCGTCGTGGTCGGCGCGTATGCGTCGGGCCGCATGCGCAAGAACCACATCCGCATTCTCGCGGGTGACCGTGTGACGCTGGAACTGTCGGTGTACGACCTGACGAAGGGGCGCATCAACTTCCGTCACAAGGACGCGAATTCGCCGCGTCCGCCGCGCAGCGGGCAGCCGCGTCGCTAAAGCAAAGCAGTAGCGATCGGGCAGCGCAACGCCGCACCGATCGAAACCCGTCCGGCCCGTTCATGCGGCCGGGCACACCGGATGGACGGCGCGGTTCGCGCCGTTCGGCGGTCGCCGGCGGCGGGGCAGTGCCGCGGCGGCCGAGGCCGCATCCTCTCCGGTCGAATCACCCGATTCGGCTCGTTTTCCCCGCACTCGTCGATTCACCGCGCATCGCTTTCCGCGGCCACGCCGGTCGTCGGCTGATGCCCGCGTCTTGTCGCGTGCCGTCCCCGGCTTTACGCGCGGGCCGGCGTAGCCGTACACTCGTCGGCAATTCGCGGCCCGAGCACGTTGCAGCGCCTTTCCTTTCGGTTTCTTTTCGTGCCGCCGCGATCGTGCCAGCCGGATATTCGTCGCGCGACGCCAGGAGGCGCCATGAGTGCAGACGCAACCCCCGCAGCTCCTTCCGTTCCCGCAGTTCAGTCGGTTCAGGACCGCATCCGGCACGTGTTCGTGCTGATGCTCGAGAACCGCTCGTTCGACCATCTGTTCGCGCTCTCGGGCATCGCCGGCATCACTGCCGCGACGCCGGGCGACAGCAACGCATACGGCGGCACCGTCCATCCGTTCGGCGGCGGCGCGCCGGACCGGATGCCGACCGATCCGTGCCACGAATTCACCGACGTGCTCGAACAGTTGTGCGGCGCGGGCGTGCCGTTCGTCAAAGGGCGGCCTTATCCGAGCGTCGACAATTCGGGATTCGTGTCGAATTACGCGACGTCGCATTCCGAAGGCACGCCGCCGCAACCGGGCAGCGTTGGCGCGATCATGCAGGGTGTGGATGTGCGCACGCAGGCGCCGTCGCTGCATGCGCTCGCGAACGCATTCGTGCTGTGCGACCGCTGGCACGCGTCGATGCCGGGGCCGACCTGGCCGAACCGCTTCTTCCTGCACGGCGCGTCGTCCGCCGGCCTCGACCATTCGCCGACCCGCGAAGAAATGGCCGGATGGGATACGTTCGACGGCTTTCCCTATCCGAAAGGCTCGATCTTCGCCGCACTCGGCGACGACAACTGGCGCATCTACCAGGACCAGTCGGGCGATCCGCTCGGCCATGTGCCGCAGGTGGCCTCGCTGAAGGGCGTGAGCTTCTTCGACGTCGACGATCTGGCCCACTTCGAAGCCGATCTCGCGGCCGGCTATACCGCGCGCTACACGTTCATCGAGCCCGGTTACGGCGACATCGTGCACGGCACCTACCAGAACGGCAGCTCGCAACATCCGATGGACGGCCTTGCCGGCGGCGACCAGCTCGCTGCGCGCGTGTACGACGCGATCCGCAATTCGCCGGTGTGGGAGCGCAGCCTGCTCGTGATCGTCTACGACGAGCACGGCGGCTTCTACGATTCGGTCCGCCCGGGCGCGGCGCCCCCGCCGAACGATGGCGCGGCCGCGACGCTGAACGCGAGCGGTTTCGGCTTCGACGTGTATGGCGTGCGTGTGCCCGCGATCGTCGTGTCGCCGTGGGTTGCGGCAGGGCACGTCGATCACACGACGTACGATCACAGCTCGGTGGTCGCGACGCTCGGACGCCTGTTCGGTCTCGCGCCGCTGACCGATCGCGATCGCGCCGCGAACGACCTGCTGTCGCTTGTGACAGCTACCTGCCGCACCGACTGCCCGGCGAGGATCGGCTCATGAACACGACTTCGGCGACGGACCCGCGCGACGCGCTGCCCGTGCGTGACGGCACCAGCCTGATCGCGTATCTGCACATCCTGAAGAAGGCGCATGCGGCGCTGGTCGGGCACGACCACGCGCATCGGCGGTTCAGCGAGATCGTCACGCGCGGACAGGCGCGGCAGTACATCGAGGAGCTGATGCCGACGCTGCTGCAGGCGCGCGCGGCGCATCGGCGACGCAGGCATGGCGGAAAGCACCGTTGACGCGGTGCGTGGTTGACGCCTGACGGCTCGTGCCGACACGCTACGGGCGAACGGCGAACGGCGAACGGCGAACGGCGAACGGCGAACGGCGAACGGCGAACGGCGAACGGCGAACGGCGAACGGCGAACGGCGAACGGCGAACGGCGAACGGCGAACGGCGAACGGCGAACGGCGAATGCGTTACGCGCCGCGCGTGAGCGATGAGCCACGCTGCATCACGCCGGCTGCCGCGCGCGCCGCAGGCTGACCGCCGCCCCGGCCGCTCCCGCCAGCTGCACCGCCGCGCCGGCGAACATTGCCGCGCGCAAGCCCGCCGTGCCGCCGTGCACGGCTGCGAACAACGTGCCGAGCACCGCGATCCCGAGCGTCGCGCCGGTCATCCGCGCGACGTTGACGAGCGCGCTCGCGGTACCCGAACGCGCGGCATCCACCGCGCCGACGGCGACGGTCATCAGCGGCCCCGTCGCGATCCCCATCCCGAGCCCCGTCAACGCGAGGCCGATCTCGGCGCCGAGCAGGCCCGGCGATGCGGCGGACGCGCCGATCGCCGCGAGCCCGCTCGCGATCACGGCGACGCCGCCCGCCGTCGTCACGCGCGTGCCGACGCGTTCTGACAACGGCCCCGAGCACGGCGACACGGCGACGAACACGAGCGCCATCGGCAGCAGCGCGAGGCCCGCACCGGTCGAGTCGAGGCGGCCGATGCTCTGCCATGCGAGCGGCAGCAGGAACAGCACGCCGTACATCCCGAACGTCATGCCGGTGGTCGCGGCGATCGCGCCGCGAAACGCGCCGAGCCGGAAGATGTCGAGCGGCACCAGCGCGGCCTCGCCGTGGCGCCGTTCGATCGAGACGAAGGCGACGAACGACGCGATCGCGACACAGCCAGCGATCGCACTGGCGACCGGCGCCTCGCGGAACACGATCGCCGCATACGCGAGCGTGCCGAGCGCGAGCGCGCCCGCGATTTGCGCACCGCCGTCGACATGCCGGCCGTGCGGATCGGACGACTCGGGCACGGCGGGAATCGCGAGCAGCATCGCCGCGATGCTCAGCGGCACGACCACGAAGAAAATGCTGCGCCAGCCGAAGTGCCGGATCAGCACGCCGCCGAGGGTCGGGCCGATCGCCATCGCGACGCCGTTGCACGCGGCCCAGATGCCGAGCGCGCGGCCGCGCTCGCCCGGGTCGCACCACATGACGCGCACGATCGCGAGCGACGCGGGCAGCAGCAGTGCCGCGCCGACACCGGCCAGCGCGCGTGCGCCGATCAGCACCGACACCGACGGCGCGAGCGCGCACAGCAGCGACGCGACGGTAAACACGGCCGTGCCGGCCATGAAGATGCGGCGCCGGCCGTAGAGGTCGGCGCACAGCCCGCCGGTCAGCAGGAGCACCGCGTAGGTGAGGTTGTAGCTGTCGACGACCCATTGCAATGCGCCCACGCCTGCGTGGAAATAGTCGCCGATCGCACGTGTCGCGAGATTGACGACGGCCGTGTCGACCTGCGCGACGAGCACGGCGAGGCAGAGGGTCAGAAGCGTGATGCTGCGCCTTCCGGCGATTGCGACGGCGGCCGGGGCGCGATGTCCCGAATTCGGCAAAATGGGTCGCTCCGTGAAGAATGTTCAATCGATACTGCACAGCGTCGGCTGAGGATGCATGCGCGCATCCTCCGTGCCGGCGCGCTCGCCACGTTGGCCATGCTGCCGCAGTGTGTGCACGCCGAGGAGCTGGCTGGCACATGCCGCAAGGAACATTCGCGATATCGTCGGCCGAACCTGCGCGGTAACGGGGCGCATCGCGCCCCGTTCCGCAGATTCGCCGGCGTATCGGGCGATGGCGGCCCGATATCGTCGATCACGCCGGTTGCGCCGCCACCTCCCGCGCGCGAACCATCGTCAGCGCCGCATCCTCGATCATGTCCTCCTGTCCGCCGACGAGCCGCTGGCGACCCAGTTCGACGAGGATGTCACGCGCGGGAATCCCGTATTTCGCTTCCGCACGCTTCGCGAACAGCAGGAACGACGAGTAGACGCCCGCATAGCCGAGCGTCAGCGCATCGCGGTCGAGGCGGATCGGCGCGTCCATGATAGGCACGACGAGATCCTCGGCCACGTCGGAAATCGCGAACACGTCGACGCCCGTTTCGATCCCCATCCGGTCGCACACGGCGACGAACACTTCCATCGGCGTATTGCCCGCGCCCGCGCCGAGGCCGGCCGCGGCCGCGTCGATCCGGTTCGCGCCGGCGGCGACCGCCGCGACCGAGTTCGCGACGCCCATCGCGAGGTTGTGGTGGCCGTGGAAGCCGAGTTCCGTCTCCGGCTTCAACGCGGCGCGCACCTGGCCGATCCGAGCGGTCACGTCGTCGGGCAGCATGTGGCCGGCCGAATCGGTGATGTAGATGCAGTTCGCGCCGTACGACTCCATCAGCTTCGCCTGCACGACGAGCTGCTCGGGTGACGACATGTGCGCCATCATCAGGAATCCGACCGTATCGAGTCCTAGCGTGCGCGCCAGGCCGATGTGCTGTTCCGACACGTCCGCTTCGGTGCAGTGCGTGGCCACGCGGATCGTGCCGACGCCGAGTTCGTGCGCCATGCGCAAGTGCTCGACGGTCCCGATGCCCGGCAGCAGCAGCGCCGACACCTTCGCCTGCTTCAGCTCCGGGATCACGGCGCTCAGGTACGCCTCGTCGGTATGCGCGGGAAAACCGTAGTTGACCGATGCGCCGCCGAGCCCGTCGCCGTGCGTGACCTCGATCAGCGGCACGCCGGCCGCATCGAGCCCGCGCGCGATGTCGCGCATCTGGTCGAGCGTGATCTGATGACGTTTCGGGTGCATCCCGTCGCGCAACGACATGTCGTGGACGGTGATCTTCTTGCCTGCAAGTGACATCGTGTGACTCCTCGACTCAAGCGGTGGCGGCCGTCGCGGCCAGCATCTGTTCGGCGAAACGCTCGGCCGTGGCGGCCGCGGCGGCGGTCATGATGTCGAGGTTGCCCGCGTACTTCGGCAGGTAGTCGCCGAGCCCCTCGACTTCCATGAACACCGACACGCGGTTGCCGTCGAACACCGGGCCGTTCTTCAGCGTGTAGCCGGGCACGTAGCGCTGCACTTCCTTGACCATCGCGTGCACCGACGCCGTGATTGCGTCGACGTCGGGCGGGCCGTCGGTCAGGCAGTGGATCGTGTCGCGCATGATCAGCGGCGGTTCGGCCGGATTGATCACGATGATCGCCTTGCCCTTGCGTGCGCCGCCGACCTGTTCGATCGCGCCGGACGTCGTGCGCGTGAATTCGTCGATGTTCTTGCGCGTGCCGGGGCCGACCGAGCGCGACGATACCGTTGCGACGATCTCGCCGTACACGACCGGCTGCACGCGCGACACCGCGTACACCATCGGGATCGTCGCCTGGCCACCGCAGGTCACCATGTTCACGTTCATCTGCGCGCTGTCGAGGTGCGCGTCGAGGTTCACCGGCGGCACGCAATACGGCCCGATCGCGGCGGGCGTCAGGTCGATCATCTTCACGCCGAGCGCGGTGAGCTTGTCGGAGTTGTCGCGGTGCACGTACGCGGAGGTCGCGTCGAATGCGATGCGGATGTCGTCGGCGGCGACGTGCGGCAGCAGCCCGTCGACGCCCTGGTCGGTGGTCTTCAGGCCGAATTCGCGGGCACGCGCGAGGCCGTCGGATGCCGGGTCGACGCCGACCATCCACACGGGTTCGAGCACCGTCGAGCGGCGCAGCTTGTACAGCAGGTCGGTGCCGATGTTGCCGGGCCCGATCAGTGCGCATTTGATTTTCTTCATCAGGTTCGTTCCTTTAGATAAAGCGGACGTCGCAACTGCCGATGCCGGAGATGTGCATCGACAGCGCGTCGCCGGCCGTGACCGGAATCAGTTTCGCGAGCGAGCCGGACAGCACGATCTCGCCGGCAAGCAGCGGCACGTCGTATTCGGCGAGGGTGTTCGCGAGCCACGCGACGGCGTCGGCAGGATGGCCGAGCGCCGCGTCGCCACGGCCTTGCGCGACGCGCTCGCCGTTCTTCTCGATCGTCATCTCGCACGCGGCGAGGTCGAGCGTGCGCGGGTCGACGCGCGCATCGCCGAGCACGTACACGCCGCACGACGCGTTGTCGGCGACGGTGTCCTCGATACGGATCGCCCAGTCGCGGATGCGCGAATCGACGATCTCGAAGCAGGGCGCGACGGCGGCCGTCGCGGCGATCACGTCGGTGCGGTCGATGCCGGGGCCGCGCAGGTCGCGCGCGAGGATGAACGCGATTTCGCCTTCGGCGCGCGGCGCGATCAGCGATTCGGTGGCGATCGCCTCGCCCCCCGCGTAGTGCATGCCCGACAGCAGGATGCCGAAATCGGGCTGGCGCACGTTCAGCATGTCCTGCACGGCCTGGCTCGTCACGCCGATCTTCTTGCCGACCACCGATTCGCCGCGCTCGACGCGGCGTTCGATGAAGCGTTGCTGGATGCGGTACGCATCGTCGAGGGACAGCCGGCGCGGGCGGCGCGACAGCGGCGCGACCGGTGCGCGTGCGTGCCACGCGGCGTACAGCTCGTCGCCGAGCGTCGTATGCAAGCGGGAAGACATCAAAGGGCCCTCGAATGGAAAAGGCCGCCGTCCCGGGCGGCGTCGGGCGCCGGAGCGAGGCTCCGGCGCGTGGGGCGCGGGCGTGCCGCGCCGGATGCTTAGTTACCCGAACTGCGGATCGCGTCGGGCGAGAAGTACGCCTCGCTGAACTGCGGGCTGCTGTCGAGTTTCGGCATCGGCCCTTCGTTGGTCAGGCGGTCGGCCATGTACGCGCCGGAGATCAGGTCGTGGAAGAACACGACGCCGGGGTAGAACGTCTTCGCGTCGTACGCGTACAGCGTCGTCGCGACGTTGGTGCGCCACAGCTGGCCGCGTGCGTCGTAGTTGTCGGCGAGCAGCGTCATCCACGAATCCTCGTCGATGTACAGCACGCGCTTCGCGTACTGGTGGCGATAGCCGCTCTTCAGCGTCGCCTGCAGCACCCATACGCGATGCAGCTCGTAGCGGATGTACGACGGGTTCTCGTGGCCCTTGGTCAGCAGGTCCGCATACTTGACCGAGCTGTCCATCGCCTTGTAGTTGTCGTACGGCACGTAGATTTCGCGCTTGCCGGCGATCTTCCAGTCGTAGCGGTCGCCGGGGCCGTTGTACAGGCGGTCGTCGTCGACGGTGCGGAAGCCGCCTGGGCCTTGCGGCTGGTCATAGCCGTATTCGGGCGCCTGGCGCACGCGCCGCGTGCCGGGGTTGTACATCCACGTGCGCGACGAGTTGTCGGCGCCGGCCTTGTCCCAGTTCGTGAAGCCGACAATCAGCGAGCCGCGGTCCGACAGCGGCAGCTCCGTCGCGTTGCGGTAGAACGTGCGGTTGTTCAGGTCACTTTTCACGTCATACTTGCCGACGTTGCGCGGCGAGTAGATGTCGTAGCGCACCTTGCCCCACGCAATGTTGCCGTCGGAGTACACGACCGCCTGATCGTAGGTCGCCTGCTCGGTGCCGATCGCCGACGAGAAGCGCTGGTTCCACAGCAGCTCGGCGGCCGTCTTCGGAATCGGGTAGGGCACTTGCGGCGGCGCGTTGGTCAGCCCGTTCGCGTCGGACGTCATCGTCGAGTCGGGCGCGTACGTGCGGATGTCCTTGTAGACGGAATCCGCGTAGCGGAAGTCGCGATGGCTCGGGTAGACGTTGATCTTGAACGTGGCCGGGTAGCGCTTGAACATCGCCTTCTGGCCGTCGGTCAGGTGCTCCGCGTACTGCGCCATGTTCTCCGCGGTGATCGTCGCGACCGGCTTCTCGCTCGCGAACGGATCGGGGTAGCGGCCGCCGCGCTTGTACTGCACGTCGGGCGGCGTGCCGAGCCACTTGCCCGACCACTCCGGCACGCCGCTGTCCTTGCTCGCGGCGCGCACCGCACCCATCGGCGTGAGCGGGCCGTCGAGTGCCTTCAGGTCGTCCGGCGTGACCCTCGGGAACGATGCCGTCGCGACGAGCGCGCACGCGGCCATCACCGACGCGCGCAGGATAGGGAGACGAGTTCGTTTCATGACAAATCCTCTTCTTGCTGAGTGACGAGCGGGCGGGCCGCTCAGAAGTGGTAGGTCGCCGTGGCCAGCACGTAGTCGCGATCGGCGAGCGGACGCGTGACGGGGTTCGGCGAACCGAGGAACTTCGCGTAGACGAGCGACAGCGACAGGTTGCTCAGGCGCGTGAACGTGACGCCGGCGGTCACCCGGTGGTCGCCCTGGCCCGTCAGCGAGCCGAGCGCGCCGGCCAGCGGCGACGTACCCGCCAGGTCATGCGTGTACGTGAGCGGCACGTCGAGATCCCAGCCGTTGAACACGTTCTTGTAGCTGAGCGTCCAGGCCAACTCGAGGGCGAGCGCGTTGCGCGAGTTCGTGAGGGTGGTCGAGCCGTCGACGGCCGAGATGCCGCCCGCGTGCACGTACGTGATTTCGCCGACCAGCGACTGCGAATTCGCGAGGAAGCTCGGCCCGATCGAGTAGATGCCGGACAGGTTGAGCTGCGTGACGTTCGCGCGCGTCGCTTGCGCGCCGGTCGGCGTGTTGACGAGCACGGCCGCGCCCTGGCGGTATGACGCTTCGCCCGCGACGTTGACCGGACCGACCTGCGTCGAGAAGCTCGCGCCGGTCAGCTTGATGTTGTTGAAATAGGTCTGCCGGTACTGGAGCACGGGATAGAACGACGTGACGACGCTCGGGTTCATGTCGTTGTAATGCAGGTGATACACGCCGAGCTCGGTGTCGCCGAACACGCGCAGGCGTGCGCCGATACCCCACTGGTTGTGCGCGCTCGGCTTTTCGTCGGCGCCGCGCGGAATGATCATCCCGCCCGGGCCGATGATGAACTGCGCACCGGGGCCGACCACGTCCGAATAGCTCCAGTACGTGCCGGGCGCGGTCAGGCGGTTCTGCTGGAACGAGAACTGGTAGTAGCCGAGCAGGCTGAAGTTCGGTGTGATCTGCCACTGCGTCGAGATCTGCGGCACGGGCAGCAGGATGTCCTTCACCTGAGCGCCCGCGACATAGGACTTGGTGGCGTCGGCCGGGCCTTGCGCGCCCGCGATGTTCGGGAAGAACAGGCTTTCGCCCCACGCGACCACCTGGTCGCCAACCTTCACGTTCAGGCTCGTCGCGCCGATCTTGAAGGTGTTGTACGCGTAGGCGGCGAGCAGCGTCGTGTGGCCGCCCGACCAGTAGCGGGCATCGCTCGTGAAGTTGTTGTACCGGCCCGACTGGTTCACGGTGCCCGGCGCGTCGTTGTAGTTCGGGCGGTGATAGGCCTGATCGTAGAACGTGCTCGCGCGGACGAACACACCCCAGTCGTCGTGCTTCAGGTTCACTTCACCGAGCACGCTGACCTGATTCTCGATCAGCTTGTTCTTCGCGAAGTTGCGATCGCCGTCGTCGGCATTGATGTTCGCGGGCGTCAGCAGATTGCCACTCGGCGCACGCGTGCGCATGCCGAGGCCGTAACTCAGCGTGAACGTGTAGTCCAGCGTCGTGTCGGCGCCAAGCTCGATCGTGCTGCCCGCGTGCGCGTTGGGAACGGCGCACGTCAGCAGCGCGGCGGCCAGCGTCGACAGCGTGGCGGTGGCCCGCTTGTCGGTACGGCGCGAAATCCGTTGATGCATGGTGTCTCCTCTGGGGTATCGACGACGGTCGACTGTGGTTGTCGTGAGAGGCAGAGTAGGGAGATCGCGGTAGCAGGGAATCGTCGAAATGAACTAGATGACTTCCCTAGGACTGGAAACGATCGGGGCGCGCCGGTCGTGTTGCGCGCGTCAGCGTGGTTCCGTTTTTGCCGCCGCGAGGAACGCCGGCCGTTCGCCGCCGCCGTCGAGCCGCAGGTTCGCGCCGGACGTGTACGACGCATCGGGCGACGCGAGGAACAGGCACGCCGACGCGACGTCGTCGGGCGTCGCGAGCCGTCCGGCGGGAATCGTCGCGCGGATCGCGTCGAGCGCGGCATCGTCGCCGTAGTGGCCTTCGGTCGCGGATTCCGTCTGGACGAGGCTCGGGCTGATCGCGCACACGCGCACGCGCGGCGCCCATTCGACCGCGAGCGACGTGACCGCGTTGACGAGGCCCGCCTTCGCGGCGCCATAGGCGGCGGTGCCGGGCGAGGGGCGCGATGCGCTGACGCTCGCGATGAACAGCATTACGCCGCCGTGCGCTTGCGGCTGCATGATCGCGTTCACGCGCTGTGCGAGCTGCAGCGGCGCGATCAGGTTGAGCCGCACGATCGATTCGGTGAAGCGCGGCGACGCGTCGGCCGCGAGCACGAACGGCGAGCCGCCCGCGTTGTTGATCAACACGTCGAGGCAGCCGGTGGCGTCGCGGATCGCCGCGAGCATCGCGTCGACCTGCTCGATGTCGCGCAGGTCGGCCGCGATGAAGGTGGCCGTGCGGCCGCCGGCCGAAGGCGGTGTGTCGGGCACGCTGCGCCCGCACACGAACACGCGCGCACCCGCCGCGAGAAACCGCTCGGCGATGCGCCGCCCGATTCCCTTGGTGCCGCCCGTCACGAGCACCGTCCTGCCGCTGTAGTCGAATCCGTTCATCGTCTGCCTCCGTTTCGGTGGCCCGATGATAGGAACAAGCGCGCACGGTTTCGTAGTCTGAAAGGATGATGCCGGCCGGCGCCGGCGGCGCAATCATCGTGGCAGGCATCCATCGACCGACGAAGGAGACAACCCGCGATGACGACCCCCACGACGCCGCCGGCCGGCATCTTCACCGACGTACCGGGCGGCCTGCGCCTGCATCACTTCGAGGCGGGCGATGGCCGCCCGGTGGTGTTCATCCACGGCAGCGGCCCGGGCGCCAGCGGTTTCAGCAACTTCAAGCACAACTACCCGGCATTCGCGGCTGCCGGCCATCGTGCGATCGTCGTCGACCTGCCGGGTTACGGGCAGTCGTCGAAGCCGTCCGACGTCGCCTACACGCTCGATTTCTTCGTCGATGCGCTGCACGCGCAGCTGTCCGCGCTCGGCATCGGGCCGGCCGTGCTGCTCGGCAATTCGCTGGGCGGCGCGATCGCGCTGAAATACGCGCTCGATTATCCCGACGAAGTCGACGGGCTGATCATGATGGCGCCCGGCGGCGTCGAGGATCGCGACACCTATTTCCGGATGGAAGGGATCCAGCGAATGGTGAAGCTGTTCACCAATCGCCAGATGAATGACGACACCATGCGCGAGCTGCTGACACTGCTGGTGCACGATCCGGCGATCGTCACCGACGCGCTCGTCGCCGAGCGGATGAAGGTGTGCGTCGAGCAGCCGACCGAAGTGCTGTCGACGATGAGCGTGCCGAACCTGACGGGGGCGCTCGGCGACCTGCGCTGCCCGGTGCTCGGCTTCTGGGGCACGGACGATCGCTTCAATCCGGTTGGCGGCGCGCTGACGTTCCTCGAACGCTGCCGCGACGCGCGCTTCGCGCTGCTGAACCGCTGCGGCCACTGGGTCATGGTGGAACACGCGGCGTATTTCAATCGCGAATGTCTTGATTTCCTGGCGGTGCCTGCCGCGATCGCCTCACGATAACGCCCGATGCCCCTGATGACCGGCCCGTTCGAGGCCGGTTCGCCTGACTACACGGAGACACAATGAAACTCATCGAAGACCTGTTCGACCTGTGCGGCAAGGTGGCCGCGATCACCGGCGGCGCACGTGGCATCGGCGCGGAAACGGCACGCACGCTGGCCGCGGCCGGCGCGAGCGTGGCGATCCTCGACGTGCTGTCGCAACCGGCGGAAGCGCTCGTCGAGGAGATCCGCGCGCAAGGCGGCCAGGCCGCGTTCTGGTCGCTCGACGTGACGCGCGAGGCCGACGTGGCGCGCGTGTTCGACGAGATCGTCGCGCGCTTCGGGCGCCTCGACGTGCTCGTGAACAACGCGGGCATCGAAGGGCACAACGTGCCGACGCACGAACTCACGCTCGCGCAATGGCAGCGCGTGCAGGACGTGAACGTCAACGGCGTGTTCCTGTGCACGCGCGCCGCGATTCCGCACCTCGAGGCGGCCGGCGGCGGCTCGATCGTGAACCTGTCGTCGATGTACGGGATCGTCGGCGGTCCCGACGTGCCCGCGTATCACGCGTCCAAGGCGGCGGTGCGGATGATGGCGAAGGTCGACGCGATGCTGTATGCGGCGAAGAACATCCGCGCGAACTCGGTGCATCCGGGCTATATCCGCACGCCGATGCTCGAGGACGCGTTCCGCCAGATGGGCCAGGATCCGGACCGCGCGTTCGAATACATGCAGACGCACGTGCCGATGGCGAAGATCGGCAGCCCGCGCGACATCGCGGCCGGCATCCTGTATCTCGTGTCGCCGGCGGGGCGCTACGTGACGGGTGCGGAGCTGGTGATCGACGGCGGATACACCGCGCGCTGACGCGCCGCGGCGGTCGAAACGAAACAGGAGACACGCAGTTGAAAGCGCTCGTGGCAGTGAAGCGCGTGGTCGACGCGAACGTGAAGGTCG